>JALSIJ010000139.1 GCA_026981655.1 Rhizobiaceae bacterium | reverse complement strand
CTCCTCTGTTACGTAATAAAACGTACGGATTTTTTGACATGCTGATTGCACAAATAAGCGATATTCATATTGTTAAAATGGGCAGCAAAACGCTTGGTGTTGCGCCGATGGAAGCGAATCTGAAGCAGGTGGTTGGGCATATTAATCAATTGGTTCCCCGACCTGATCTGGTTTTGGTAACTGGTGACATTACCGATCATGGAACAAAAGATGAAGCGGTAAATGCGGCGCAGCTTCTGGGTCAGCTAAACTGTCCCTTCTATGTCATACCCGGCAATCATGATGATCGTAATGTTCTATGGGCTGAATTCGGTGGATCTGCGTGTCCAATAAGATCAAGTAACTTTATCAACTATGTGATTGATGAACATGAAGTTCGCCTGATCGGTATGGATTCAACGATTGAAAATGCCCAGGGTGGGGAACTATGCGCTGAAAGGCTTGCATGGCTGGAGGAAATACTTGCAGCAGAACCGGATCATCCAACACTCATATTTATGCATCACCCTCCGGTGAAATGCGGGGTTATTGAATCTGATTTAGATGGATTTTTAGGTGCCGATGCTTTTGGCGCGATTGTGGAAGATTATTCATGCATCGAACGCATTGTTTGTGGCCACATACACCTGCCGACATTTGCACGATTTCACGGTACGATAGTCAGCACGGCCCCAAGCATTGGCATAAGGCTAGGTCTCGATTTGACCATGAAAAAGGAAAGTGAATTCTTTTTGGATGCGCCGGGTTACCAGCTTCATCATTGGACCAGATATAATAATCTAATTACCCATACAATCAGTCTTAATGATGCAGAGGGTCCCTTTGCCTATGAAGAGCATTAAACGCTTGTGGTCCAGTGTTGCGTGTTGAGCATCACTAATATGCAAAATTTTTTCAAGAACCTGAAAAAATTATTACTTTACTAATAGTTGTTGTTTGCAAAGCTATATTTAGCTTGAACTATTTCTAATAATTGTTTGAGATTGAAACTTAAGAATTCTACCCGCTAACTGACAAGCAATTTATAGAAAGGAACAATAATGCCCGAATTGAGTAATTTTCCGATCACCAAAAAATGGCCTGCCAAAAACCCACAGATAATACAATTATATTCACTGCCAACGCCGAATGGCATTAAAGCCTCTGCGATGCTGGAAGAGACCGGTCTTGATTATGAGCCGCATCTGGTTGATTTTGGTAGCGGCGATCAAATGACCCCTGAATTTATGTCGCTCAACCCCAATAACAAAATTCCGGCGATCATTGATCCCAATGGTCCGGGCGGTAAACCTTTGGGTCTTTGGGAATCGGGGGCGATATTGATCTATCTGGCCGAAAAATCCGGTCAATTGCTTTCGAGCGATCCGGTGGAACGGATAGAGACCCTTCAATGGCTGATGTTCCAGATGGGCGGGGTTGGCCCGATGTTTGGTCAGTTTGGTTTTTTCCATAAATTTGCCGGAAAGGATATTGAAGATAAACGGCCGTTGGAACGTTACCTTAATGAATCCATTCGGTTGTTGGGTGTATTAGATGGCCAGCTTGCCAAGGGTGATTATCTGGTCGGCAATAAATATTCGATCGCTGATTTGGCCATTTGGCCGTGGATCAGGGTAATGAGAGGGCATTATGCGGCCGATGATCTGGTTGGCATGGACAACTTTACGAATGTGCAGGCGTGGTCAACACGGTGCATGGAGCGTCCTGCCAGCCTGAAGGCGGTGAATATTCCCGAACGAGCTTAAGGTTGTATCTTTGGCGGTTTGTTTAGCCATTAAGCGAAAATATCGCCAGAGCTACCACCAAAAGCATAGCCAGTGCCATCGCTATATTAATCTTGAACTGGGTAGCCGGTTCAAGGTTCATCCGCTCCACCATGCTGCCTGCGACCAGCCAAAGCAGGTGGATAGGCACCCATATTGCATTTAGAATTGCGAACTTTATCATGGTTTCAACAGCGAGATTTTGCGGTAGAAAAGCAAAGCCGGTAAACAGCGTGGTGTTAACCGCATAGGCTTTTGGATTGATGATTTGCAGCAGGATGCCGGCGATTATGCCGGGCTGACCTTTTGCTTCAATGAAAGCAATTTTACTGCCGGCAAAGCCAATACGATATGCCAGATAAAGCAAATATATCACCGAAAGAATGAGCAGGATATTACGAACTGCAGGCAGTGCGAAAACGACTGCAGCCAGCCCTGAAACCACACTAAGTGCGACCAAATTTGTACCAATAAACAGACCTAAAACATATTTAAGTCCCGGCTTGGCACCAAATGCGGCACCGACGCCCGCGGTCGATAATACGCCAGGGCCAGGTGTAATTAGTAGCAAAAATACAGCCAGGGTAAATGACAGCAAAACCAGTATCCGATGTGAATGGTGAAAGTGTAAACTATCTGGAATCTGTACGGTAGTATTTTAGTCTGGTTCCGTCCAGCCGCCTTTGCGATTTGAAATCCTGTTATGGGGTGTTGCGCAAAAAATTCAGAAAAGTGCGCAAAATGTCTATCATGGAATTACCCTGCGGGGTTAGTCTTCTGTTTTTACGGGAGGAAGACAGATGGCTCTATCGGGCAATCGGGATGTTTTTATCACCTGCGCCGTCACCGGTTCTGCTGATACGGTGACGCGTTCTGAAAAGGTGCCGGTGAGCCCAAGAGAAATTGCCGACGCGGCCATAGAGGCGGCGAATGCCGGGGCGGCGATTGCCCATATTCATGTGCGCGACCCGAAAACAGGTGCGCCCTCTCGCGACCCGGCATTGTTTGCTGAAGTCGTTGAACACATCAAACAAAGCGGCGTGGATGTTGTTTTGAACCTGACGGCGGGGATGGGGGGTGATCTGGTGATCGGTTCGGCTGAAAAGCCCCTGCCGCTGAACGTGCAAGAAACTGATATGGCGGGCGCCACCGAACGGTTGCAGCATGTGGCCGATTTGCTGCCTGAAATCTGCACGCTGGATTGCGGGACGATGAATTTTGGTGAGGGAGATTATGTGATGACCAACACCCCTGCAATGCTGGTGGCAATGGCCGCGCAAATTCAGCGCCTTGGGGTGCGCCCGGAAATCGAGGTTTTTGATGCGGGCCATCTGGAACTTGCCAAATGGTTGAAATCGAAGGGCCTGATTGATGATCCGGTCGTTGTGCAGCTTTGCATGGGGATCGCGTGGGGCGCGCCGGACGATATAACCAGCTTTAATGCGCTGGTGCAAAATATGCCCGATGACTGGATTTTTTCAGCATTCTCCATTGGTCGAAACGAACTTCCCTATGTGGCGATGGCAGCCCTTGCCGGTGGTAATATTCGCGTTGGACTGGAAGACAACCTTTGGCTTGCTAAAGGTCAGCTCGCCACCAATGGTGACTTGGTTTCGCGCGCCGTCACCATCGCCACCTCAATGGGCTATAATATTCTTTCACCTGCTGAGGTTCGTGAAAAATTGAAGCTACAAAAAAGGTGGGGCTGATGGGCGATTTTTCGAGCCACATCGCCATTATTGGAGGCGGGGTAATTGGCGGTGGCTGGGCAGCACGGTTGATTGAAAACGGATTTAAGGTAAGGATTTTTGACCCCGACCCGGATGCGGAACGCAAGATCGCCAACGTGCTTGAAAATGCTTCTGTTGCCTCAAAAAACCTGAGCGATATACCCCGCCCCATCCCGGGCGAAGTTGTCTATAGCAAGTCCATTAATGAGGCTGCCAAAAATGCCCTCCTTATAATAGAATCGGTACCGGAACGAATTGAGATAAAGCGGGCAGTATATCGGGAAATTGAAATTCATGCGCCTGCCAATGCGTTGATAACTTCATCGACTTCCGGCCTGCTGCCTTCTGATTTGCAGGCTGAACTTTTGCACCCCGAAAGACTGCTGGTCGCGCATCCGTTTAATCCGGTCTATTTGTTGCCATTGGTTGAGCTTGTTGGAGGTAAAAAAACCAGCCCAGACAACATCGAACGGGCGAAGGGTTTTTTCAAAAGCCTTGGTATGAGACCACTACACGTGCGCAAGGAAATCGAAGCCTTTATTGCAGACCGGTTTTTGGAGGCCGTGTGGCGAGAGGCGCTTTGGCTGGTCAAAGATGGAATTGCGACAACTGAAGAAATCGACGATGCCATTCGATTTGGCTTTGGTTTGCGCTGGGCGCAAATGGGCCTGTTTGAAACCTATCGTATCGCCGGTGGTGAGGCGGGCATGAAGCATTTTATTGAACAATTTGGACCGTGTCTGGAATTACCCTGGACCAAGCTGATGGATGTGCCTAAACTTGATGATGAGCTTGTAGAGCAGATCGCAAGCCAGTCGGACGCGCAATCAGGCGCCTATTCAATTCGTGAGCTGGAACGCATTCGAGATAACAATCTCGTCGGTATTTTAAAGGCGCTCAAAGCCAATGACTGGGGGGCTGGGAAAACCCTTGCCGATTATGAAAGAGGCTTAATTCAAGATATTGTCGAATAACAGTTTTAAGCCTTTTTCCTTTGTCTTTTCACTGACCGGCAGGTCTATTTTAGGCGCTATTTTTTCGATCGCAATTTCCCGGGTCGTTTTGGGTTTTTCGGCTATTGTTGCATTGCGGCGCGGATTTGGCTTTGGCACCGGAATTTTTCCAGTGATGTTTAGATCAATATCATCTTTTGGCGGTGTGTTGACCGGTGTGGGCTGGGGCTCCACAGGCTCTGTATTGGAGCTTTCAGAACCGGTCAATTGATTGAGCAATGCGCCAATAACTTTTTCTGTTCCGCCGTTGTTGCTGTCATCGCCCGGGGTTTTCTTATTGTCCAGCAGGCCTTTAATTACATTGCCAACTGCTTTCGATGTGCCTTTTCCGGCAATCTTGTCGAGCTTTTCTATGTTGAGTTTTTCCTTGGCAAGTTTCGCAATATCCAGTTTTCCCTTGCCGATGTCCTTCAATTTAAGCCCTTTGATGTTTAATCCCAGTTTGGAAAGCGAATTAAGTGCCGCTTGCGGGTTTTTTAAAACCTCACTCAGGTCTGGATAAACCCGTGGTTTGCTCAACGGGCCATTGATGATCAACGGGATGCCCAGGCCTTTTACGTCAAAATCCCCGCCCTGGCCGGATGCTGAGGCCACCACGCGCGGGTTTAGCCGCATGTTAATGCTTTCTTCGCCGATATTCACTTTGCCTGCGCCATCCATTCTGACCAGCGGCCCTTGCAATTTAATGTCGTTGGTGGTGGCAATGCCTTTGTCGATTGTGAAGGATAGACCGAGCTCGGTGAATGTGGTTTTCTCGCGGCTATCTTCTTTAAATCCACCGCTCAGTATGGCTGATAGGTTGTTGTATATTTTGGCGATATTTATGCCGCGAATGGCCCCGTCGGCAAATTGAGCCTTGGAATTGCCGGCCAGTGAATTGGCAAATTGGCGGCTGGTTGCACCGGAACCCGTGATGGATAAGTCAGCATTGAGTTTGCCTTCAAGGCGCTTAAACTCTGCCGCATCGCGGAACAATGGTAATGCATCAATGCTTAAGAGTTTTGCCTCGGCTGAAATGGCCGCAATAGATTTCGAACCATCGGCCGTAACATTTGCCAGAACGGACCCATTATAAAAAGGGGTTTTGGACAACTTGAATTTAGCAATGCCGTTTTTTACCACCAGAGTGGTTTTCAATGGTCCGGCGGTGACTTTTCCATAGTGAATTTTTTCAGCGCTGAGCTTAATATTTGCATCGAACTTAGTCAGCCCGGAAATGTCAATTTTTGTGTTTGTGGAACTTCTGCCTTTGGTGTTCGATTTGGCAGTGGTTCCACCCGTCAGAGCTGCTATGTCAAGTGTTTGAAATGCCAAATCCGTATTTAGCGATGGTTTGCCTTTAAGGCTAATTGAACCTGAACCATTAGCTTGAATTCCGTTGAGTGAAATTCTGGCCTTGGTGAATTCAAATTTGTCGTTATTAAGTTTGATGTCCCCGATATAGGAAAAGTTCTTCAGGTCGCTGTTCTGCTTCTGGCCAAGCCATGCCAACATATTGCCCAGAGATTGGATTGTGACTTTAGCATGCCCGTTGAGGGAGCCATTGGTGCTGACGGTGCCGGAATAGTCTGCGACGAGTTTATTGGAATCGAATGAAACAGTTACTGGCCCAGACCTATTCTTGATAAGGTTATGGGGGGTGATCAAACTGTTAAGCCGAATTGCTTCGCCGTTCCAGTTCATTCTTGCCTTGATATCAACGGGCTTTTGAGCATTCCTGATAACGGCAACAATATTCAGTGCAGAAATTCGTTTGGCGGATGGCCCGGCGCCAAATTCGCCCAATGCGGGTATTATTGCCACGCCATTGGAAATGCTTGCTGAACCTGCAAAGTTGAAACTGTCTTTGATGGATTTTGCATCAAGCCCCCGGAATGCATAGCCAATATTAAGCCCAACTTCGCCAGTCAAAGGAATTTTTGCGTTGGCGAGTTTAGACAAGCTGCCAATATCAAGGCGTGTGGCGGAAATGCTGCCCTGAACGCTAGGCGTTGGATCGCCCAGATTGGCGGTGGCCTTTGCCGATATTTGGCCATTGGCAATTTTGGCATTGCCCAAGTTAATTTTTAGATCGCCATCGCGAAGATTGACCTGCAGATTAATCTTGCGAATATTTGCACCATCCATGGAAAACTGGTCAATGATGATGGCAATATCTGCATCCATCGCCAACAGTGGATCAAAGTCGATGGTGCCTGAAGACGTGGATTTAATTTCTGAATTTGACGCAGATGGCGGGCTTTCTTGAGTGGCTTTTTCAATCAAACCAAAATCAACATTCTGCGCTTTTACCGCCAGATTAATATATGGTCTTTTGCCCGGTTTATAGGTTAAATCCAAATTGAGTGGTTGCCCAAGACTGGTCAGTGAGCCATCTGAGAGTTGGTAGGAGCCATCCTGATTTAACTGGATTTTTCCACTGATAGTTAGGTCTGCAAGGCCTGGATGCGGTGCAGGCGTCATTTTTAACGCAATGTTCACCTGTGATGGTTGACGTGTCAGGATGGGCCTAAGCGCCTCCAGACTAACTGTCGATGATATAAGCTGGCCATCTTTTAATGCGCTGAATATGAGATTGATTTCACCATCAAGTCTGGGAGCCAGCAAGGTCGTGTTGATGTTAGAAATTGTGCTTTCGCTACCATCTGCGGATATTGATATGAATTTCCCATTGGTAATTTCAAACCGCCTCAGGGAAAGTTTTTCAAGCCAGGTGACGGCTGTTGCAAACGGGTCGTTCAAACTTTCCTGTTCTGTATTTCCAGAGGCTGGCTCTTGCCCGGCATTGGCAGCAATTAATGTGATTTCAGGCCTGGTTAAACTCAGTCCGGTAATCTCCAGATTTCCTGAAAGAAGGGGCAATAGCTTTACGCCGGAGACAATTTTGTCAACGGAAACAGAGAAACCCTCATTGGAAGTTTGAAGCTTTACGTTGTTTGCAACTAGACCAAAATCTGGAAACACAGAGAACTTTACCGGACCGTCCAGGGCAATCTGCATGCCGCTTAAGGTTGAAATCTGCTTGGAAAACTGTACCCGCGCCGTATCAGATGACAAGACCATCGGCAACATATATATCGAGCCGACCAACAGTAAAAACAGCACAAATATGCTGACAATCAGTTTTTTCATTTGCCCAGCCCAGTAAAAACGATTCAGTCCTGCCAATAAATATCAGATATTTCTGATTTTGCGAAATTGACTTATTGACTTGAAATGTAACCCGGCAACTATGGTAGTACTCAAAATGATTAAGGCGTTCTTAACCTGCTTGGCTCTGGTTGCGTAGCCCATCCAGTCCGGGCCCCTTTTATCACGTGCTAAGTGATTGTTTTGCCAGCTCATATAGTGGATTGCCGACCTAATTTTTGGCCTTGTCTTATATCGAAATTAGGTGTCAGGATAAATCAAATATGACCATTTCCAAGAATTGTATTATGTAATTGTATGAAGCATTATTTTTCCATTAACAGCTTTTATCTGCTTCAATGCCTATGGCGACTTCATAGTTACTTTATTAATTCTGTGATACATCGTAAATAGAAATTCGAGGGCTGACCATTTATCGGGCGCAGATTTTTAATGCAACATCGGCATATCCAAGCAAGTAATTTACCGGAGCCTGTGACATATGGTGTTCCGCTTCGGCACCAAACGGGCCCCGGATTTGAACCATTTCACGATGTGGATGAGGATGAAAATTCTGGTTTTGACCCACTACGGTTATTTTGGTTTGTTCTTCACTATAGATGGCTGATCGCAGCATTTTTAATCGCTGGCTTTGTAAGCGGTCTGGCATTTTCGTTCCTGCAAACTCCAAAATTCAGGGCTTCCGCAAAGATTGAGATACAGGCTGCCGGGGCGAAAATCATCCAGGACTTTGAAGTTCTTTCACAGGGTGACAGCAATCGCTTGTTTGAAACCGCGAAGGTGAAAATGAGATCGAGAGATTTGATCCGACGGGTTATATTTAAGCTCAATCTAACCGAAAAGCCAGACTTTCTGGCACCGACGGCGAGTTTTTCGATCACCAACCTGTTTAAAAGAGCTTTTGGTACAACAAGTAACCTGGGTGTAATGGAATTGCCGTTCGAGGCGCGGGAACTCAAGGCCTATAATATAATTCACAAAAACCTATCGATAGTTTTAATTCGAAATTCCAGTATATTGTCGGTGAAATTTGCCCATGCAAATCCCCGCCTTGCCGCTGAGGTTACCAACCAGCTGGTTAAGAGTTTTATCAATCAAAATGTTGATAAAAAAAGCGAGACCTCTGATCTGGCGCGGCAGTTCATTGAAGAGCAGGTAGGTGAAACCAAAAAGAAGTTACAAAGCTCTGAGCGGCAATTGGTGGCCTATGCACAGGAAGTTGGTATTACGGTCACGGGTGATGATGTCTCGCTGATTTCGGCAAATATTGCTGAAATAAACAAGGCTCTGTCAGGTGCTATTCAAACACGTTTGACTGAAGAGCGCTTTAATCAACAAATCATTGATGGCGATTCAGCATCTTTATCGGAAGTATTTGCCAGCGAATCCATTCAGTCGACAAAACAAAAAATTGCAGAGTTGAAAGCCACCTATCAAGAAAAGCTCGGCACTTTGAAGCCAGGGTTTCCAGAAATGCGTCGATTGAGGGCGCAAATTAATGAACTTCAAAAACAGGTAAATTTTGAGATTGCAGCTATCGCGAAGTCAGTTAAAATTCGCTATCAGCAAATTTTGGAACGCGAAAAAGCGCTAAAACGTGAACTGACTGATTTGGAAAAGCGTCAGTCGGCGTTTCAGAAAAAGAATATACAGTACACAATCCTGAAGCGGGAAGTTGATTCCAACCGAAAACAATTTGACTCATTGATTGATAAGCTCAGTAAGATCGGCGTTGGTTCTGAAATTAAGACGTCGAATATTTCGATTGTTGAGAGCGCCGTTGTACCTGAATTTCCTTTTTCTCCTCGTAGGTTAATCAATCTGATTGCAGCACTTGGTCTGTTTGGTGCGCTGGCTGTTGCAACGATTTATATTTTGGAATTAATGAACAATACGTTTTCTGTACCAGACCAATTGGAAGATGAACTAAAAATTCCT
Source organism: Rhizobiaceae bacterium (assembly GCA_026981655.1). Classification (GTDB taxonomy): domain Bacteria; phylum Pseudomonadota; class Alphaproteobacteria; order Rhizobiales; family Rhizobiaceae; genus SZUA-100. Next base: position 9,187 of record JALSIJ010000139.1, on the reverse strand, counting down.
GTCTTGGGCATAACACCGAAGGTAGACGAGGATAAAATTTTGGAAGGGTTTAATACCCCCACTTCGCCATTGTCGGAGGCACACCGAACCTTGAGGACATCTTTGCAGTTTACCGGTGTTGGTGAAAAACTTCGTACAATTCTGGTTACCAGCTCGGAAATGTCTGAAGGTAAAACGACGACTGCGTATAAGCTGGCTTCTGATTTTGCATCGCTTGGCCGTAAAGTATTGGTGATTGATGCTGATTTGCGTAAACCGCGTATGCATCGGGTATTTGGGACGGATAATGCTTTTGGTCTAAGCAATCTGCTTACAAATGTAATTCGGACCACCAATGTTACGGATCTGTTTCGAAGCACCGATAATCCGAATATCACGTTGCTGACTTCTGGTACAATTCCACCGAATCCAGCCGACTTACTCAGCTCTCAAAAAATGGGCCTGACGTTACATTATTGTGCCAAAAAATTTGATATGGTGATTGTTGATTCTCCACCGGTTATGGGCTTGTCAGATGCTCCAATTCTGGCCCGGCAACTCGATGCGACTTTGCTGGTTGTCTCATCCAAACAAGTGACGCGGAAATCTGCAAAAAATGCACTTTCCCGGCTAAAATCAGCCGGTGCTAATGTGGTTGGCTGCGCATTTACCAAATTTGCGGTTGATCAATTGGATTACAATTACGCCTATCGGTATATGCAATATAATTATTATGCTTATGAAGACACTCAGGCTGCGAATAATAGATTGGAAGATCAGGGCGCTGGTTCAAATGCAACGGCTTCTAAATCAGCCCGGGCTTCTAAATACGTAACAGGCCTTATTGACCGTGTTTCTGGCCGCACAAGCGCCTAGAGTATCCGTCTTTGAGGGGATCACTCTATTTTCTTTCGCTCACGGCCATTCGGGGCTTTTCCAATGGCTCAAGTTTTGCGTTTCCCCCGGATCAAGTCCGGGGTTAACGTGCAACTTGAGCTTGCGCCCGGCCTCCGCGGGGGCGGTGCATAAGCACCGGGCCAGTTCCGCCCTCAAATTAATTTCATCAATTTGCAAGTCAGGCTCCAATCGCAGCCTGACTGCTTCCATCTAAATGTGAAACAGTCTAGTTTATTGCTTTCAGACGTATACTTACTCGATAAGTTTAGGCTCATTGCTACACTTGTTTCCGCAATACAAATTTTTGAATTTTGCCGGTTGAGGTTTTTGGTAGCTCACCGAAGCGCACTTCTTTTGGGCATTTGAAGCCGGCTAGATGTTTGCGGCAATGGGCAATAATCTCTGTTTCTGTGGCTGTTTCCCCCGGCTTTAATTCAACAAAGGCGCAAGGAACTTCGCCCCATTTTGCATCTGGTTTGGCGACAACACCAGCGGCCATTACGGCATTGTGTTTGAACAGAATATTTTCAATCTCGACTGATGAGATATTTTCACCACCGGAAATGATGATGTCCTTTAGCCGGTCCTTGATTTGAACATAGCCATCCAGGTGAGTAACCGCCAGATCTCCGGTATGAAACCAGCCGCCAGAAAATGCCTCATCTGTGGCTTGTTTGTTGCGAAAATAGCCTTTCATTACCGTATTGCCACGGATCATGATTTCGCCAATGGTTTTACCATCATCGGGAACCGGTTGCAGGGTCTCGCTGTCAGCCACCATTAACCCCTCGGTCACCGCATAACGTACGCCCTGGCGCGCCTTGATTTCGGCCAGGGCATCAGCGTTAATTTCACTCCAGCCGGGTTGACTGGCGCATTCCACAACATGCCCGTAGGTTTCGGTCAGTCCATAAACATGGGTGACGGAAAAGCCCAATGCCTCAATGCCGGTCAGAATCGCACTTGGGGGAGGGGCGCCTGCTGTATAGGCGTGGATAGGCCAGTCAAATGGCTTTTTTTCTTCCTCACTGGCATTGATCAACATGGATAGAACAATAGGCGCGCAACCAAAATGGGTAACCCGGTGGTCAGAAATGGCCCTGTACATATTGGCGGCATTAACATTGCGGATGAGCACAGATGTGCCACCACATACGGCGAGCGACCAGCCGTGGCACCAGCCGTTACAATGGTATAATGGCACGGTGTACATGTGCATGGGGTGCAGACCAAAGGGCCATGCGGCTGCAATACCCACCGCCATGAGATAGGCACCCCGGTGGTGGCAGACAACGCCCTTGGGTTTGCCCGTCGAACCTGAAGTATAGTTCAGTGAAATGGCGTTCCATTCATCATCCGGTAAAACCCATGGGAAGGTTGAGCTGCCGGTGGCAATAAAAGTATCGTAGTCGGTTTCTCCCAGTCTTTCATCGCTGGGTGAGGCCTGTTCATTTTGCCGATCATCAATATCAATGATAATCAGTTCTTTATTTGCAAGTGTTGCGAGTGCCTGTTTTACGGCCGGTGCAAATTGTGTGTCTGTAATCAGGACCTTGGCTTGAGAGTGGTCGAGAATATAGGCAATGGTTTCCGCATCCAACCTTGTATTGATCGGGTTTAATACGGCACCCGCTGCCGCAACACCAAAATGAGCCTCAAACATTTCCGGGATATTCGGGGCAATTATCGAGACCGTATCATTCTTGCCAATACCGCGTGCTGCCAATGCGGATGCAAGCTTTGTTGCGCGTTCGCGAACCTCTTTCCAGCAGTATTGCCGCGTACCATAAATAACGGCCGGCTGGTTTGGATAAACATCGGCACAACGGGCCATAAAAGTCAAAGGCGTTAAAGGTTCAAAATTTGCACTTTGGCGATCCAGGTTGGTGTCGAACGCACTTTTTTCCATAGTTTTCTCCAAACGCCTTTTTGAGGCTTCAACCTGAGACGATTTATTTACCAATGTTTGCCAGACTGGCGGAAATTTTCAAGGTGGAGACCACAATGATTAATAAGCTTCTACATATCCGGCGGCCAGCACTGGTTCTTGGCCTCTGCCTTGTTTCGACGATTTCCCAGGCGGGGTCCATACAGATAATGGAGCCAAGCACCTCAAAGATCGAAGTATTTGATACGACAGGCAGTGGTTCTATTATACATTTGGGTGCTTCAGGCTCTTCGATGATTGACGTTATCGGTAGTCACAAAGCTGTCGCCGAAACCCAGCCAATGGCTGAAAAAATAATGCCTGATGTGATAAAAGTAATTTCTACAAAACCCGAACTTCCAATTGTTCCGATCAATGAAATTCGGAAGAATTAGGCTTAGAATGTTTCATTATTTTCAGGTTACGGCGGATTTCTGCTTGAAGCGTGGGTCGCGCCAGATTTCAGTTTCAAGGATGTCTTTTAATATGGCTGCTGCATCTACTACATTTTGATAGCTGATATATAGCGGTGCAAAGCCAAACCGCATGATATTGGGCGTGCGAAAATCTCCCACAACGCCGCGTTCAATCAAGGCCTGAATGACTTCATAGCCAGAATCGTGCGTTAGCGATATCTGGCTGCCTCGATCTTGGGCATTTTCCGGGCTGGCGAGGCCCACGCCATATTCTTCGGCAAATTTCATAATTTCGCTCAAAAACAAGTCGGTTAAGGCCATGCTTTTTTTGCGGATTTTGCCCATGTCATATTGGCGGGTTAACTCTAACCCCGCCTGCATGGCCCGAAATGACAAGATTGGCTGTGTCCCACAAAGAAACTTTCGAATGCCGGGATCTGGGCTGTAACTTTGATTAAATGCAAAGGGGGTCTGATGCCCCCACCAGCCGGAAAGTGGTTGTTGAACATCTGCCAGGTGTTTGGTTGCGCAGAAAATAAATGCCGGAGAACCCGGGCCTCCATTTAGATATTTATAGGTGCAGCCAACGGCAAGGTCGACTTCATGCTGATTTAGCTCGACTGGCATTATTCCGGCGCTATGGCAAAGGTCAAAAACTATGATGGCGCCGTTTGCGTGCGCATGTCGTGTGAGCGCCCCCACATCTCTGACCTTGCCGGTACGGTAGTCGACCTGATTAACCAATACAACAGCAGTATCTTCATCAATCAGTGCCTCAATCTCGGGGGCATCGATACCCTCGAGCCTGATGTTTTTTGTTTGTGTGGTGCCGACAACCCCTTCAACCATATAAAGGTCTGTGGGAAAGCTTGCGGCCTCCGCAACAATTACATTGCGTTCCGGCCTAAGCGAGAGAGCTGCATGGAGCGCTTTAAAAATGTTAATTGACGTTGTATCGCAGGCGACAACCTCGTCTTTTTGCGCGCCAATTATATCCGCAATAATTGCGCCGGATTTTGAGGGTAGATCGAACCACCCGGCTGAGTTCCAACTGCCGATAAGGTTTTGCGCCCATTCACGGTGGGCGGCTTCCTCAAGGTCTGCAAATGCGGCTTTTGGAGCCGGACCCAGTGAATTACCATCAAGATAAATTAAATTCCCCGGTAGAAAAAATTTGTCCCTTGCAGTTGCCAGTGGGTCCTGACGATCAAGTTTTTGGGCGATTGCATGGGAATGTTGATTTGTTGACATGGAATTGACCTGACCTGGGTAGCCGCGGTGAGAAAATATTTTGAGACAAATGATTGCTCAAAATCAAGCCAAAGGCCATCTAAATAATCAGGCAGGAAAATAATCTGAAATTTCCGTTACCGGTGTTAAAAGTGGGCTTGGTTTTTTAAACAGTGCTCGCTGCTCCAGATAATTGGATTTGAAATAGGGATACCGTTTAAATATACCTTTTTCAGGATTGTTGGTATCTGTGCGCATTAGAATCACGTTGAAATCCACATAGGGGAATTTACGAAATTCGGACATTTCTTTTGCCCGAAATACTCTTTTGTAAAAGGCTACATGCTCAGGCCGGACGGTGAATACGCCATTGTCGGCGTTAAAATACTGCGCCGCCATTATCGGCAAGCGCATCATAACCAATGGCAATTCAGGATAAAGGGCAGAACATTCAAGATCGGTCACGAAGCGGCTTGGATCAATCAGGGTTTTGCCCTCGTCCAACCATTTCCCGACAATTTCAGGAAAGGCCAACATGGTGGCGCATTGTGGCTCCCGGCTGGTAACAATGTGAAGCCGCATTGAGCTTAACAGTCGCCCATTAAGGTAAAATCCGAAGTCAAAGTGATTTTTGGAATCATCAAGTTCGTCAATGCACAGCTTCTCCGGATTGGGACGAATGAAATTCTCCCGTCGATAGGCATCGTAACGAAGTCTATAAATCTCATTTAGATCCTCACTATCAGTGGCACGCCTGATTTCGACAATGTCAATAAAATCGCGCACTTTATCTGTATAGCTTGGTTTTAAAATCTGCGACCTGTTGCTCACAAAAGCCCCTGTAATTCTGGAAATAAAATTCTACCAAAATAATTAACAGTTTCTTAACTATGAGTGAAGTGACGATTATTGTCTGAGTTGAAATATTGTAAAGATGGTTAATACCACGCTAGGAAGGGTGAACGTCTATTTGTAATATTTCAACAGTTTTTGTTCATCTTTCTTGCCCGAAAGGTCGATGGTTTTACCATTGGTGGCAGAAATCATTGAGAATATATTTGATGCTGAATGCGGCGGACTGAACAGATAACCTTGAATTTCATCGACATCAACTTCCGCAGCAATTGTGTCCAATTGTTCATCGCGTTCAATGCCTTCGACGACGATCGAGAGGCCGAGCTGTTTACTCATCTGAACGATATTTTTCAATAATGTCAGGGATTTTTCATTGGTATTGATATCGGTAACAAACGAACGATCAATCTTAACCTTGTGCAGGGGAAGACTGTGCAGATAACTCAATGAAGAATAGCCGGTACCGAAATCGTCCAGCGAAATACGGATTCCCAAATCGCGCAATTCATGCAATACGGCCCGTGTTTTTTCTATGTCCTGCAACATGACGGACTCGGTGACTTCCAATTCCAATCGACTTGCGGGAAGGCCTGTGTCTTCCAGCGCCCGCTTAATGGTGCTTACAATATCGCCGCGTTTGAACTGAATGGAGGAAAGATTTACCGCCACCCGGATTGAGCTCGGCCAGCGTTTGCATTCACGACAAGCGGCCCGTAAAATCCATTCACCAATCTCAACAATCAGTCCCATTTCTTCGGCAATGGGGATGAACGCAGTTGGCGGAATAATCCCCATGGTTGGGTGATCCCAGCGAATGAGGGCTTCACAGGTGGTAATTCTTTTGGATGCAACATTCACAAGCGGTTGGAAGTATGCCCGGAACTCGCCCTTTTTCAATGCATTGCGCAGGTCATTCTCTAACCCGAGGCGGGCTTCCATCTGTAAGCCCATATCGGGCTGGTAAAAGCGCCACATGCCTTTCCCATCCTCTTTGGAGCGGTAGAGGGCAAGGTCTGCATTGCGCAGCAAAATATCTGTATTTGCAGAAATATCGATGGTTGTTGCGATGCCAATGCTTGCGCCAACGACAATCTCATGGCCATTGGCGTTGAATGGCTCATTGAGCGCATCCACTATAATTCCGGAAAGGGCGGATGCCTCTTCCTTGCAGCGGAGCTCTGGCAATAGCACAACAAATTCATCACCGCCAAAACGCGATAGTGGATAATTCCCGCCAGATACGGCTCTTAACCGGTCTGCTATGCCGCGCAACAATTCGTCACCAACCGGGTGGCCAAGCGTATCATTAACCTGTTTGAACTCGTCGATGTCAATGACCAGTACTGCACAGTTTCTATTTTTGTTGCACTTGACAAGAGCCGCGTTCATTTGAGCGCGAAAATATGCTCGATTTGGCAGGCCGGTCAAAGAATCATAACGGGCCATATGTTTGATTTTTTTGTCGGCTTCAACTCTTTTGGTTATATCTTCAAACAGCAATACGAGGCCATCATCGCCTGCATGCTGGAAGCTGAATTGCAATATTGTGCGCCCATGCATGTTTATCTGCAGGGACGGAATGTGTCGGGATTTTTTGTTTTCCTCTATATGGGCAATCAGTCTGCGACTGTCTTTGGCTGAAAGGCTGTTGTTTTTTACGCAAAGGGCAATTAATTCCGTAAAGCTTTTCTCTTTGGAATTTTCAAGCGATATACCGAGTAATTCGCTTGCCTGATCGTTGGAGACAACCAGACGGGCGTTTTGGTTGAACATACATAAGCCCTGCGGCATATTATTTAGGGCTGCATCTAGTTGATTGGCGAGTTTGCCAACTTCGTTACGTCCAATCACGGCTGCCAGCAGTGTATGTCGAAGCCGGTCTGCAATAGATTTCGCACCGGCAATGAATGGCAACAACATGATTGCCAGCAGGGTTAGATAAATATCCTGATGTGACATCAGGCCAATTACCAACGGTATTGAAAAGAATGCCAGCTGTACATTTACCAAGCGGTTTATGCCGAAATTGCGTCCAAATATGCCGATCATATTCACCAATGTGGCAGCAATACTGATCAATTGCGCAATTGTGTCATCGAGATAATAAAACGCGAAGAAACACCAAAAGCCGAGTAATGCGGATGAAACGGCAGCGCCTGCAGTATAGCGATGCTCCCAGACCGCCATTTTTTCCCGATTGCTGATTGACGAGCCAACTTTATTAAACTGGCAGGCATCCAGCCATCTCAACATTCCAATTATCGCGAATGAAGTTGCGCACAAATACAATGGGGTCGATGAAGTTTTCCATGCTGTGGCGAAAATAGCGGCTGCAGTACCCAATGTTCCTATGAGTAACGATTTTCGTTCAGAAAACAACGAACCAACCAACGAAATGTATATTTCGGTTGGTATCCACTTTTCTACAACTGGATTATTAAAATGATCGTTAGTATTCAAAGCGTGGTCCCCAGGCAGCCAAGAGGTCACTTTACATTAATAGAGTAACTCAAATGTGAACGAAGCCGTAAACCCTGCGATGTGATTAATAGCCAATTAAGCTTTGCAACCCGTTGGCGATTCTAATTAAATTTCGCTAGTGATTTGTTGGTTAAATTGAGAGGTGCTATTTTATTTTGACTGTTTGGGTAATATTGCGGTGCAGTGCCTATTCAATTTTTCAATAGTGGTTGCCCGCTGATAATTTTATGCATAGTGTCGTTGCTCGAATGGAAATATTAATTAGTCTCAAGGTCCGTCTGGATGAAGCGGTTAGATAGCGCGCGTATTCTCATGTATTCGCATGATACGTTCGGACTGGGACATTTACGAAGGTGCCGGGCGATTGCCCATGCGCTGGTAGAGCGGTTCAAGGGCGTTACCGTTCTGATCATCTCCGGTTCGCAAATTGCCGGTGCATTTGATTTTCGTGCCCGTGTCGATTTCGTCAAAATTCCAAGTGTTATCAAGCTTTATAACGGTGATTACACCTCTATCGGCGATCATATTGATCTGGAAGATACGCTGGAAATGCGTCGGTCTGTTATTGAATCGACGGCCGAGGCATTTGATCCGCATATATTCATCATAGATAAGGAACCTCTTGGCTTGCGTGGCGAAGTGGAGTCAACGCTTCGTATGTTGAAAGCGCGCGGGACTACGCTGGTTCTTGGATTGCGCGACGTTATGGATTCGCCCGAATTGCTTGAGCGCGAATGGGCAAAGAGGAATGTATTGGGTTCCATTCAAGAGCTTTATAATCAAGTTTGGGTTTACGGACCAAAATCATTCTGGCAACCGCTACAAGGATTGGATTTGCCGGAAGGTCTTGAGGAGCGGATTTCCTATACGGGCTTTCTTCGTCGGGAAGTGCCGAGCGATGAACATCATGTGAGCCATAATCTGCCGGATGATTATATTCTGGTTACTGCCGGTGGTGGTGGTGATGGCGAAAAGCTGATGACCAAGGTTTTGGCTGCCCGTGAACATGATAAGACCCTCGACTTTCCGTTGGTGATGGTATTGGGGCCGTTCATGAAGGGCGAGACCCAGGAAGAAATTCACCTGCGGGCAGAAAAACTGAAAAATATTATTGTTATTGATTTTGACAATGAACTGGAAACGATCGTCGCTAAAGCGCGTGCTGTTATTGGTATGTGCGGGTATAATACCTTTTGTGAGATAATCTCGTTTGATCGACCGGCCCTTTTTATGCCGCGCACCCACCCACGCGAAGAACAGTTAATCCGGGCTGAACGGGCAAGCGAACTGGGTTGGGTGAACAAATTTAGCGCAGAGGAAACCCAGGACCCTGAATTTATGGTCAAGGTGCTGCGAGACTTACCCGGTAAACCTCGACCTTCCCAATCGGACGTTGCGATTG
>JALSIJ010000138.1 GCA_026981655.1 Rhizobiaceae bacterium | reverse complement strand
GTTCCATCTGGGCAATAGACGTAAACTGACTTGAACCCAGCGCCGGGCGTTTGGACTTTAACAGCAGATTATCAAATTGGCGCTTTTGCTCGTCGACAGCGGCATTGATGCGGTCAACCTTTTCAATTGAAAGGACATCAGCGCTCATGCGTTTTTCGATCTCGGCCAGCCGGTCGTCATTGGCCTCGCGGAACTGTTCAAATGTGCCTTTAAACTCATCAAAGGCATCGGACACTTCTCCGGAATAGGATTTTAATTCCGGGGCTTTGGTTTGTAGGATATTCGACATGTTTATTGTCTCCTGGCGTTAAATGATTGTGCGGTCTGTCTGATTTTTTCAGCCAGGGCCGCGGGTGAAATGCCAGCAGCGTCTTGCGTGCTTGCGAGTGTTGAAAAGCCCTTGCCAATGACGGTACGGGCCTCACTTCTTGTCAGCCCAGCGTCCCGCGTGAGCCAGCGTTCAAATTCCCTGATTGTCGGGAGCCTGTTAGATGGATTGAGATTTTTTACCTGCGATACCCGCGCCTCCGGCAGCATCGGGAAGGTCACCACTGATACCTCCCAAAGGTCTGCTTCCAGGATTTCGCGGATGCCGGTTTTTTTGTTACCGCGGGCGCGTTTGGTCTTAAAACCGATCGACAACCCGTCGATGGCACCGGAGCGCATGAGGTTTAAAACTTCCGCACCATTGGCCACATCTTTAATAATGCGCCCGCGCACGAACAGTCCTTTCTTATCCTCAATTATTTCTTCCCATACGCCTATTGGCTTATCGGGATTATGCTGAAACAACATACGGATACCGGAAATTTTTCGCGTTTTAATTGATTTGGCGAATGCGCCCTTGACCACCCGGTCATTGCCAAGATCGGTTTTGTCAAACAGGCTGGCATAGCCGGAGAAAACCCCATCCAGCGAAATATCTTCAAGGCTGGCGGACAGGAACTTACACTCACGGTCAGCAAATAAAGCTGATGATTTACACTCGGAATTTTGCAGGTTCATTTATCCGCTCTCCTGTTATTTTCTGAATTATTGCCCGTTAAGTTTTGTCGGTATTGGGCCGATAAACGCGCCATCATGCCCAGCCCCCACCAGGAAAAAAGGCTTGCGGCTGTTGCCCCCATCAACGAGATTTCAATGGGCGATAAGAGGCCTTCCACATCAAACAGGCTGGCAATTTTTAACCCGGCTGCTGAACCAAACACCACGCCGGTGACAACGCCGACGCAGAAGCGAAGGGCAGCCTCGCGGCGACCATTGGGCAGCATATAGGCGATTGAAATAGCTGATCCCGCCACCGCACCAACGCCCTTTGCCGACCATATCCAGGCCGCTTGTGATAAATCGCTCATGTTGTTTGTTATCCATTTTATTGCTCAAGTCTTGCGCATCGCTTTTTGTATGGCTCATGTTTTGCGCTTCACTACGTTCAACGTGCAACATGAGTTGAAGCTCTACGTGCGATTTGAACTGTACCCAACCGCCTCGCGTTTTTCGTCATCGTCCAAAAATGTTGCAGTATTTACGCGTTTCCAAAGCCCGTCGCGTTCAATCGAAAGACCCTCAATTTTATCCATGTCAAAATGAAGCCGAATATCTTCGCCCAAGTGACCAGAAAACCAATGACTCATTGCATCCAAACTGCGCCCCAGCATTGGTAAAACCGTTTGCCGCCAAAAGGCCCGGTTGGCTTCGCGGTAGTTTGAATAGGTGTTGTCGCCGGGAATGCCCAGCAACATCGGCGGAATCCCAAAGGCCAAGGCAATATCGCGCGCGGCACCATTTTTGGCCTGCATGAAATCCATATCGCGCGGGCTATAACCCATCGCCTTCCAGTCCAGCCCGCCTTCCAGAAGCAGTGGCCTACCGGCGCGCTGCGACCCGGTATACCCCTCTTCCAACTCGCGCTTTAAGCGATCAAACTGGTCTTCGGACAGGTTATTGCCGTCCTTGGCCGAATAAATAAGCGCACCGGATGGCCGGGCCGAATTATCCAACAATGATTTGTTCCACTGGCTTGCTGCATTGTGCACATCGAGCGCCATCAGGGCTGCCTGCAGGGGCGGAAAACCATATTGATCATCGAGGGGATGAAACAGGCTTAAATGCAAAACCGGAGAATTACCCTGATCATCGACCATATGGCGGGCGATTTTGCCGCCGGTTGAATATTCATATCCCCTCGGCCAACCGCCCTGATCGGCAAGAACCTTAACCCGGTCGGGGCGCAGGGCATGTAGCTCGCGCGGAGAGCCATCGAGCGCAATCATTTCGACATAAGCATTGCCAGAAACCAGTAAATGCCCGAACAGGGTTTCCATGAATACCTTGCCAGACTGGCGCGAATTGGGCCGGCGTAAGGTTTTTAGAACCGGGTGATCATCAAACTCCTGACCGCCCTGATACAGCAGTAATTCGGCCGATGCAGCCCCCTCCGCAATCATCCGAACACAGCGATTGACGATCGGATTTCGCATATAACCAACTTTGGCAAGGGTTGCATAATCACCCGATGACCATGCCGCCCGCATCTGCGCATGCAGCGTAAACATCGAACCGCCCGTATAGGCTTTGCTCTCAGATGTTGGCGCATTGTTGGCCTCGCGCCCCCATTGCATCCAGGATGGCAATTTCAATTTAGTGTTCATGATTTGTTCCATACTTTATATTGAGCGAACTTTTGGCTGGCTTTGGCGGTTGAGCGAAAGCTCGGTTAGCGCCCACACAAGCGCATCCAACCGATCTGGCGAACGTCCTGATGAAAGCCCGTTTGGGCCAAAATCGCACATTTGATCTTCCAGCTCAGAAAAACAGCCCGCATGATGCACCCGGCCCCGTTCATATAACGCGGCCACAGGTTCTGCCCGCAGCCACTTTCCGCGTGTAGCTTTTACTTGTTTAACCGGCAGGCTTGCATCAATCGAGTGCAGAATAGTTTCTACCATATCGCCGCCCTGATTGGTTTCAGCCACCACCGCATCGGCATGCCAGCGGTGATAGGCGGCAACAGCGCGCGAGGCCCAGGAGAATGGCGAGGCCATTGAAATTGTCAAATCTTCCAGCACATAGGAAAGCCCATCGACACCAATGCCGGCAACGACAATCCCGCAGGCATCTGATTTTTTAGTGGCACTGATGGGCGGGTCAATTGCGACCACAATGCGCTGCAATTCCGGCGGCTCATCGACCCTTAACAATTCCAGATCATCGCGCTTCCAAAGGGCGTCATCACGATCCTCAATCAATTCGCCGTCAAGTTCCTGTCGACCCAGACGGGTTCCCTCAAATTCGCCAACAATGCGTTCGAGAAAGCCAGCGGCTAGATTTTTCCGATTATCGCGGGTGGCCGAATGGCTCATTAAGGTTCGGCTGTCCTTGATGATCTTTTTCAACAGCGCAATCGGGCGCGGTGTGGTGGTGATCACCTGACGGGGGTAATCCCCCAGCCGCAGGGCAAATTGCAGCATGTTCCAGGTCTCCTCCGCATTGTTCCATTTCGCCAATTCATCGCACCATGCGGCGCCAAATTGTGGCCCGCGCAGCCCGTCCGGTTCTTCTGATGTGAACACCTGCGCCACCGCGCCATTGGGCCAGATCAGTTGTCGTTTAGAGCTGATCCAGTTGGGTCGTTCGCGATTGGGATGCACCGCCAAAATGCCGGATTGGCCTTCAATCATCACATCGCGCACGGCGGCATAGGTTTCGCCCACCAGTGCCATGCGTCCGATCGGAGATGGCGTGTACATTTTATCGCCGCTCATCATGCCGCGCACCCATTCGGCACCGGCCCGGGTTTTGCCCGCACCACGACCGCCCAACATCAGCCAATTGGTCCATTTATCCGGCACCGCATATTGCTTGTGCCCGGCACGCACCGGCCAGAGATATTTAAGCCTGACAACATCCTCATTGCTCAGGCTCTCGAGAAATTTGCGGGTCTTCTTCCTCGTCGCCAAGCGCGTCAATAAATGCCTCAACATCCGCGCGGATCGCCAATATGTCTTCGCCAGCACATCCATTTTCGCCAAATTCGCCAAGTACATTGCCCCGCTTTTGCTGTTCAATTTGTTCAAGCTGCATTTTAGTTTGGAGAAATTTATTGATGACCGAGATAGACCCGGTCAGCACCCGCATGGTTTTTTCTTCAATCTCGGAAAGCTCTTCTCCGCGCGACAGCTTTTCAGACTGGCGGCTGGAACGCACCGCCAGATGACCGACCAGTTTGTTGATGGTGTTTAGATCAAAAGTGCCCTGCCCTTCGGCAAGCCAACCTTCCTTTTGCGCCCGGTTTTCAATTGTTCCCACCTGCTTGCCACTGGCGATTGCCAAAAATTCCAGCGGAATACCGTGTATTTCATGCAGATCGCGCAGCATCGGCCAGCGTTCTTCCGATGTATATTCCATCAGGCGGGGTACTCCGGATTTTTGCTAGTAAAAGTGCTTCTTACCCCTCACTTTGAGGGTGAGGTAAAGGTAGCTTCAGCAGCTACAAATTATATCGAAATGAATTTAGAGATTTTACACACGACGAGTTGCCCTCGACCACAACGGCCCGATTTTTCTGACACCTCTTCGACTGTAACAAAGGTATACCTCATCACCGTTTCGCAGTCAAGGACTATTTTCCTATATTGGGAATTAATGCTATTTAAATTTCCTCGGCACCCTGCCCGGCCATTTGACCAGATGATTTTCATAATCCTCAGGCGTAATGCCATCTTCAGGAATTGTGCGGCCCCGCACCGATATTCCTGCATCAAAAACCGACTGCGGATCGCCAGTAATCAACGGATGCCATCCGGGCAGTGGCTTGCCCTCATTCAGCAGCCGATAAGCGCAGGTGGGTGGCAGCCATGAAAGCTCGTTCACCAGTTTCAAGGTCAATTGCAAACAGTCCGGCACTTTATCAAATCGATTATCGTAGTCGCGGCATCTGCAGCTTTCGCCATCAAGCAAGGTGCAGGCGACATTTGTCCAGATAATCTCGCCACTATCCCAGTCCTCCAGCTTGTTTAAGCAACAGCGTGCGCAGCCATCGCAAAGACCCTCCCATTCGCTTTCATTCATATCAGCGAGAGATTTCACTTCCCAATAGGGCGGCGCATCTGGTTGATCATTGTTCATACTATTTTGTTATTTCCCTTGAAGAGTGCATCCTGCCATTGATATAATGCCTTAACCCACCGCGATGCTCTGCTAACTAGATGCCTAATACTGGTAAACGCCATATTGTTGTTATATCTGATATTCAAATAATTCGAGAGGCCCATTCTTGAGCGATCCCTTCAATCCCCAGAAAAAGAGCAAAGGCTGGTCCAAATTAATGGAGGTGGATTCGTGGATTGATTCCTCAATCTACAATATGTTTGCCTCTGCCGGTGACAGATGGGAAATCATCACAGTATTTTTCCGCCGGTTCAGGGTTTATGGCTTCAAGAAATTTATGGTCGAGTTTGCCTGTGAAGGGCTAACAATCGGACTTGCGGGTTTTGTGCTTTTGCTGGCGCTGGCATTGCCGGCTTTTGAAGAAACTGAGAAAGACTGGCGCTCACAGGACGATTTTTCGGTGGTGTTTCTAGACCGGTTTGGCACCGAAGTTGGTCGCCGGGGTATTTTGCACAATGATGCGGAGCCGATTGATTTGCTTCCTGATCATTTCATCAAAGCGGTTCTGGCCACTGAAGACCGTCGGTTCTTTGAGCATTTCGGCATTGACCCGTTTGGCCTTTCCCGCGCGATGATTGAAAATGCCAAGGCAAAATCGGTTGTTCAAGGCGGCAGTACGATCACCCAGCAATTGGCTAAAAACCTGTTTTTGACCAATGAACGTACGCTCGAGCGCAAAATCAAAGAGGCGTTCCTTTCAATCTGGCTTGAATTCAACCTTTCCAAGAAGGAAATTTTGAAACTCTATCTCGACCGTGCCTATATGGGCGGCGGTGCATTTGGGGCAGCGGCTGCCTCTGAGTTTTATTTCTCGAAAAACATCAAGGATGTATCGCTGGCAGAAGCCGCCATGTTGGCGGGCCTTTATAAGGCCCCAACAAAATATGCGCCGCATATCAACCTTCCAGCGGCGCGGGCGCGGGCCAATGAGGTGTTGACCAACATGGTGCAGGCGGAATTTATGACCGAGGGTCAGGTGATTTCGGCCCGGCGTAACCCGGCAACTGCGGTTGAGCGCGACAGTAAGGAAACGCCCGATTATTTTCTCGACTGGGCCTATGGGGAAGTTAAGAAACTGGCCGTCGGGTTTCCGACCCGCTCGCTAATAGTACGCACGACCATTGACCCGGGCCTGCAACGGGCCGCCGATGATGCGATTGAGTCTCATCTGCGTTTGTTTGGTGAGGTCAAGGGTGTGTCGCAGGCCAGCATGGTGGTTATCGAAAATGGTGGTGCGGTTCGTGCCATTGTTGGCGGGCGCGATTATGGTGCCAGCCAGTTTAACCGGGCAACGACCGCGCGGCGCCAACCGGGTTCTTCCTTCAAACCATTTGTTTATACAACCGCGATGGAAAACGGTTTTACGCCAACGTCTATTGTGCCGGATGCACCGATTACAATTCGGGGCTGGTCGCCAAGAAACTACAATGGTCGCTATTCCGGTCGCATCAACCTAACCCGTGCGCTGGTTAAATCGGTCAATGTGGTGCCTGTGCGGCTTGGGGCTATGATGGGCAGGAAAATTATCGTTGAAACAGCACACAAGATGGGCATTGAATCACCATTGTTGCCAAACCCTTCCATGCCGCTTGGATCGAACGATGTGACGGTAATGGAAATGGCCGCCGGCTACGGCGTATTTATGTCTGCGGGCTTTCAGACCGGTAAACATGGCATTCTCCAAATAACTGATTCCGCTGGAAATATTCTCTACAATTACATAAAGGATGCCCCCAGGCCGAAGAAAATCATCTCGGACAAAGCTATTGCAGATTTAAACCTGATGCTTTCGCAGGTGCCCGTATGGGGAACCGGGCGGCGATCGGCTCTTGATGGCATTGTATCGGCGGGTAAAACCGGCACCACCTCAGCCTACAAAGATGCCTGGTTTGTCGGATATACAGGCAATTATGTTGCTGCCATCTGGTATGGCAATGATAATTTCCTGCCAACCAGAAGGCTTACAGGCGGCAATCTTCCGGCGATGACCTGGAAAAAATTCATGACCTATGCCCACCAGAATATAGAGATCAGGCCTATTCCGTTTCTTAAGCAATCACGGATTGCCAGCAAGCGGAGAAAACCCAATGCGCGCAGGATCGCGCCCGGCAGTGCGGAGGCGCCAATATCTGGAATTCGGCAACGGCCCCTTTCCAACGCAACCAGAAAGGTGCTGCAAAAGATTGAAGAAACCCTGCGCTCGGCCAAGAAGCTACGGCTTCCTGATGGCGTGGCAAATATTACTGGAACCAAAAATATTCAAACCGCATCTGGAGAGATTTTTCCAAAGCCTGTAACGTCTCAATGATTGTTCGTTTTTTCATGCCAGAATCCAGTTTGACCGAGAAACAAGTTTGCGGAAATTAGCCAATATATCCATCATTTTAGCCATCGGCCTCGGCGTTGGCGGGGTATCCGCATGGATGGCGGTTGAGGCAGATAATTCTTTTGGCTCAGTCAAGATCGGGCAATGGACATCTTGGCCGCTGGCGGGCAGCACTGATGCGGACCCATACACTCGTGCACGCGTGGCAAAAGATGGCTTGGTGCCATTGGGGGCGGCTGAAGGGCTCGCATTTTATTTAACCACAGACCAGTTTGGCAAGCCGCTTGACCGGGAATGCCAGTATGAAATTATTGGCGCAACACCACCTGCAAGGCTATGGACACTGTCGGCGCAAGATCAAAACAAACGCACCATTGAAAGTGAAACCGGGGTGGAAAACACAGCTTTCTCGCAAACTTTGCTGCGACGTCAGGATGGTACATTTTCAATAAATATCGGCAGCCAACCGGCGCCTGGAAACTGGCTCTCGATTTCCGGCAAAGGCCCGATGCGATTTGTCATCAGACTTTACGACACCCCTATAACCGGCAGCGCCGCATTGGCCGAACCGGTTATGCCCAAAATTATCAATAGGGACTGTATCGAATGAGGGTCCCAGTTTATCCAATAATCAGCGGGTTGGTACTTGCGGGTATCATCCATATCTCGATCATATTGCTGATCCCATCCCTTGCCTCGCAAGACGCGTGGAGCAAACTCGTTGCGACCGGTCCAAAATGGAATTTCTCTCGCTTGAACCATGCGGGCGGAAACAATTCCAGTCTGCTTTCGGCAACAGACCCTTTGTTTGAGCTGGCCTCTTGCCGGTTTTCATTATCTGAAGGACCGGTGCTGATTAAAAGCGCCGGCCGCCTGCCCTTTTGGTCTGTTGCAATATTCGACCGCCTTGGCAAAAACGTCTATTCGTTTAACGATCGCACGACCATTGACCAACAATTAAGCCTGCTGATCTTAAACCCGGTTCAAATGTCGATATTGCGAGAAGATCCGCCAGCATCCGTGGATCAATCCATTGTTGTCGAAGCTCAGATTGATGAGGGATTCGTATTAATCAGGGCACTTCAACCGGACGAATCTTGGATACCGGCAATTGACAATTTTTTAAATAATGCCAGTTGCGAGAGATTTATTTTTTAATTTTCATATAGTTTTTTAAAATTGGGCCCCGCCTCGACAAATATACTTCCATCTTTCCGGCGAAAATTCATCATAGTTAACAGATTGCTAACACTCTTCGACGATGATACCGCCAAATCAATTTGGATCGACTTTTGTAATGCCGCTAAATTCCAGACGCCAAGCCAGTTTCAGCCGCCTCGCCGCCGGTCAGGTTGCCAGCCGACGTTCTGATATAATGCTTGCCGCAACAGATACGTTTTGCAGTCTCACCAGACCTGACAAAACGCAAGTTGATCAGTTTCGCGAGCTGTTTTATTCGCTGATTTCAGAAACCGACGAAGCGGCCAAACGGCTTATCGCCAGCGCCCTTTCAAAGCATTATTATGCGCCAAGGCAAATTCTGCTTTATCTGGCAATGGAAGATGCGGCAATCGCAGCGCCTATCCTCGCCTATTCGAAGTCTCTTGGGCAATTTGACCTGCTGCAAATAATCGACAAAACATCCAACCTTCATCACCGCGTTATTGCCAATCGCGATGACCTTGGCAAAACGGTCATCAGCAAACTTGCCGAACTTGAAGACTATCTTGTTTCACGCAGATTGGAAGATAATCCGGCGATCGATTTAGCAAATATGCGCACTTCGAAACCCAAAGCCAAAGACGTTATGGAATTGCCGAAGCCTGAATTAGCCAAAAAAAGCAACGACGTTGCCAATGCTTTGGATCGAATGAATGTTATTTTGAAAAATGGTAAGGCGCAAATTTCAGACCTGATGATCGAAACCGACCAAACCGATGTAATATCGGAGCCGGCTGCCACCAGAGATAATTCAACACCTCAAAGCAATAAAATTAAACTCGCAATGGATGAGTTGATCACGCTGGCCAATCGCGGGCGCAGGCTTGGCTCGGTCGAGGATCTTCTTTCTGAATTGCCAGTTGATGAGAACATTCCCTTCGCGGAGCGCCTGTTGCAGGCCACCATTCGAAAAAGCAGACAAGATCAGGTTACAGCAATTCAGCAGGAATTGAGCCTAAGTGCAGAATCTGCCCGTTCGGTTTTTGCAGACCGCAGTGGTGACACTATGTCGGTGTGCCTGAAAGCGGCCAATGTGGAAACAAAGACAGCATTGGAGATCATTACTCATTCTATCCTCAATGTTGGCCTGTCAGCCCATAACACCCAACGAATCTCTAAAATTTATCCCGCATTGAATCAACAGGCCTGCCTAGAAACAGTTAAAACCTGGAGCGGCGCTATTTCCGATGAAACTCCGACCTTTGCACCCGCAACCATTGATGATGGCAGAGTTGAGTGGCGCAATGGTGACTATGAAAGAGCTGCGCCTCAGGCAATGCCGCAAACTGGAGAACGCAAGCTGTTCGGTACTTAATATCGGCATGCTTTAGAGCACTTTCGCGGTTATCTGAATCGCTCCAAGTGCTTTCACTCACGGCTAATCGGGTTTTTCTACTGGCTCACGTTTTGCGCTTCGCGTTGTTTAACGTGCAACTTGAGCTTGCGCCCGGCCTCCACGTGGGCGATGCATAAGCACCGGGCCAGTTTCGCCCTCAAATCGATTTCATCGATTTGCATACCGAGCTCCAATAGTGGCCTGACTGCTTCCATATAAATATGAAAGCGTCTAGCAGTGGATTGTTACGCAATTAGTCTTTTGCCAATTGCAGAAATGAGCGCCCGGCACGATCTTCATTTTCGATGATCCAAAGATCAGAATCAAACTTTTTCTCACTTTCAAGGCGATCCAGGACCGCTTGCTCTGGCTGCTTTTCGACAAGGGTTGTAAACAACCGGTCGCCTTGTGCATTTTCATCGAACATCGACTGCGGTGCTGGCCCGAACAGCGAAAATTCACCATTACAATAATTGAGAATAATAAAGATCGCACCGGCTTCTTCCGCGCCGCGTTTCACGACGCTGGAAAAGCAGCCTTCAGCCATAGCGCGGCGTAAATAGCCGCCAACCCAAAAATTTGATGTAACACGCATATTCGCTCGCGCTCGAACTAGCCGCGGCCCGTCGCGCCAATGTCTTTGAGCTTTTTCAACAGGCTACTACTGGCCTCACCGGTAATCTGGAGGCCGTAGTCAAGCTCAAACCGCCTGATGGCGTTCGAGGTCTGATTGCCCATCACACCATCGATAACAATATCTTCATAGCCATAATTCTTTAAACCGGCCTGAATTTCAGAGACAAGCTTTTTCGATTTGGTATTGGAGGCATCTGTTTTTTGCGAACCGGAAAATGCAACATTATGGGTTGGCACGGGAATTCTGGCGATAGCTTTTCCAGACATCAGAACATGCGATAGCAATTTTGCCGAAACCTTGCCATCGGCGTTCAGGTTGTTCTTTTCCTGGTAGGCGACAATGGCGTTTTTAGTTCTTGTTCCGTAGATGCCATCTATGGAGCCTGAATAAATGTTCTTCTCCGCCAATGCGATCTGAAGCTCTTTTGTAAGCTCACTTACCTGCGGCTTTGCATGGGCAATATCCAAACGCCGGTTGGTGTGTGATTTAATGCTGCTTGTGGTGATCCTTCGGGTTTTTCGGTGTGCTGCGCCATCATTTACCCCGGCATCTGCCCGGGTGGAGAAAATCGGTGCCGGGTGCTGGTCTGGCTGATACCAAACGGCATTGGCGGAAATTAGCGACATGACGACAGCAAACGCTGTCGCGCCCCCTGACAGGGCAGGATATTTTTGTATTCCGGATGCCAAACCAGCAAACAATCCTGATTTCTTGCGCCGCTTAGCTCGTTGCCTGGATACGTTCATTATCATCGCTCCTGTATTTATATCGTACGGATTTGCTGGTTTTGGTATGAAGGTGAATGAGGCTTCCGCTCACATCAGTTGGAACCGGTCGTGATTTTTCAGGCTCGCCCGGCATGGTGACATAAACCGTTGTCCCCTCACCTTGCACACTGTCAAATTTAAGCGATCCATTGTGCAATTCAACCAGCCCTTTGACCAAAAACAGCCCCAACCCTGTGCCCTCATAGCCACGGGTATTCTTACTTTCGACTTGGAAAAATGGCTCGCCAACAGCCTCAAGGTCTTTGCTCGACATGCCAACGCCATAGTCGCGGATTGTCAGTTTTAAATTACCGCCAATGTTTTCCACAAAAACATCAATTCTTCCATTCTTGCCAGAAAATTTAATGGCGTTTGACAACAGATTGAGAAGTATTTGACGACAGGCACGCCGGTCTGCGTTTAGTTCTGGTAGGTCAGCATCTATAAATTTGGTAATCCGGATATCCTGTTTTGCCGCCTGAGGCGCCATCATGCTGCATGTTGCATTGACCAGTTCACGAACATCAAAAGGCTCTGGCAACAATTCATAACGGTCGGCCTCGATTTTTGAAATATCCAGAATACCATTGACCAAATGCAAAAGGTGTTCGCCTGAATCCTTGATGAGACCAACATATTCCTCGTGTTTTTTGAATTCCAGCTTACCGAATAGATCCTGCTTCAAAATATCTGAAAATCCGATGATTGCATTGAGTGGCGTGCGCAATTCATGGCTCATATTGGCCAGGAAACGGCTTTTCGCTTCACTGGATTTCATTGCCTCTTCGCGCTGAAGGGTAAGTGCGGCCTCGGTTTCCTTGATCGCCGATATATCACGGGTGACGGCGACAATTTCCACCGCACCATTTGAAGGATCAAGCACCTTACGGCAGCGGGTTTCCATCCAGCGGGTGGTGGGTGTATTGGAACCTTCGCTCACAGGGATATGCACCCGGTAGGCGACGGTTACTTCGCAATCAGAATTTGCCGCATCTGAAAATGCGGTCATATAGGCAATTCGGTCATGCAGGTGCACGCGCTCAAACAACCCGTGGCCACAAAGTGCTACGGGCGCGCAACCAAGCATTTTTTCTGAAGCTGATGACGCATATTCAGTTTCACCATTTTCCGCATGAAGGGTGATCAAATCAGTAGAGTTGTCAGCGATCAACTGAAACTTACCTTCTTCAGCAACAACTTTTGCCTTGGAATCCTGCCGCCGGTAATCAATCCGAAATGCCAGCATTGCGCCATAGGCCAAGGCGGCCAACACTGAAAATGTGTAGGTTTGAGACATAAAGGCTTGTGGTACGAAGACAGGATAGAACATTTGCACCAGCAATATGGCGGCAAAACCGGCAACGGCTGCGGCAAGGCCATATATAATGGTTTTGCGACCACCAAACAGGGCCGCTTCAATTGGTAATATGCAAAGCCAGAACAAAACAGCAGAGTTTAAACCACCGCTCAATACGCTGAACCAGGCAATAAACCCGCTGGCGGCCAGTAGGGAGCCAATAATGCCCCAATTTAGCCTGCCGGTGGTTGATACAAGTGTGGCAAGCGCGATTGGAGCGACCAACCACAAAAAGACACCGGCTTCAAAAGCGGTAACGCCTTGTTTTGCTGCAAGCCACAGGGGAAAGACCAGCAATGCCAGCATGCCACCGGCCAAATGGCCAGCAATAAACCGTGCATGAGCATTGGCCATTTCTGTATTATGCAGAATTGAACGATGCACCCATCTGGATGCAAGCTCAGTTAAAAATCCAATTTCAGTTATGGTACGCAATACAAATCCTAACTTACCGCGCCCAAACAACAGGACGGCAAAAAACTACCTGATCAAATTCTCACAGCAAATTTAATGGATAGCTAAGGCCCGGAGAGGAAAAGTTGGATAATTGGGGTTTCGTGGGATATTTTATCAATCACCCGGGTATTTCGAAAGTTATGGTGAACAAATGGTTTCCAAAAGCGGCACACCGGCAAATATTGTATGAACAATTCTGGTTTTGACGAATCAAAGGCAAATTCTCACTGTATTTGCTTCAAAAACAGCAGCCGATCAATTTTGAGTAAAATTGTCACTTTCTCCTCAATTAGATCTTTCAACTTTTAAACTAGCGTGTCGCAAAAGATTTGGGGCAAATATAAGGTCGGGGACAATGTTTATAGTCAGAACAGCTTTTTGGTTGTCGCTGGTAATACTATTTTTACCGGCTGGTAACGACGAAAACAGCTCTGGTGCGGAAATAGCGGGTGCTGCGGAGGCCGTGTCAGTTGCCAGATCGGCGGTCGGTGACCTCTCAAAATTCTGCGACCGAAACCCCGAAACCTGCAATACCGGTTCTATGGTGGTTTCCTCATTCGGGCAAAAAGCCCGGTATGGCGCGCGAATTGTCTTTGAATATCTGGATGATAAATTTGGTGAAACACAAAACAATGGTGATATGACAATTACCGGTAGCGTTAACAGCAAAGACAAATCCTGAATAGCGCCGCAATGCCGCGCGCGCTCTTGGCCCTTTCGTCACACAGGTAAACAAGCGCTTCAATTTCCTCTTAAAACTGTCTATAGCAACGGCTGAACTGAAACGCTTGGGAAAACTCATGTCTGACGCCGAAATTGAACAATTATCCATTGAGGAAATATTTGATAATTTTGATCTGCTGGATGATTGGGATGATCGTTATCGCTATCTGATCGAGCTTGGACGAACACTCGAGCCACTACCCGAAGCGCACCAAAATGATACCAACAAAGTTCAAGGCTGCGTTAGTCAGGTCTGGCTTTGGGCACAGGTGGGCGAAGGTGATGATCCGGCTATTCATTTTGTCGGAAACTCCGATGCCCATATTGTCAGCGGGTTGGTCGCAATTACCCTGGCACTTTACTCGAACAAAAAGGCAAGTGAGATTTTGGATATTAATGCGATAGAAGTTTTCTCAAAAATCGGACTTGAAGAGCATTTAACCCCGCAGCGCTCTAACGGATTGCGCTCGATGATCGAGCGGATCAAAAATGACGCACAAAAAGCACTGGCATAATAGCGCGCAAATCAAATCCGTTATTCCGGGAACATATTCGGTTTAAAATTGTCACCTCCCCAATGGCGCAGGGATGACGAATTTCGACTTTTCTTATTGTCAGATTTTGCAAATCCATAATGCCTTGCCAAAATGGACAGGCCGGTTTTCAACATAAGCTTGGCCGAGCGCGGCGGCCATTGGCGTTCATTTTCCACCAATTCCAGCCCCTTTAGAAAACAGCAAATATCCATCAGAACGCCTGAAAACTCTGGCCCAACGGCGGTGAATGCCGCAGTGGTTCGTTTTCTCGCCGCAAGCGCCGTATCAGATAAATCTACAATGCCGTTTCGACCATTCGAGCCTGAAACTTCGTTTTCGGTGACGCTCCAATTGGACGACAATTGCCGGGTCAGTTGCCCTTTGGAAAAATCTGTCCGCAAGCGCTCACCCGCCTGAAACTCCATATCGTCAATATAGGATTTGCCATCCTTTGCCGGACGATATCGCAGCCGCGTGAGAGGTGATTCCCCCTCATTGGAAATGAGTGTTTCAAGATTATTATCGACCAGGACTTTGCGATGCCCGGTCAGACGGTGCTGTTGTTGAAACTCATCAACCTGGCAGAGCGCCCGGCGCAGGTGCATTTTACCGGCCGACGTTGTTTGCAAACTGTTCTTTGACGCAACAACCATCCCCTGTTTTTTCAGCGCATCTACTGCCATTATCGGTATTGAATTTAAACAGGCGGTTTTACTTTTAAGCACGATATATCCATCTAGTTTTGCCGGAAGGATTGAGACAGTACCTTTTTTGGATGCGCAAAATTTCAGTATTTTTAGCCGTATTTTTTTTGATGACTGAACCGATTTATTCATTTGGCATTTCCCACTTCGCCGGAGGCAAATTGCTGCACAACAAATGAACCTCTCAGGGCCACGTCAACCAGATTTTCCATTCGGCATAGGCGCTCATCAAACTCTTCAATGTCACGGCGGTCCTCGACCAACCGGCAGGCATGGGCAACGGTGCTGCGGTCGCGATTAAAGAAACTTCCGACCTCTGAATAGGTTATTCCAAACTTCGTATGGGCAAGATACATTGCCGTTTGACGCGCCAGAGCAATTTCTGCGGTTGATCTGGATTGAGCGTGCAATTCCTGTTCAGCCGTATTGGTTACGGCGACGATTGTTGCAATCGACAGGCGACACCCATATTCGCTTATTGAGGCATTTTCAGCCGGGCCAAGCATCCGTAAGGCAGATTTCTTCGATTGATCGGCTGTACAATAATCAGCTGTTTTTGGCATGGCCGTCCGATATGAAACGGATAGCGCCTGTTTTCCCAATGGCATTCATCTCTCCTTTCAGAATATTGTAATAGGAATTTGATCCTATTACTAGGTATAATTTCTGAATCGAGGATAGAATCTTGCGATCTGGTAAATCCTGATGTGCAAGTAAGTATGATTAATATCGTAAATACAATTACTTACCAGAGAACCAATCACGACATGAGCAAACATGATTATCCAACAGGATAAATTACTTTTGCCTCATTACAAAAATGGGGCGAAACACTAAATGTCCCGCCCCATAAAATTTACAATGTAATTCACTCAACAACTGCGCGCCCGTTCGGGCCCAATTGTTAGTTGCTTTTGCGGCGACGCTTTTGTCCCAGCCCCATCTGTTTGGCAAGATTTGAGCGTGCCTCGGCATAGGCGGGTGCAACCATTGGATAATCCGCCGGCAGGCCCCATTTTTCACGATACTGATCAGGTGTCAGATCGTAATGGGTTTTCAAGTGGCGTTTTAGTGATTTGAATTTCTTACCATCTTCAAGACAAATCAAATATTCATGTCCAAGAGATTTTTTAACTGAAACAGCAGGCTTTGGCTTTTCGGCCTCGGCAGGTGCCAGTGAAGAACCAGCAACCTCAGCCAATGACTTATAAACGTCAGTTATGATTGATGGGAGGTCGTGTGAATTGATTGAATTGTTGCCCACATAGGCTGAAACAATATCAGTAGTGAGATCCAACAGGACATCATCAGCGATGTCCGGCTTTTCGGAATTTTCCATTATATGATCCATTGTTAATTTAGGTTGGTTTTAGGGATCATTCCTGACATATCTGGCGCATCAGAATTAATTGTTAGGGATGATGCTCACCAAATCACAGAAACTAACTGCAGATACCTGACAACTGCATCAAAAGTCAAACAAGATAAATATTAATTGCAATAAATATTGTTTTATCTGCGCGAATTACGCTGGTAACTTGTCGCAGGCAGCATAATCTCCATTATAGTTCCAGATTTATTACAAATGCGTAACAACAATCAATTTTTGACAATTGTATTACGTAGCCAATTTGTCCGGATTTTGGCGTCCATATCAAATATACGTGGTAAATCGGCCTCCCTCTGCAAATTTCAGCCAATTTGTTTGTAATTGCTCAATTGTCACCTATTCTATAAAATCAACCAGCATGAATTTTACCCGCATTTGATCGGAACAACACGAAACTATGTTTGGATATTTCCAGTTTTTGGCCCGGTCGGCCTTGCGTATGGTTCAGATATTTGACATCTCAAAGAAGCTTGGAATGCAAGATATTTTGAGTTCCTCAATTCAAACAGAACCAGATTTCCACATTGTGGAGAAAACGCGGAAACCGGACGGAATATAATTTGATGGTGCGATTATTGGCAATAGGCCTTGGACTGTTTGCATTGTGGCTGTTATTGTCGGGCCTGTTCAAGCCTTTGCTGATCGGGCTTGGTATCGTATCGACCCTTGCAACTCTTGCAATTGCTCAACGTATGGGCCTTTTCAAAAAAGCCAATAATGATACTCAGCACTCCTTTGTTGGATTTATTTTGTACCTCGGCTGGCTGGCTGTCGAAATTGCCAAATCAAATTGGTCAGTCACAAGAATAATTCTGGCAAAAACCATTACTTTACAACAAACCCTATTCGATGTTCCGACCAGTCAAAAAACAGATCTCGGTAAGGTCCTGTTCGCCAATTCGATCATTCTCACACCGGCAACCATTACGGTTGAAACAGAAAACAAAACTTTCCTAGTTCATGCACTTACAGAGGAGGCGGCGGATTTGGATGCATTGGCTGAAATGGACCGCCGAATTACCACCATTGAATATGACAAAGGTGATGCCTGATGTTTGTGGTGGCCGTACTCTCATTATTTGTAACCATGATTCTGGTGCTGTTTCGCCTGATTGCCGGCCCAACGCTTTATGACCGGGTGCTTGCGGTTAACACATTTGGCACTTGCACCGTGCTGTTTATCGGTGTTTTAGGGTTTCTGTTTGAGCGCCCGGAATTTCTCGACATCGCGCTGATTTATGCACTGATCAATTTTGTCGGCACTATCGCCATACTTAAGTTTTTCCGCTACCGCGCATTGGGCGACCAGCCAAATATCAAAGACAATGGGGAGAACGCTCAATGAGTATTCTTGATATTGTCATTAATGGAGTGTCCTGGGTTTCCATTGTGACCGGGTCGATATTTTTAATCATCGGTGCCACCGGGATTATCCGTTTTCCTGATTTCTGGTCACGGTTGCACGCGGCGGCAATTGTCGATTCCGCTGGCGCAGGCCTGTTGCTTCTCGGCATGGCATTGCAGGCAGGGCTTACATTTGTCACCATCAAACTGGTGCTGATCGGTATATTTTTGTTGATTACCGGCCCTACTTCCACCCATGCGATCGCCAATGCGGCGTTTGTTTCAGGCTCTCGCCCACTGGGAGACAAAAGCGGCAAGCCGGTTGTTCCTGCCGACGTGATAGAACCACCCTTGACCGCAGAGCCCATAACTGCAGAATTGAACGAGGATTTGACATCGAAAACCTGATTCATTTTTCCCTCTACATTATGCTGGTGGTCACAGCCATTTCGATTGTGCGGGTGCGCAAACTGTTTGGTGTGGTCATGCTTTCCGGTGTGTTCAGCCTGTTATCTGCCCTGCTATTCGTCTCTTTCGATGCGGTCGACGTGGCCTTTACTGAGGCTGCAGTTGGCGCGGGCATATCAACCGTATTGATGCTGGGCACCATTGCGCTGACCGCGCGGACCGAGAAAAAACCATCGCACTCATCCATACTGCCCCTGATTGTGGTCACCATAACCGGGGCGGTTTTAGTATATGGCACGCTTGATATGCCGAATTTTGGTGCTGCCGATGCGCCGGTACACATACATGTGGCTCCGGGATATATTTCCCGTACACCGGTGGAAATTGATGTGCCCAATATTGTGACCGCCATATTGGGCAGCTATCGCGGTTATGACACGTTGGGCGAAACCGCAGTTGTTTTCACCGCTGGTATTGGCGTCGTACTTTTGATCAGCGGTTTGGGCCGGCGCAGAAAAAAACTCAAAAAAACTGATGCGGAGAAAGCCTGATGGAAC
>JALSIJ010000137.1 GCA_026981655.1 Rhizobiaceae bacterium | reverse complement strand
AGATTAAACCCCTGCGCACCAATTGGCGGAAAAAGATGCGCCGCATCACCCACAAGCGCAACACGATTGTCGGCAAATCGTTTGGCAATCATACCGGATAAGGGGAATTGCTGTGCGGCCGTTGCAAAGGCAATTTTTCCCAGCATTGATTGCATTTTATCTTCAACAACTCTTTCCTGTTTGGCGCCTTCAAGTAACAAAAAATGGTCGGCATTTTCCGGCTTCATGACCCAAACCAGTCCCGATTGATATTTCCCGTCAAGATCGGGCATTGGCACAATGGTAAATGGACCTTCTTCCGTATGAAATTCAGTAGATGTGAAATTATGCGAATATTCGTGGGTAAAATTGAGTGCAACAGCCAGTTGAGGATATTTCCATTCGTGAACTGAAATACCTGCCTTCTGGCGTATAGTCGAATTTTTGCCGTCAGCTGCGATAACCAGCCTAGCGTAAATGCTCTGTTTGCCGGCAGCAATAAGGTGCGCAATCTCAGCACCAGATTGAATATCAGTGATGCTGTCTTCAATAATTGTTATTTTGCTCTGTGCTTTAATTTTAGACAAAAGCGCATTACCCAACGCCGCATTAGCAATATTGAAGCCAAATGCCTCCAATCCCAATTCTACTGCCTTAAAATCAACCGGCGGCGCACGCCAAAGCCTTGAGGTTCCGTCAATAATTCGCATGATGGATAGGGGCGCCGATACGCTGACACATTCCTGCCAGACCTCTAGTTTCTCAAGATAATCAACCGATTGGCCCAAAAGTGCAGTTGTCCGTCCATCAATGCGGTCAGTTTTTGGCATGACCAAAGCTATTCTGGCTTTGCCAATTACCGCGTCAGCTGCTTTGTCAATTTCAGTTGAAAGGGCCAGTGCTGCTGTAAGCCCCGCAAGACCGCCACCCACAACAACAATATCGAATTCTGCGTTTGATTTGATGGACATCATATCGCCTTTTCCGTTATCTCAGCAGAATAGATCAAAATTCAATTAGTGAAAGCATAGCTTTTAATGCGCGTCGATTTGACAGACCATCAAAAATCAAAAGACCAGCTGTGTCAAAAAGAGCAAACCACTTTTAGCGCACTTGGCACATTTGCGCGATTGCTCGCCAATATCGTCAACAAACCCTCGCTCATTGTGTATGGGTTGGTATTACCGATTGCTGCAATCGCCTGGGTATGGCTGATTTTGGCAGCGCAAGGTATCGCATCATCAAATGCCGGTGGCACACTTGGCCCCTCGATGCAATTGCTTGAACCACTACTTCGTAGCCTCGACATTGCATCAAACAATCAATGGGTCGCTTATATTGTATCAATCTGCTCCCCCGCATCAATTGATGCTGCAATCACTTTCGAGAGCATAATTATAATGTTCCTGATGTGGTTTATGATGGCGATTGCTATGATGTTACCGACCGCCGCACCAATGCTTAGAACCTATGCCGAGATCGCAGATACGGCCGCACGGCGCAATGAACCGGCCGTTTCACTAATCTATCTTGCCGCCGGATATATGGCAGTTTGGATCGGTTTTTCCTTACAGGCAACGCTGTTGCAGGCGGCAATCATTGCCGCGGGCAGTTCGGCAGGAACCTCAGCGCCGACTGTTGGATTGGTTGGTGGTGCAATATTAATTTTGGCTGGACTCTATCAGTTTTCCAGCCTGAAAAATGCCTGTCTGGTCAAATGCCGCAATCCGTTTGCAATTATCTTCGGGCAATGGAGTAATAGCAAAAAAGATATTTTCAAACTCGGCTTGCAACAGGGACTGTTTTGCCTTGGCTGTTGCTGGGCTCTTATGCTGGTTATGCTAACGGTCGGCACTATGAATTTGGTTTGGATGGCCTTTCTAACCCTGTTTACCCTGCTCGAAAAAACCAGTGAAGGTAAAGCTATAACGCGCCTAATTGGTGTAGTTTTGCTTGCATGGGGAGCCTTTTTGGTGCTCAACTCTGTAAATATAACGTTTTCGTAAGAAGGAGCGGTAAAAATGGCGAAGGAGCCATGGAAAATGCAAGGGGAGTTGGTCCTTTCCTGTAATTGCACTGTATTTTGTCCTTGCGTGCTTTCATTGGGCAATCACCCGCCAACTGAAGGTTATTGCCAGACATGGGCCGGATTTAGAATAGATGATGGCCATTTTGGCGATGTGGATTTGTCGGGTATCAATCTAGGTTTGATCATGGAAATACCAGGCTATATGAGCAGGGGCAACTGGACAGCCGGTCTTTTCATCGACGAAAAAGCCTCGATTTATGCGACCAAGGCATTGACCAAAATATTCACCGGGAAAGCAGGCGGCACCACCCATTTGCTTTCCATACTGGTCGGAAATTTTCTGGGTGTGCAGCATCACCCAATCACCTATGAGACCGTCGATAAAACACGGATTGTTAAAATTCCAAAAATTATTGATGGTGCAGTAACGCCGATTCCCGGTAAGAAGAATGGCGAAGATACAGTTATTCGCAATTCGCAATATTGGATTGCGGAAGATATTACGATTGCCAAATCGGAACGCAGCCGATTTCGTGCCTTTGGCCGCAATTGGGATTTTGGTGGAAAATCTGCTGAAATCTGCAAACTGGATTGGCGTGGACCATAGGGACCAGACCTAAGGAATTTTCATTATGTATGGCATTACCCGCCAGACACTGGTTGCGTTCTCGGTGCATCTTTTCACCGCATCCGGCGCATTCTGGGCATTCCTGGCACTGGCCGCTGCGGCAGAATATCGGTTTAATATCATGTGGTTCTGGCTAGGCGTGGCCTTGCTGGTTGATGGTGTTGACGGGCCAATGGCCAGATATTTCAAGGTCAAAGAAGTGCTGCCAAACTGGTCTGGCGAACTGCTGGATAGTATTATTGACTATGTTACATTCGTGCTGATACCGGCTTTTGCACTTTACCAAAGTGGTTTTTTGCAGGAACGGATTTCATTTTTTGCCGCCGCTCTCATCGTTTGTACCAGCGCAATCTACTATGCTGATACCCGCATGAAAACGGTCAATAATTCATTTCGCGGGTTTCCCGTATGCTGGAATATGGTGGTGTTTACTCTTTTTGTGTTGCAGCCCGGTTGGAGTATTGCCTTGGGCGTGGTTGTGCTATCGGCATTTCTCACTTTCATGCCTATTCATTTTGTCCACCCGGTCAGGGTAAAAACCTTACGCACACTAACGCTGAGTATTTTTGCTGTTTGGAGTGTTTGCGGTCTTGCGGCAATTTATGAAAATATGGATGCCGGCATGTGGGCACTGTTGGGATTGGATATTACCCCACGGTCTCTGCAGGAGATGATGGCTTTCAAAAATATGGATGTATCCTACATAGTGAAAACTGGCATCGCAATTTCCGGCCTTTATTTATACGTTATCGGATTTGTCATACAGATTTTTAATCTGGGTGACGATTGATTTGCAATGCAGGCATAATTGGAAAGTAATATTCTAAGATATGATTGAACTGCTATATGACCCGGCCGTGTGGGCAAGTCTCATTACCCTGACCATCATGGAAATTGTACTGGGTATAGACAACATTGTATTTATATCAGTTATTGTAAGCAAGCTTCCAGCTGAACAGGCAGAACGAGCCAGAAAAATTGGCATTGCTCTGGCTTTGGTTTTTAGAATTTTACTTTTGTTGATTCTAACCTGGATCATTGGATTGCAGGACGATGTGTTCGAGCTGTTTGGCGACGGTTATTCCTGGCGAGATATTATCCTGATTGCGGGTGGCCTGTTCCTTTTGTACAAAGGTACAACCGAAATTCATGAAGAAATTGAAGGTGAGAAAGAAAAAGAAGAAGCCGACCGTAAATCAACCCGTCCATTCGTCGCGATCATTGTCCAAATCATTATTATCGACATTGTATTTTCAGTCGATTCTATTGTAACCGCCATAGGCATGGCCGAACATGTGGAAGTGATGATCGCAGCGGTAATAATTTCTATGGCGGTCATGTATATTGCTTCGGGTTCTGTTGCAAAATTCATCCGTGATCACCCGACAACAAAAATATTGGCCCTGTCATTCCTGCTGCTAATCGGTATATCTTTGGTTGGTGAGGGGCTCGGGTTCCACATTCCACGTGGCTACATATACTTCGCAATGGCATTTTCGGCGATGGTCGAAATGGTCAACTTCTATGTCAGAAAAAAGCGGAAGTAATCATTATCAAATAAAATGTGTAGCACCTGTATCTGGAGTATTTGAGGTTGATTATTCCGACTAATTGCCTCACGCTTTTATCGGGAACACAAATCAATAGGTCGGGACTTGGTAGATTCAGACGACAATAACAAAGAGCTATTATCCGTATCGGGAATCACAAAGATCTTCGGCACATTAAAAGCAAATGACAATGTTGACCTGATCGTCAACAATGGCGAGATTCACGCATTGCTGGGCGAAAATGGCGCTGGCAAGTCAACACTTGTGAAAATGCTGTTTGGTTCGCTACAGCCGACCTCGGGCACAATTGTCTGGCGCGGCAACAAGGTGAAGATCGCCAATCCATCTGCGGCCCGTATATTGGGCATAGGAATGGTGTTTCAACATTTCTCGTTGTTTGATGCCTTAACCGTATCGGAAAACATTGCCCTTTCACTCGGAGATAATATCGAGATGGGCGAGTTGGCAGACAAAACCAGATCGGTATCTCAAGAATATGGATTGCCGCTTGATCCAGATGCGCTTGTCGGCGATCTATCAGTGGGAGAGCGCCAGCGCATTGAAATCGTGCGTTGTCTTTTACAGGACCCGGCGCTGATAATTCTAGACGAGCCAACGTCTGTGCTAACACCACAGGAAGCCAACAAGCTATTCGAAACTCTGGAGCGTCTTGCCGACGAAGGCCGTTCAATTCTCTACATTTCACATAGGCTGGAAGAAGTGCAGCGACTTTGCAGTCGAGCAACAATTTTACGTCACGGCAAAGTGGTTGACGCATGTGACCCTCGCGAAGAAACCGCCGCAAGCCTTGCCAGCAAAATGGTTGGTGCTGAAATTGATATTGTTCACCGCGAAACTGGTAGCGGTACCGGTGATATTCTGTTGAAATTGAATGCGCTCACCATGCCGCCCGCGACACCTTTTTCCATGCCATTGCGAGGTATATCGCTGGACCTTCGGGCCGGTGAAGTTGTTGGAATAGCAGGCGTTGCCGGAAACGGGCAAAGCGAATTATTCGAGGCCATATCGGGCGAGGCGATCCAGGCCGATAGCGATGCAATTACAATCAATGGAATACCCTCAGGGCGGTTGGATATATCTGAGCGCCGGAATCTAGGCGCAGCCTTTGTACCTGAAGAACGATTGGGACATGGGGCCGTACCAAATTTCGCCCTGAGTGAAAACCTGCTGCTTGCCAGACACAGCTCAGATAGGGCAGATTTTCTTGGGTTGGGGCGAATGGGCGTGATCAGGCGATCAAAGGTCAAAGTCCTATCCCGCCAGATCATTGAAGATATGGATGTAAGGAAATCCGGCGAAGACCCTGCAGCCGCAGCACTTTCTGGTGGTAATCTGCAAAAATTTATTGTTGGCCGCGAACTCGATCGCAATCCGTCGGTTCTGATTGTTAATCAACCTACATGGGGAGTGGACGCGGGAGCCGCCGCCCGTATCCGGCAGGCTCTGATTGATCTTGCCGCAAACGGTTCTGCGGTCATGGTAATTTCACAAGATCTCGATGAAATTTTCGAAGTGTCTGACAGAATTAGTGTTATTTCAGATGGAGGCTTGTCTGAACCTGAACCGGCGAAAAACATGACCCGGGAGAAAATTGGTATGTTGATGGGGGTCAGCCACCAAAATGACGCTGATACCCCAAACACTCAAGAGGCAACAGCATGATATTGTTTCTTGAAAAACGCGCCAATTATTCGCCACTGTTTTCTGCACTTTCACCGGTACTTGCACTGGCATTTACGTTAGTTTTTGGTACCATTATGTTTTCGATGTTGGGCGTCGACCCGGCCAAAGCACTTTATACCTATTTTGTGTTCCCGCTCACCGATGCCTATCTGATTGAGCAAATCATCTTGAAGGCTACGCCACTGATTTTAATCGCAATCGGGCTGTCCGTTTGCTTCAGATCAGGCAACTGGAATATAGGTGCTGAAGGCCAATATTTAATTGGCGGCATGTTTGGCGCTATCATCCCGGTCTATTTCAACGATTTTCAATCTCCGCTATTGCTGCCAATGATGATGATAATGGGCATGATCGGCGGCGCATTGTTCGCAGCCATCCCAGCATTCTTAAAAGCCAGGTTCGGCACCAATGAAATTCTCACCAGCCTGATGCTGGTTTATATCGCCCAGCAATTCGTGGATTGGTTGGTGCGTGGCCCGTGGCGTGACCCGCAAGGCATGGGTTTTCCCGGCACCAAATCATTTAACGAAAGCGCCATTCTGCCAGAATTGATACCCAATGGAGATGCACATTTTGGCACGGTGTTCGCGGTTCTGGTGGCCATCGGCGTGTGGTTCATGCTTTCAAAAACCCTCAAAGGTTTTGAAGTGACCGTATTGGGCGAATGCCCTCGGGCAGGCAGGTTTGCAGGCTTCAGCACCAAGCAGATGACTATATTTGCTTTCCTTTTGTCGGGCGCACTTGCAGGATTGGCGGGAATTGCAGAAGTTTCAGGATCAGTTGAAAAACTCGATGACAAATTATCACTGGGTTACGGCTTCACAGCAATCATTGTTGCATTCTTAGGCAGGCTTAATCCGCTAGGCATTCTGGTCGCCGGCCTGATCCTTGCACTTTCATATATTGGTGGCGAAGAGGCAAAGATTGCCCTGCAGGTATCCAACCGTGCAACCAACGTTTTTCAGGGGCTGCTGCTGTTTTTCGTACTCGCATGTGACACTTTAATTCACTATCGCATTAGATTAGTGACCAGCTCAAAAGCCGGAGGTACGGGCTGATGGATGCACAAATAGTTGTAAGCATATTGATATCGGTATGCGTCGCTTCAACCCCTTTGCTGCTAGCCGCTACTGGCGAGCTGGTTGTCGAGCGTTCAGGTGTACTCAATCTCG
This sequence comes from Rhizobiaceae bacterium, assembly GCA_026981655.1. GTDB lineage: Bacteria > Pseudomonadota > Alphaproteobacteria > Rhizobiales > Rhizobiaceae > SZUA-100. The sequence goes on along the minus strand of JALSIJ010000137.1, from coordinate 12,025 downwards.
GGGTTGAGGGCATGATGATCATCGGTGCGGTTGCCGGCTTTTCAGTCGCACAAATTACCGGAAACCCCTATATTGGCGCACTTGTTGCCATAGGAGCGGGCGCGGTGTTCTCGCTGCTCTTTGCCTTCCTCACTTTGTCGCTGGTTACCAATCAGGTCGCAACAGGCTTGGCTCTAACAATATTGGGGTTGGGCCTGTCCGGTATGATCGGCGAAGGATTTGTTGGCCAACCGGGCATCAAAATGACACCAATAGACATACCAATCCTGAGCGATCTTCCATTGGTCGGTAAATTGCTGTTTGGCCAGGATGCTATATTCTACACTTCTCTTATTCTGGTAGGACTTGTTTCGTGGTTCCTGTTTCGCACCCGCGCAGGACTAATGTTGCGCTCGGTAGGCGATAATGCAAAATCGGCCCATGCACTTGGAATTCCGGTTATCCGTATCCGCTATATGGCCGTCATGTTTGGCGGAGCATGTTCAGGTTTGGCCGGTGCTCATTTATCGCTGGTCTATGTCCCCCAATGGGTTGAGGGCATGACAGCGGGCAGGGGGTGGATCGCGCTCGCCCTTGTGGTCTTTGCATCATGGCGCCCGGCGCGCTTGTTGGTTGGCGCCTATTTATTTGGTGCCGTCACCATTGCCCAATTCCATGCCCAGGCTTTGGGCATTTCAATTCCGGCGCAGTTTTTAACCTCATTACCATACCTGGCAACCATCATTGTACTTGTAATAATTGCAAGAAACCGCCGAATGACCATGATAAATACACCTGCGTCATTGGGTCAGCCCTTTGTACCGGACCGATAAACTGGACAATTGAACAAACTAAACTGTATAGCTACTTTTAAGAAAATCAAACAGGGAGAATTCAATGATTAAGAAATCCGCACTGGCTCTTGCCGTAACTCTCGCAGTTGCCGTAACAGCCCCAATGACCGCAGCATATGCAGGTTCACACGGTGGTAAAGTCAAAGCCTGCTTCGTCTATATCGGACCAGTTGGCGATTTTGGCTGGACCTATCAACACGATCAGGGTCGTTTGTCAGTTGAAAAAGCATTTGGTGACAAAGTTGAAACTGCCTATCTGGAAAACGTTCCAGAAAGCAGCGAGGCTCAGCGTCCGATCGAAGGTCTAGCCCGCTCCGGCTGTAACATCATATTCACCACATCATTCAACTATATGGACCCGACCAATAAGGCGGCCAAAAAATATCCGGATGTAAAGTTTGAACATGCAACTGGCTACAAACGCGAGCATCCAAATGTCTCCACCTATTCGTCCAAGTTCTATCAGGGGCGTTATGTTCAAGGGCAGATCGCAGCCAAAATGTCGAAAACCGGTGTTGCCGGATATATCGCATCATTTCCAATTCCGGAAGTTATTCGTGGTATCAACGCATTCATTCTCGGCGCGCAATCAATTAATCCAGATTTCAAACTGAAAGTTGTTTGGGTCAGCACGTGGTTTGATCCGCCAAAAGAAGCTGATGCTGCCAAAGCCCTTATCGACCAGGGCGTCGATATTGTGACCCAGCATACCGATTCTACTGCTGCAATGCAGGTTGCTGCCGAGCGCGGCATCAAAGCTTTCGGTCAGGCTTCAGACATGATCAAATTTGGTCCTAAAACCCAGCTGACCTCAATTATCGACGAATGGGGCCCATACTATGTTGAACGCGTAAAAGCGGTTATGGATGGCACCTGGAAACAGGTTGATGTCTGGCATGGTATGGACGATGGCAATGTTGTCATGGCTCCATATACAAATATGCCAGATGACGTGGCTAAAATGGCCACTGAAACAGCTGCAAAAATCAAGTCTGGCGAGTTCGAACCATTTACCGGTCCAATCACTAAACAGGATGGTACAGAATGGCTGAAAGCTGGTCAGAAAGCTGAAATCGGCACTCTGCTTGGCATGAACTTCTATGTAAAAGGTGTGGACGATAAACTGGCCAAGTAACGCCGGACATAATCAACACTTCATCAACCAAACCAAAATATTTAGGGGCGCTTCGGTGCCCCTTTTTATCGATCCCTGTACCTAAAAAACCAAATTTAAACGGACCTTGTTGATAAAATTCGAAGCCTCGCATTCAATCTGTCAAAAATCACAAAACCCTCTTGAATAAATTTTACCAATAGCGCATAGGCATATCAGCGGGACAGGTGGCCGAGTGGTTGAAGGCACTGGTCTTGAAAACCAGCGTGCGTGAGAGCGTACCGTGGGTTCGAATCCCACCCTGTCCGCCACTAACACCTCGCAACATTCTTTGACACGTTGTGTCTACTGACGTATCCGATGGTGCGGGTTTACCGCCATTACAAATTTCACGGCACCTGTGCTGCGCTCTACTTACCGTCTGAAATTTGCGCCGCTCGTGCAACTTCTTCGGCGTGGTGCTTTGCGGACTGAACTTCGATGAACAGTCGCTTGACCACTGGAAATCGCTGCTTAATCGCAATTTCCAGCTGGTATATGGCGGTCTCAACCTTGCCAGCGGGTACGTTGTCCTCAAAGTCAACTGAAATCGCCAGCAGCACATCATTAGGCCCACGATGCAAGGTTCTAATTTCATTCAATGTATCTATTGTTGGCGTTGCATCAATGATGCTGGTTATCGCCTCTGTGACTTCAGGTGCCGCCGCCTCACCAATCAACAGACCCATTGTTTCATAGGCCAATACCCAGGCTGCCCCGGCCAATATGAGTCCGATCACAATTGAGGCAACGCCATCCAACACCGGCATATTGAACGTATCTGCACAATAAATACCGACAAAGGCAACGATCAACCCCAACATGGCGGCCGTGTCTTCAAACAGCACGGTAAATACAGTCGGGTCTTTTGATTCGCGCACGGCCTGCACATAGGTTCGCTTGCCTTTGGTGGTGGAGAACTCCTTTAACGCAATTCCCCATGCAACACTTTCGAAAACAAAGGCCAAACTAAGCACAATATAGTTGATTGTAGGGTCGGTAATCGGGTGAGGGCGGATCACCTTTTGAACGCCCTCATACATCGAAACACCGGCCCCAACGGCAAATATCAATATTGCCACCACAAACGCCCAAAAATAAATTTCAGAACTGTAGCCAAACGGATGCTTCTCATCAGCAGGTCGTTTAGACCGGTGCATACCATAGAGTAACAGGCTTTGATTGCCCGTATCGACCAATGAGTGAATGCCTTCCGAAAGCATGGCGGCTGATCCAGTCATCCCGGCTGCGATGAATTTCATGATCGCTATCAGACCATTTCCGATTAATGCCGCATATATTACTTTTTTTGAACCAGAAGCCATTCTATTATCATTCTATTGTATTGCTAAACACCTGAACTCAGGAACCAATCTGCCGGAGCTGCTATGATACGCCAATTTGTAACTGTTTTAAGTATTTCTTTTTTAATTTCCACATCTGACACACCTTTTGCAACTGCCGGCGAGGCCGATGTTGTCAAAGTTGGCGTTGCTGCTGAAGGTGGTGGCGCCTACAGGTTCCGCGTTACCGTTCGCCATAATGATGAAGGGTGGAAACATTATGCCGATGCATGGGAAGTGATTGGCAAGGATGGAACCATTTACGCAACCCGTGTCTTGGCCCATCCGCACGAAGATGAGCAGCCATTTACCCGTAATAAATCCGGCATCCAAATTCCAGATGGCATCACCACAGTAATTATTCGCGCCCATGACAAGGTGCATGCCTATGGCGGCAAAACCATCGAAGTGAAACTTCCCGGTAGATAGAACGGATTGATATTTAGCTGGCCGCCAGGTTTCGCACCCCATCAGCAATATATTGAACCGACAAGGCTGCCAGCAAAATACCCAACAGGCGGGTAGCAACTATTCGTCCCGTATCGCCGATCAGATGATCAACCTTGTCGGCAAGCGCCAGTGACAAGTACAAAATGACCGCAACGGAAAGCAAAATACCAACCAGGGTAATCCGCTCAATTGGCGTGGAAAATTGTGATGCTAATAAAATTGAAGCAGATATAGATCCAGGGCCGGCAATCAACGGAATAGCTAAGGGAAATACCGCCACATTGTGGATGTCGTCGCGGGTAATTGCACGCTCTGCGCTTTTTTCATGGCGCTCTTGTCGTTTCTCAAAAACCATCTCGAAAGCTATGTAAAATAACAATAATCCCCCAGCAACGCGGAAAGCTTCCATAGTAATCCCGAGCGTGCTGAGCAATGCTGCACCAATCATCATAAATGCTATCAACACACCTACTCCAATGAGCACACCGCGCAAAGCAACCTGGCGCCGTTGGGCAGAATTCATTCCAACCGTAAGGCCAAGCGAAATGGCCGCAAGTCCCGGCGGGTCAATTGTAACAAACAGCGTAACAAATGCGTTGATAAGCAGGTCAGAATTCATGGTTCAAATTCCTAATCGATGCGGTGTTGGCTCCGTGACACGGCTGAAAAATTAATTCAATCCATCATTACTGTATTTTCAAGAATTGCGCATAGGGCACACAAGAACATTCGCAGTTGAAAACCCTATAATTAAGCGTGATTTGTTGGCAATAGCGAAAGGAATCAGCTAATTAAAGCCAACGTCCACAATCAGGTAAAAACTTACATTGTCTGACAATTCAAATATACCAGATCCAAACTCTGGCAGCAGCGATGGTTCATCGGATATTGAACCGGTTTCCATCGTCGATGAAATGAGCAAGTCCTATCTGGAATATGCCATGAGCGTCATCGTGAGCCGGGCACTTCCCGACGTTCGCGATGGTTTGAAACCGGTGCATCGCCGCATTCTATATGCCATGCACGAAATGGGGCTTGAATATAACAAAGGCTACCGGAAATCAGCCGGTGTCGTCGGTGAGGTGATGGGTAAATTCCATCCCCACGGCGATAGCGCGATTTACGATGCATTGGTTCGTCTTGCGCAGGATTTTTCCATGCGCGCGCCGCTGATCGACGGTCAGGGCAATTATGGTTCAATTGATGGCGATAAAGCCGCCGCCATGCGTTATACTGAATGTCGTTTAGAAAAACTTTCCAATGAGCTATTGGCAGACATCGACAAGGATACTGTCAGGTTTCAGGAAAACTACGATGGTCGCGAACTGGAACCTACGGTTCTGCCGGCCCGTTTCCCCAACCTACTGGTCAATGGGGCAGGTGGCATTGCCGTTGGCATGGCAACCAATATTCCGCCGCATAATCTGGGCGAGGTTATTAATGGCTGTCTGGCCATGATTGATAATCCGGAAATCACACTGGATGAATTAATAGAAATTATTCCCGGTCCTGATTTCCCGACGGGCGGGCAAATTCTCGGCCGTTCCGGTATTCGCTCTGCCTATGAAACCGGACGAGGCTCGGTGCTGATGCGCGGCAAGGTTTCGACCGAAACAATCCGCGGCGAGCGGGAAGCTTTGATCGTAACAGAAGTCCCCTATCAGGTGAACAAGGCAACGATGGTCGAAAAGATCGCTGAACTTGTGCGTGACAAGCGGGTTGAAGGCATCAGCGATATTCGTGATGAGTCCGATCGCAATGGCTATCGTGTGGTGATCGAAATTAAGCGCGATGCGGTTGCAGATGTGGTTCTCAATCAGCTTTATCGCTTCACTCCGTTGCAAACCTCATTTGGTTGTAACATTGTTGCGTTGAACGGCGGACGGCCTGAACAGCTCAATTTGAGCGAACTTATTCGTGCATTTAATGCATTCCGCGAAGAAGTGGTGACAAGGCGCACCAAATATCTACTCAACAAGGCCCGCGATCGCGCCCATTTGTTGGTTGGTTTGGCAATTGCCGTTGCTAATATAGACGAAGTCATCAAACTCATTCGTAGCGCACCTGACCCGGCAACCGCACGCCGTGAATTGATGGAACGCCGTTGGCCCGCAAAAGATGTTGCTCCACTTATTGCCCTGATAGACGACCCGCGCCACCGGCTCAATGACGATGACACCTATTTTCTTTCTGAGGAACAGGCCCGCGCCATTCTTGAATTGCGCCTGCAAAGGCTAACCGCTCTTGGTCGCGATGAAATCGACGAAGAACTGAACAAAATCGGTGTTCAAATTCGCGAATATCTGGATATTCTGGGTTCACGCCAACGGGTGCTGGATATAGTGAAATCCGAACTGATCGATGTACGCGATGAATTTGGAACACCGCGCCGCACCGAAATTCTTGAGGGCGGCTTCGATGTTGACGACGAAGACCTGATTGCCCGTGAAGATATGGTGGTGACGGTTAGTCACGGTGGATACGTCAAGCGCGTACCGCTGGCGACCTATCGCGCCCAGCGCCGTGGTGGCAAGGGCCGTTCCGGCATGTCGACCAAAGACGAGGATTTCGTTACCCGTTTATTTGTAGTCAACACCCATACGCCGGTCTTGTTTTTCTCATCGCGCGGCATTGTTTACAAACTCAAGGTTTGGAAATTGCCGCTGGCCGCCCCTCAGGCAAGAGGCAAGGCACTAATCAACCTGCTGCCGCTGGAGAAAGACGAGCGCATTAACACCATAATGCCGCTGCCAGAGGATGAGGACAGTTGGGAAACCCTCGACGTAATGTTTGCGACGACCAAAGGAACAGTGCGTCGCAACAAACTATCTGATTTTGTCCAGGTCAACCGCAATGGCAAGATCGCCATGAAGCTGGACGAAGGTGACGGCATTGCAGGCGTTGAAACCTGCTCTATGAATGATGACGTATTGCTTACAACGCGCGCAGGCCAGGCCATTCGCTTCCCGGTCGAAGATGTTCGCGTATTCACCGGCAGAAACTCTGTTGGAGTGAGGGGCATCAGGCTTGGCAAGGATGACAGTATTATCTCCATGTGTATCTTGCGCCATTTCGAGGCTGATCCGGCCGAAAGAATAGCCTATCTGAAGCAATCATCGGCCATCCGCCGCGCCTCAATGGGCGAAGATGCTGGCGAAGAAGACATTGCAAACGATGATGAGGAAGAAGTTGTTGAAGGCAATGTTAATCCGGAACGCTATGCAATTATGGGAGCAGCCGAACAGTTCATTCTGACATTGACCGAATATGGCTACGGAAAGCGTTCCTCGAGCTTCGATTTCCGCGTATCCGGTCGAGGCGGCAAGGGCATCAAGGCGATGGATCAATCGAAAATCGCCGAAATTGGCGAGCTTGTTGGCGCATTCCCGGTCGAAGCAAGCGATCAGATCATGTTGGTTTCAGATGGCGGGCAACTTATCCGCGTTCCTGTCGATGGCATACGCTTTGCAAGCCGCGCCACAAAAGGAGTCACCGTTTTCAAAACCGCTAAAGGAGAAAAGGTAGTCTCCGTCGAGCGCATCAGCGAAGTTGATGAAGAAGACGAGGACGTTGACGAGGCTAACGAAGGTGAAGAAAACAATGAAGGCGGTGATACAGAGGTATAGGTTCTAAATTCACAGATTAAGTTTTTGAGTTTTCATCGGGGCAGGAAAATGGCTTTTGGCCCATGTTCCTGCTGGCCTAAAATTTTGCATCATTAAAGCTTGTCTCTTAAAAGCGGCACCGATTTTAGAAATAAAGACACGCGAATACGAATAGATAAAGCATATTGAGTGAATGCCAATAAACGCGGTATGCTTTACGCCCGCATACGACAAAGTGCTCGTAAGGAATTTAAATCCCGAATCTTGGATTCGTCCTCAAGGTCATAAACAGTAGCGATTGCAAGGCTGGCACCAACAATTGTAAATATGCCCACAAAAATCATTGATCTATTCCTTTCACTTGAAACTTATTTAGGAATAAATTTCTAATTTTAAAGGTCAATTCACCATCTGGCGCTCAAGTTTTTGTGTGTGGATTTTTCACTATGAATTGCAACAGCCGTTGCAGCCAGCATAACAACGGCCATGGTCAACGAGTAGAGTATGATCAGCATTACAATTCCCCTTAAGTGATTAGTTATACTCATGGGAAGATAGAGAATGTCAGCTGAACCACGGCTTGATACTCTGTTCATTTTGAATTCAGGAACCAGGCTCTAGGGTCAGGGCCCATTAATGCCATCCATTCTGCGCAATTCAGTTTGCCTGCTGAACAGAAGGAATATCACAGGTAATATCAATATTATCAAGATATTACGACGTATTCAGCAGGCAATCTGGTCGCGCCCAAAGGGTTTGGAAGAAAGCATTCGCCTAATCGCAACAAATGCTCGAAAAGATCCCGATCTGCCCTTGCGCTTTGTTACAACTATTCAAATACTTCTTTCCAAACAGAATTGTGTGAGATTAATGGGTCCTGACCCTAACCATTTTGTTTGGCGGCAAGCGCCTCATCCCAATAGGTTGCTTCGATTTTGTGACCATCAAGATCGAGAACAAAACAACCGTAATAGGGTTCACCATAGTGAGGCCGCGGGCCGGGCTCGCCATCACCGGCGGCGCCAGCCGCAATTGCTGCATCAAAAAAAGCATGAACCGCATCTTTGCTTTCTGCAACAAACCCAAAGTGAACACCGTTAGCTGTTTCAGCTTTGCCACCATCAGCCGGTTCCTGCAGCCAGAACTCCGGATATTCTTTCCCGTATGCAATTGCGCCGGGAAATTCAAAGACTCTCTTGGCGCCGATGGTCGATAGCACAACATCATAAAACTTGCTGGCCTCATTAAACTTGTTTGTTCCGATAGATACATGAGACATGATATTGGGATTATTCATGGCCGCGCTCCTTTGTTTATGTTATGTTCTTATATATGCCTATTGCCAAATGCCTGTCCAGTCGATAATTGCTAAATATAGAGAAAACATATACGGCTTCAAAAATGAGCAAACGTGTCGGCCTTTACCCAGGCTCCTTTGACCCAATTACCAATGGTCACATTGATATACTCCAACAGTCCCTTGCGATTGCTGACAAGATCATTATTGCGATCGGCGTACACCCGGGGAAAATTCCTCTTTTCACATTTGAAGAGCGGGAGGATATGATCACCCGGACAATCAAAGACTGGGATAATCAGGCGAGTGAACGGGTTCAGGTAATTTCGTTTGATAATCTGGTGGTCGATGCGGCGCGAAAACATTCGGCAAGTTTTATGATACGCGGCCTGCGCGATGGCACTGATCTCGATTATGAAATGCAACTGGCCGGCATGAATGGCGCAATGGCGCCGGAAATTGGAACCATATATTTTCCGGCATCACCAGAAGTGCGCCCGATAACAGCTACATTGGTGCGGCAAATTGCCAAACTAAATGGTGACATCTCCCACTTTACGCCCAAATTTGTAGTTCAAAAGCTGACAGAGAAATTTAATCAACAATAAAATTTGGAGTTTTGAATGAAACATCTACAAACAACCATCCTGGCAATCGTATTTTCAATCTTTGCATTGACAACATCAGTTTTGTCGGCAGATCTGGAAAATACTCTATATATGGATGTGAAGGCCGGTCGCGTAACCATTAAACTAAGACCAGACCTTGCACCCAACCATGTGGCCCAAATCAAGAAGCTAACCCGAGAAGGCTTCTATGACGGCATCGTATTTCATCGGGTTATTCCAGGCTTCATGGCACAAACAGGAGATCCAACAGGCACGGGCACAGGTGGTTCAAAATATCCTGATTTGAAAGCAGAGTTCACCGATACCAATTTTGCTCGCGGTGTATTGGGCATGGCCCGCTCACAAAACCCGGATAGCGCCAATTCCCAGTTTTTCATTATGTTTGATGAAGGGGCTTTCTTGAATGGTCAGTATACTGTATTTGGCGAGGTTACGGATGGCATGGAACATATTGATGCGATCAAAAAGGGATCGAAAGCAAACAACGGGCAAGTAGATAACCCGGACAAAATGATTAAGCTGCAAGTCGCAGCCGATGCACAATAGTAAAGGAATATACTGTGGCAAATTATGATAATCCTGAAAACATTCTCCTGATGGAGACCAGCCAGGGCGATGTGGTCATCGAACTATTGCCGGATCTAGCGCCGCAACACGTGGCACGCATTAAAGAGCTTGCACGTGAAGGCTTCTACGATGGAGTAGTATTCCATCGCGTCATTGACGGCTTTATGGCACAGGGCGGCGACCCAACAGGCACCGGCATGGGCGGTTCTGAAAAACCGGACCTACCGGCCGAGTTTAATGCAGAACCCCACGTTCGTGGAATTTGCTCTATGGCCCGTTCGCAAAATCCAAACAGCGCAAATTCACAATTCTTTATCGTGTTTGGTGATTCAGGCTTTTTGGATAATCAATATACTGTTTGGGGGCGTGTTATCGAAGGCATGGATAATGTCGATAAATTCAAACGTGGCGAACCTGCACAGGGACCGGACAAAATGATTTCGGTCAAAGTTGCCGCCGATATTTCGGGCGATAAACCTGCAGATGATGCTGCCAAAGGCGATGCGTAAGCAAATATAATTGCCAAACCGGCAATGATGACAGATTGCGGGTTCTGATAATTTCAGAGCCCGCATTTTCTTATTAAGGCTTTAAAATGCGCGTTGATGAATTTGATTTCCACCTTCCCAATGAGCGGATAGCTTTGCGGCCTGCCGTGCCACGCGATGCTTCACGCATGCTGGTCGTTGGCAAGGAAGGTAAAGGCGAGCTGGCAGATGCATCATTCAACCAGTTGGATCAATTTCTACGGCCTGGTGACGCCCTGGTATTCAACGATACCAAGGTCATTCCAGCCCAGTTGGAAGGCTATCGCTTGCGGATTATTGATGGAATCGAACACCGTGCAAAAGCGTCAATCACGCTGCACATGAAAGTAGATGAGCGAACCTGGCTCGGTTTTGCCAAGGGTTCAAAAAAGCTTTCCGCTGGCGATCGATTATACTTTGAACCCGCAGAGAGCAGTTTTTCACCGCTCAAAGGCTCAATCATATCCAAAGGTGAGGGAGGGGAGGTGAAAATCGAGTTTGATCGCGCTGGAGCAGAGCTTGACGCGGCCTTCGCGATGGTCGGACACATTCCTTTGCCGCCCTATATCTCCGCACAGCGCCCGGAAGATGCGCGCGACCACGAGGATTATCAAACCATATATGCCGATAAAAAAGGCGCCGTTGCTGCCCCAACAGCGGGGTTACATTTCACCCCTGCGATAATGGCGCGACTTCGTGCGCGCGACATATCCAGCCATTACGTGACGCTGCATGTGGGGGCAGGCACATTCCTGCCGGTGAAGGTCGATGATACAAAAGACCATAAAATGCATTTTGAACGCGGCTATGTAAGCAATGATACCGCAGAGGCTTTAAACAAGGTTCGCGCTAATGGCGGCAGAATAGTCAGCGTTGGCACAACATCTTTGCGGCTGTTGGAAAGTGCCGTCGGTGATGACAATCAGATTAATGGATGGGAAGGGGCGACTGATATATTTATCACGCCCGGATATAGCTTTAAGGCAATTGATGCACTGTTAACGAACTTTCACCTGCCACGATCAACATTGTTTATGTTGGTCAGCGCTTTTGCCGGTTCAAAAACCATGCGCAAAGCCTATGAGCATGCTATTCAGCAAAAATACAGATTTTATTCCTATGGCGACACATCGCTGCTTTTCCCGGGAAAACCATGACCAGTGAAAATTTTGAATTTAAAGTACATGCGCGTGATGGCAAGGCCCGACGCGGCACCATCGCCATGCCACGCGGTAATGTGGAAACGCCTGCTTTTATGCCGGTTGGTACGGCCGGCACGGTCAAGGCCATGTATATGGACCAGGTACGCGATCTTGGCGCTGATATTATTTTGGGGAACACCTATCATCTGATGCTGAGGCCCGGTGCTGAACGGGTGGCGAAAATGGGTGGACTACATGAATTTGCCCGCTGGCCATATCCGATTTTAACTGATTCCGGTGGCTTTCAAGTGATGTCACTGGCCGCATTGCGCAAGATGAGCGAGCAGGGGGTAACATTCAAATCTCACATAGATGGCACTTCCTATGAACTGACACCGGAGCGTTCGATTGAAATACAGGCGCTGCTGGACTCTGATATTCAAATGCAGCTGGATGAATGCATCGCTCTACCGGCAGAA
>JALSIJ010000136.1 GCA_026981655.1 Rhizobiaceae bacterium | reverse complement strand
ACACGACAATGTGGGAGATTCCAGCTCTGGCCATCCTCAATGAGATGCGATCCCGCTCGGCAATGAAAGATCTCGACCGGTTTGAGCTTGATGTGCTCTATGCCCGTGCAAAAGCAAAAATGTGGGCTAAGGTAGAGCGTTTGCGCGAATTACCGGACCTGAGAATTTCGGATTTTGGCACCCGCCGCAGGCATTCATTTCTTTGGCAAAGATGGTGCGTTGAAGCCTTGAAAGAAGGGCTTGGCAGCGCATTCAATGGCACCAGCAATGTGTTGTTGGCGATGGATACTGATCTTGAGGCGCTTGGTACAAATGCCCATGAGTTGCCGATGGTTCTGGCCGCTTTAAGTACAAGTGATGAGGAGTTGCTGCAGTCTCCTTACAAGGTTTTGCAGGAGTGGAACCAGTATTATGGTGGCAATTTGTTGATTGTTTTGCCCGATGCATTTGGCACAGATGCGTTTCTGCATAATGCGCCAGACTGGGTTGCCGACTGGACAGGATTTCGCCCGGACAGCGCACCGGCCATTGAAGGTGGAGAAAAGATCATTCAATGGTGGCGTTCAAAGGGCGTAGACCCCAAAGAAAAACTGATAGTTTTTTCCGATGGTTTGGACGCTGATACGATTGAAAAGGCCTATCAGCATTTCAATGGAGTGGTTCGCATGAGCTTTGGTTGGGGCACCAATCTCACCAATGATTTTGCCGGATGCGCACCATCAGAAACCGTTGCCCTTAGTCCGATTTCAATTGTTTGCAAAGTAACCTCCGCCAATGGCCTGCCGGCGGTGAAGCTTTCTGATAATCCGAACAAGGCGACTGGCGATAAGGCAACGATTGAGCGCTATATCAAACTGTTTGGCGATGCGGGACGGGTCTCGCAGGATGTTTATGTCTAATCAAGTGAGCGCACGTGTTTACGCGCAAGCGAACGACTAAATTAAAGTGAGCGCAATTTAATCTTTTTCGCTCAACCATCCGGTTTCGCGCCCGTTCGCGCGCTGGCACTCCGGCTCTGCCGGTGTTTGCGCTGCCACGGAGGGAGTTCATCGTAACGGAGCCCACTGAGCCAATAGAATGCGTCATGTTTTCATGGAAGCATGTCAGGCTAAGAATTGTGGCCCGGTGCTTATGCACCGCCCCAGCGGAGGCTGGTGCGTAGCATCACGTGGCCGTGAGCGAAAACAAACCAGAGCATTTCATCTTTAAATGGAATCACTCTAGGGGAAGCGAAACAGTTCAAACAACCCTCAAAACATTCCTATTTTGCATTCCCCCGAAGGGAAGAGTTCAACATATCACGGACCTGGGTTTCGACCTGCTGAGTGATGATTTTTCTATTCGATGACGCATCAAAGGGTATGGGCTCGCCAAAGTGCACTTCCACATCCAGCGCACCCTGTTTGACGATGTTGAATATATGACTGCCCAGCGCCACATCGCCGGGCCAGGCTGCATCCGGGCGGAAATAGCGCCCAAGCGCCACCCCGTGCATTTTCGTATAAGCAATGGCGATCGGTTGAATGGCAACACTGGATTTTTCAGAATTTTCCAGCGCGCGCTGGGCAGCACCTATAAGCGAGGAGTTAAACGGCAAAAGTTGATTTCCGTCCGATGTGGTGCCTTCTGCAAACAGCACAATGACGTCGCCATCATTCATCCGTTCCGCGATTTCTGAGGCCTGAACGCCTGTTTTACGGCGCATTTCGCGCTCGACAAAAATTGTACGCTGCAACCGGGCCAACTGGCCAAAAACAGGCCATGACTTCATGTCTGCCTTGGCGATAAATGACAACGGCTTAATGGAGCCGAGGACAAGAATATCCTTCCAGCTGATATGGTTGGATACTAGCAATAGAGGATGGTCTCTTGAGGGGGTGCCAAAAACAGTTACCCTGATGCCAAACATCCAAAGTACCATTCGATGCCAGATTACAGCCAGCCTGGATGCCGTTCTGCGGGATAAATTGATCAATAGGGTTTGCACTGGCGCAAGTGTGAGTGTGATGCTTGCAACAACCAGCAGCACCAGAAATAAGCGGAATAATGCGATCATTACAACTCAGTTCTGATCATTATTTTTTGTGCTGGTCGATTTGAGTGGAACGCCGTAAAGTTCTAATCTGTGATCAACCAGCCGATAACCAAGTTTTTCGGCTATGGCATCCTGTAGCGCCTCGATTTCCTCATTCTTGAATTCAATTACTTTGCCGGTTTTCAAATCAATTAAATGATCATGATGCTCTTCAGGCACCGCCTCATAGCGTGATCGACCATCGCCAAATTCGTGTCGCTCGATGATGCCGGCATCTTCAAACAGTTTTACCGTACGATATACGGTGGAAATGGATATTTTATCATCAATGGCGGATGAGCGGCGATACACTTCTTCCGTATCGGGATGATCAGTGGATGATTGCAGAACCCGGGCAATAATCCGACGTTGTTCTGTCATGCGCATGCCTTTGGTAATGCATAGCTCCTCCAAACTGGGTGATGTATCTGGCATGCCGCACTAGAGTCCTTCACCTTTAAACGGAATCGTTTGAGCACCGGGATTTTGTGTATTGGCAAGGCGTGGAATTCGCCTTGGTGCGATTACCACAAGAATTCTACAACGATGTCCAAAGCGCAAAAGACCAAGCTGAAACGATTGCAGTTCATTCGATAATTTCTGCAGCTTGCAGAGAATTCGGTTTGAATGTCTTTTTCGTCTTGGCATTGTCAAACCCCTTGCCCGATATTCATATCGTGCAACGGCTTTTTCCGTGCCAAGATAAAAAATTCTATTCATCAAACTGCTTCCATTTAAAGGTGAAGGACTCTGGACCTGTAATTGCTTCCCTGAAGTGCCCTGACTAAACAAGATCAAGCCGCATGACAAGCGCCGCACTTTGTTCGCCATTGTCATGTTGATAATAGGAGGGCCGCTCGGCGATGCTTTTAAAGCGCAATTGCTTGTAAAGGTTGACCGCCGGTTGATTGGCCAAATCAACTTCCAGAAACA
>JALSIJ010000135.1 GCA_026981655.1 Rhizobiaceae bacterium | reverse complement strand
GTTAAACTGAATGTTTCCAATGTTTACTGGTGTGCTGCCTGGAAAGGTAAGGTTCACACCTTTAAGATTGAAGGAATCGCCATTGTCATCTTCAATTGAAGCATAAGAAATTTTTTGCCCCTGCGAATTGTTAAAAGCAGCAAAGCGGTCGGCCACTTCTTTTGCGTCAATCGCAAAAGAAAAACTGGAAGACGAAAGCAGCAGCAGGGTAGCGAATGCACCAGTTACGGATTTTTGTGCAAATATTGTAAGATGAGGCATTTAATTTCCTTGTTATTTTTTGAACTTGAATTTCTATGCAAACATAGCGGGATTTCTATAGTCTTACTGTGACCTCATGCACATCAAATTTTTGTCAGGCGTTGTTGATTGTTGCAGGTGCCGAATTATGTGCTTAAAACTTGCACAATTGATAGCAATTATCGCTGATACCCTTGCTCGCAACAAAGCTGCACGGTATTTCATACCTTATGGGAAAACAACTGATTCCACCTGGTGGTGATGGCAATAATGGCAGTGGTGGCGATAATATCGCGTCTGTCGATCTGAAATCCGCGCTTGAAGAGCGTTATCTCGCCTATGCGCTATCAACAATCATGGGCAGGGCGCTGCCTGATGTGCGCGATGGATTAAAGCCCGTGCACCGGCGAATTTTGCACGCCATGCGAATTTTGCGGCTCGACCCAAATTCGGGCTACAAAAAATGCGCCCGAATTGTCGGTGATGTGATCGGTAAATATCACCCCCACGGCGACCAGTCAGTTTATGACGCGCTGGTGCGGCTGGCGCAGGATTTTGCCGTGCGTTATCCGCTGGTCGACGGGCAGGGCAATTTTGGCAATGTCGATGGCGATAACGCCGCCGCGATGCGTTATACCGAAGCACGGATGACCGAGGTTTCGACCCTGTTATTGCAGGGTATGGATGAAGATGCGGTCGATTTTCGCGAAACCTATGATGGCGAAGACAAAGAGCCGATCGTTTTACCGGGCGCTTTCCCGAACTTGCTGGCCAATGGTTCAAACGGCATTGCGGTTGGCATGGCGACATCCGTCCCCCCCCACAATGCGGCAGAACTTTGTGAAGCCGCCCAGCATCTGATCAAACATCCTAATGCGGGATTTGATAAGTTGCTGGAAATGGTGCCAGGGCCGGATTTTCCCACCGGTGGCACAATTATAGAAAGCCGCGAAACCATTCTCAACGCCTATAAAACCGGTCGTGGTGGTTTCAGGGTTCGAGCGAAGTGGGAGAAGGAAGATACCAAGCGCGGTGGCTATCAGATTGTCATCACTGAAATTCCCTATCAGGTGCAAAAATCACGCCTGATTGAAAAAATCGCCGAATTACTGATTGCCAAAAAGCTGGTTCTCTTGGGCGACGTGCGCGATGAATCGGCCGAAGATATACGTCTTGTACTGGAGCCGAAAAACCGCACGGTCGATCCCGTATTGCTGATGGAGAGCATGTTCAAGCTCACCGATCTGGAATCGCGCGTATCGCTTAACATGAATGTGCTGTCGCACGGCAAGGTGCCCAAAGTGCTTTCCCTGCGTGAGGTGCTGCGCGAATGGTTGGAACATCGCAAAGATGTGCTCATCCGCCGTTCCAAACACCGGTTGAAAAATATCGAGCGGCGGCTGGAAATCCTTGGCGGCTTTCTCATTGCCTATCTTAATCTGGATGAGGTTATCCGCATAATCCGCTTCGAAGACCACCCCAAACAGGTGATGATGACCACCTTTGAGATCACTGATTTGCAGGCGGAATCCATTCTCAATATGCGCCTTCGTTCATTGCGCAAGCTGGAAGAGTTTGAGATCCGCAAGGAATTTGACGATCTCAGCAAGGAAAAGGCGGGCATAGAAGAATTGCTTGCCAGTGAAGACCAGCAGTGGAAAACGATTCATTGGGAAATTGGTCAGGTCAAAAAGAAATTCGGCAAGGATACCGAACTTGGCGCACGGCGCACCGATTTTGGCGAGGCTGCCGAAGTTGATTTGGAAGCCGTACAGCAGGCGATGATCGAAAAAGAACCGGTTACCGTGGTTGTTTCAGAAAAAGGCTGGATCAGGACGCTGAGGGGCCATTTGGCTGATTTTGCAACGCTGACTTTTAAGGAAGGCGACGCACTGAAGGCTGCGTTCCATGCGGAAACCACAGACAAAGTTTTGATGTTCACCACGGCCGGTAAATTCTATACGCTTGGTGCCGATAAATTACCCGGTGGCCGCGGCCACGGCGAGCCGATTAGGGTAATGGTGGATATGGACAATGACGCAGATATTATTTCAATCTTTGTACACAATCCAAAGCGCAAATTGCTCATCGCATCGACGCTCGGCAATGGCTTTGTGGTGCCGGAAGCGGGCACCATTGCCAATACCCGCAAGGGCAAACAGGTATTGAATGTTAAAATGCCGGTCGAGGCGGTCATTTGTTCCTTTGTCGGGCCGGATGATGACCGGGTGGCGGTGGTTGGGGAAAACCGCAAACTTTTGGTGTTCAAACTAGAGCAGATACCGGAAATGGGACGCGGTAAAGGCGTTCGCCTGCAACGCTATAAGGATGGCGGTGTTAAGGATGTGAAGACCTTTGAAGCAGGCGAGGGGCTTTCATGGGTCGATGGCGGTGGCCGAACCCACCTGCGCTCGCTGGATGAGCTGGCAGAATTTGTCGGTGAACGCGCCCAGGCAGGTCGACTGGTGCCGCGCGGCTTCCCCAAAAGCGGAAAATTTGAGTGATATGAAAATGTAAAATGAAATAATTCTTCAAGCACCAAATACAGGCGCTTCAATCAGAATTCACGTAAATCTCGCTTGATTGTGATGGTCTCGCTTCTTTCGTGATTATCTATGATATTATCAATTGTATATATTCTCTGTCATCCGCTGACAGGAATTACAATAAATGTATGCCCATACATTTATAACTCCAGTTCAAATGGATTTTACCTTTTACACTGGAGATAGTCATGACAATTACAAAAATTATAACCTCGATTACTATGTTGGCGATGGCCACAATTATTGCGCCAACAATCACGCAGGCCGCATCTCATGGCGGAAATGCTGCTGTCAAAAAGGATAAAATGGCCAAGGATGCCATGATGAAGAAAGACGAGATGGCTAAAGAAGCCGCGATGAAGAAAGACGAGATGGCTAAAGAAGCCGCCATGAAAAAAGATGCCATGGCCAAAGACGCCGCGATGAAAAAAGATGCCATGGCCAAAGACGCCATGATGAAGAAAGATGAGATGGCCAAGGATGCCATGATGAAGAAAGATGAGATGGCTAAGGATGCCATGATGAAAAAAGACGAAATGGCTAAAGACGCCATGAAAAAAGATGCAATGGCCAAGGACGCTATGATGACGTCTGATTATGTTATCAAATCTGGTGACAGCCTTTGGACAATTGCCCAAGGCGCTTATGGTGATGGAGCCATGTGGACGAAGATTATGGCCGCAAATTCAAATATTGATGCGGATAGATTGATTGTTGGCAAAACGATCAATCTGCCAAAATAGCTTCAAGATTTCAGCCCAATAAGGCGCATTCAGTGGGATATTGAATGCGCCTATTGGATTTGTGGCTCCATTTGCTCTCCCTTTAAGTGAGAGGAGTATACGGCGTTCGAAAAGTCGGCAAATTTTCGGTAATTTTAAATGAAATCTATGGTAATTTAAATGCGATACTGAGTCTCATTTTTCCAGGCCAATCATTTGCCCATCCTCGTTACGCTTTTCATCGCAGCATTCACATCTGCAACCCTGTTGCCGGGTTCCTCAGAAGTTGTATTGGCAACTATTTTGGCGACAAAGTCGGCGCCGTTATTCGCAGCTGTTGGCGTGGCAACCATCGGCAATACGGCCGGTTCCTGCATTAATTGGGGCATGGGGCGGTATTTCGCGCAATTTCGCCATAAAAGCTGGTTTCCGGTTTCAGAAGAAAAATTCGATTCCTATCAAAACTGGTATAATAAATGGGGCTTTTGGTCATTGCTCGCCTCTTGGGTGCCAATAATCGGCGATCCGCTTACCGTTGTTGCAGGCGTGGCGCGTGCGCCGTTTTTGCATTTTCTGTTAATTGTTTTCATCGCAAAGCTGGGTCGTTATCTCGTCGTTGCGGGGGCAATTTCATGGATTTGGTAGGCAATCCAATAACATTAAAATAAAATTTGTGTCTGATCAGTGCATTCGGTAACATCGCAGAAAAACATCTATCAATAAACTGGGTGAAAGCTGTTAAACTGGGAGAGATTTATGCAAAATGGTCAATCGGAATTGAAAGTCAGTAAAAGTGTACTGAAAATTGTCGGGGTATTGATGGGAGCAATCCTGATGACCAATTTTTCAGTTCCTGATGCTAATGCAAAACTGGTCAAACGGTTTAAAGTAAACGCTTGGAAGGGCGGCGTTTATACCAGCAACAAAACCGGAGAGTTTAGCCATTGTGCCGCCTCAGCCAATTACAAGAGCGGAATTACCCTGTTTTTTTCTGTCACCAGAACCTTCAATTGGCAGGTTGGGTTTGCCAAGCCTTCCTGGAATATGGAGATCGGGAAAACCTATCCGGTTCGCTATCAGGTAGATCGTCATAAGGTTTTTAGTGGCCAGGCACGTGCGGCAACAAACAAGCTGGCGGTAATCAAACTTCCGGCAAAGGCTGCATTGTTTAACCAGATGCGCCGCGGGCAGGTTTTATATGTGAAGGCCGGTGATGATCTGTTGAAGTTCAGACTAACCAGCACAAAACTATTGCTTTCAAGACTATTGCGTTGCGCCAAGCGCAATAAAAATCTGGTGGCAAACAGTTCTCTTTCTGCAAACTCAAATCTTTCGGGCTCAGACAATCCATTTGAGAGTAAAACCAGCCCATTTTCGAGCAATTCTGGCCAACCAAATACGCCAAAACGGAAGAAAACCATTGTATCAGCAGCCTATCATCAGGAGGCAAGACAATGGTTCCAAAGAACCCTTGCCAACAATGGCCGAACTTATCGAATTGTCAGGAATGAGGGGAAAGCGCAAAATCTGTATAAAAAATACGCGATTGTTTGGCGGATCGGCCAAAAAACCGGCATCCTGGGCTCAATGAGAATAGTTGCCACGCGCAAGCCTTCCGCATTGTCGAACCAGGCATTGGCCAATGAAGCGCGCTTGTGCAAAGGCGATTTTGCCTCGCGGTTTTTGGAGGATGGCGAAGTTTCATCCAGACCGATTGTTCGTTTGATGGCTTCCTGCAAATTGAATAACGGGAAAAAATGGAATGTCTATTATGCAATTTCTGAGCGCGAGCGCGGCGGTTCCTATGTGGTGACATTGCTATCAAGCAAAGCAACGGGTAGTGCCGTATTGCAGGCAGGTGAGCAGATTAGCGGTAACATGCAGATTGCCAGCACCACGACTTCCCGCACCGAGATAGAGGAAGATGATTTGCCCATTCGCGATGAAGATGAAAAGGTCGTGACATACTAATTAAATCTGGGGGGCTCGAATGAGATTGAACTCATATCCTGCTTCAAATCAATGGTATTGAAATGAAGGAAAAAACTGTGGCTGACAACCAATCTGCCAAATCTTTGCTCGAGAATTTGAGCAATCTTATGGCTACTATTGATGCAGGAAATAAACCGCAATCTGCCAATATTCGAATATGGGGCGGTTATGGATTTGCCAGATTTATTGGACTATTGCTCACAATAATTGGCATATTGGTGTTTTTTGGAGCGATTGGATTGGTCACATTGACCATGATTGAACTGCCTGCCAGCACCAGCATATCGTTGCGTATTTTAGCAGCCACACCAATGCTGGGCGGCCTGTTCAGCGCATTGGTACTACTCGGGCTTGGGGCCATAACCAAGGCTAATGTGGATACCGCAGAATATAGCGCTCAATTGCTGAGATTAACCAAGAAACGTATGGAAAAGCGCTGATTTTTGCATAGGCAGGAGTAGAAATGTCGTTATTTCCCGGACTGCCCGATAATCCACATCTGGGCGAAGTATTTCAGAAGTTTCCCCAGCACGTGCGGCCGTTGCTGGAATATCACGACCTGCTGTTACGCGGCGAAGGGCCGTTATCAGTGGCTGAACGCGAATTAATTGCAACCTATGTCTCAGGCATCAACGCCTGTACATTTTGTTTCGGCGCCCACAAAATTTATTCCAAATTGTTTGGCATTTCCGATGAGGTAATCGATGGCCTGATGGAAGATGTTGATACATCCAAGGTCGATGAAAAAATGAAGCCTTTGTTGAAATATGTGGGAAAATTGACCAGATTGCCGGCGCAATTGGTTTCCGCCGACGCAGAGGCCGTTTACAAGGCTGGATGGGACGAGCGGGCGCTTTATGATGCGGTGCAAATCTGCGCCCTGTTTAACTTCATGAACCGCATTATTGAAGGCACCGGCATTACCTTTGATTATGCGGAAAACCCGCCAGGCGACGAGGATATTGAGGCGCGGCGCACCCGTAGCTATATGGATTTTGGCCGTCAGCTTGGCATTGTTGATTGATCTGCTATGGCGGGTGAATTAGTTTTGCAGGATATATTCGTAGCAGATTGATTTCACTCTACAATTGGACGGGTTGTAATGTGTTTCCGTATTGCCTTGGAAAAATTATTCGTGCCTTCAGCCGCCTGCGCATGGGGGGTAATATCAAAATGTTCGCGGGCCGCATCAAACGGCAAATGTGTATCTATGATATTCAGCCGATAGGCAATTTTATCGAGGCTTTCCGGCAGTAAATACCGAATGTTCCACGCGGGAATGGGTTTGTCGGAAAAACGTCTGGCATGTTTGATAATGTTTGTGGTGCAATTGTTCCACAGCGTATTGTAAAACTCAGGATTGTGACTGAGATTGTCTGTACGTTTCATAATATCAAGGAATACCGCCTGAATAAGCCGCTTCTCGGTCTGCACCGGGAACAGCCGAACCGTATATTTTATGCAGTTGGTGCGCACCCGAATAATATCGGTCTCTGCCGCCAGTACATACATCATTTCAAACTGTCGCATAAATGCTTTGACCGGGCTGAATCGCTTGCCTTTTTTGCGGCGAATTTCAATTGATACAGCAATATAAGTGCCGTCTTTGAAACCAAATGAAAGAAAAGCATGGGCAGCACCAAACCCGGCAAAGGGGGAGATCGCAAGCCAGGCGGAATCCAGATCATCGAGATCGACTACTTTGTCATAGTAATTGAGGTCATAATCCCGCGTTGTCCGGTAATGAATATCGCGAATGTTTTTGATAGAGATTTTGCCATCATCGAGAAATTCAACTTCCGGCATTACAGCCTGATCTGGCGACCAATCGCGAGAATGAGAAGGCTTTGTCACCAGGAGGAAAATCAATATTCCAATCACCACCGCGGCAAATATCCCCAGCAAAATGGTGGTAATCGTAATGGCCATATATTCAACTCCCCGCACAACCATGATTTTCTATCATGTGTTTTGCCAACTATACATGGTTCGCAATTTTTACCAAATGGCAACCGACAAATGCGCGCGCGGGGTTTATTTTATAAGAAGTGCAGACGAACTCAAATTCGTTCAATCAGCTGTGTTTGACCCAACCGTTCAAAGACATGCGTTCTTGAGGCATGAAGCGGGATTTATAGGCCATTTTGCTGGATTCTTCGACCCAATAGCCAAGATAGACATAAGGTAGCCCGGCTTTTCTTGCCCGGTTGATATGGTCAAGAATGAGATAGGTGCCAAGGCTGCGTTTGTCCTCATCAGGATCAAAGAAACTATAAACCATCGAAAGGCCATTATGCAGATTGTCGGTTAATGCATAGGCGATCGGATCCCCCACACCTTCGCCGGTAATCGCACTGTCAGGGCCGCGTTTTCGATATACAATCAAATTGGTATTGATGTGGGTATCCTGCACCATCATCGAATAATCACGCACGCTCATATCGGCCATGCCACCATCAGAATGACGTAAATCAATATATTTGCGAAACAGCGAATATTGCTCGGAGGAGGGTATAGGATCCACAAGTTTACCAATCAGGTCTCTGTTGCGCTTTTCAATACGCTGCATGGATTTACCGGGGCGAAATTCGCTGACCAGCACCCGAACCGAAACGCAGGCCCGGCACCCATCGCAAGCCGGTCGGTAGGCAATATTCTGGCTGCGGCGAAATCCGCCTTCGCTTAGAACATCATTGAGTTGAGGTGCCAGGTCTCCCACCAGATGGGTAAAAACCTTGCGCTCGATTTGCCCGTCAATATAGGGGCAGGCGGACGGGGCGGTGAGGTAAAATTGCGGTGTATCGTGCGGATGGTAACTCATGGTCTAGTATGGATAATCTATTCTGATTTGATTGACAATATTTTCTAGGCAATCGGCGCAGACATTTTGGCATTATAGTTGATAATACCACGGGCCGATAAAACTGAAACTGAGCCATAGAATTAATACCAGCGGAATGCCGGATTTTAAAAAGTCGGAGAAGCGATATTGCCCGGGGCCCATAACCAGCAGATTGGTCTGGTAGCCAACCGGTGTGGCAAAGGAACAATTGGCGGCAAATATTATGCAGACCACAAAGGCTTCTCTTGGTGCACCAATAGCATCGGCCAGACCAATGGCAATCGGGGTAAACAATACCGCAGTTGCGTTATTCGACAATATATTGGTGAGAATTGCGGTAAATAAAAACAGCAGGGATAAAACCAGTGCCGGTGCTTGTCCGGCGAGCGCGCTTGCAGCCCCATTGGCAATGAAGACCGCGCCGCCGGTCGCCTCCAGCGCGGTGGCAGCTGCAAGTGACGCGCCAACCAGCATGAAAATTTGCCGGTCAAAGGCCCGCGCACTTTGGCGAATGTCGATGCATCCGCTGGCGATCATGGCAAATGCACCGGCAAGGGATGCAACAACAATTGGCACAATGCCAAAGGCGGCACTTGCAACAACCGCTGCAAAAATCGCAATGGCGCGCGGGGCAAACGCTTTGATCGGCACTTCTGACGCCGACCATTCCAGCAAAATCAGATCGTGGCTTTGGCGCAATCGCTCCAGATCTTCCGGCATGCCGCCAATCAATAGTGTGTCGCCCGGCTCTAACCTTGTTTCGCGCATCAAGGTTCGCGCCATAGAGATGCGTCGCTGTAGCCCGATAACCATCGTGCCATAGGTGGCGCGAATGCGGGAGTTTTCAATCGTGCGTCCGCCATAGCGCGAGCCAGGTGCAACAATGGCCTCTGCAAGCGTGAAGTTTCGCCCAACTTCGGTCAACTCGTCACTATCGCGCTGCCAGTTACGGTCATGTTTCGGCATAACCGGCAACGATGCCTCGCCCATAGCAAGCGCTCTGGTGAGCGCTGTTCTGGTTGCCGCCACAACAATAGTATCACCGAGCATAAGCTCCATATCATCAAATGGTGGTAGAATGGTTTGCCCATCGCGCAAAACAGAACGCACTGTCATATCGGTGAGATTGGGGAACATACCGGCACGCGACTGTTCACCGCGCAGGGCATGATCTTCGGTAATTTCGATCTGCGCCACAAATTGTTTGCCGCTCATTGGACTTGCGGCAATGTCATTATTATCGCCACGGCCAAGAATAAGCGGCATAACAAATATCACATATAATGCGCCAATTGAGGCGAGCATGATGCCGGGAATAGTGAAATCAAAAAAACCTATATTCAACCCTTCTTTTGCTGCAACACCGGCAACAAGCAGATTGGTTGATGAACCAATCATCGTGGTCATACCGCCCAAAATTCCAATGAATGAGAGTGGCATCAGCGCTTTTGAGGCGGCAAAATCCCGTTGCCGGGCAATGGCGGTCAGGATTGGAATAAACATCACCACAACCGGCGTATTATTGAGAAATGCGCTAGTGACCGCAGCGAGTATCAACAGAATGATAATTGTGCGACGGCCGCTTGAACCGCCAAGCCGGGAAATCCATTTGGTTGGTTTTTCCAGCGCATCAGTATTGAAAAGTGCCTGCCCGATAATCAAAAGAGCAAGCACAGTTGCAAGTGCTGGATTGGCAAAACCAGCCAGCAGGTCACCGGGTAATAATTCATCCGCGCCATTGGCTCCGCCCTGAAAGGGAAGCAGAGAGAATAGCAATATAAATGCGACAATGGCCGCAAGCGAAACCAGCTCGATCGACCATCTCTCAATCGCAAAAGCGATGATGGTTGCCAATATAATTGCAAATGTAATCCACATATGCAGGTTTTCGATCAAGCCTATCCTCCTGATTACGCTTGATTTCAGGCTAGCACAATAATTTGCCAATGCAGAAAAAGTTAATACTTGCCCACAACCGGGATGATTCCTGGCTGTTCAAGTAAAAGTAATTGGGCCGCTTATTTTTTTGCTGATAGCGTTGGTATGGAGCCTGATTCCAGGGGAGTCCCCCAATTCTACCCAACCGTTATCGAATTGTTTGACGCGACCCATGCAAATCAGCCGAACTAAAATTTTAGCAGCGCTCATTGCGGCGACTGCAGTATTACTTGCAACCTGGTGGGGGTTGAATTTCAAGCTGCCCGATGCAGAAGAATTGCGACTTTGGTTTTTGGGTTGGGGGCCATGGGGTCCGGTGGCCATTGTTGCCACAATGGCAATTGCGATAATGGTCAGTCCGATCCCCAGCGCGCCAATTGCGTTGGCATCCGGCGCATTATACGGCCATTATATGGGAACATTTTATGTGGTGATAGGGTCCGAGCTTGGTGCAATCGGGGCGTTCTTGATCTCACGATTTTTTGGTTATGACCTCTTGCACAATTGGTTTGGCAAGCAGCTCAATCAGGGGCTGGCTGGTTCCCAGAACTTCTTGATGGCGACCATTTTTGTCAGCCGGTTGCTGCCGTTTATTTCCTTTGATATTATCTCTTATGCGGCGGGTCTGACGGCCATCCATTTTTGGCGATTTGCCGTTGCAACGCTTGCAGGCGTTATTCCGATTGCCTTTTTACTGGCGCATTTTGGCAGTGAAATGGTCACCAACGAGACAGACAGGATACTCTTGGCGGTTTTACTTTTGGGCATGGTGACAATCGTGCCGCTGATTATTCGGCAATTCTTCAAATCCCGCTAGACTCTTTCATATTTACATGGAAGTAGTCAGGCTTCGAAGAGAAGCTCGGTGCTTATGCACCGCCCTCGCGGAGGCCGGGCAAAGCCCGATTAGCCGTGAGTGAAAACACTCAGAGCGATTCATTCAAACGATGAAATGCTCTAGGTTAGCCTTAATTCTTCATACTAACAATTGCCTGATCGAGTGCCTGCAAAAAGCGCGAGCGGTCGGCTTTGGAAAATGGTGGCGGGCCACCTATAGCATCACCGCCAGCTCGAAGGTCGGCCATGATGGCACGGGTGGCAATCGCCCCACCAATTGAATTGTCAGTAAATAGTTTGCCCGAATTGCCGATCACGGTTGCGCCCGATTTGATGCAGCGATCAGCGAGCAGAATATCAGCTGTGACAACAATCGAATTTTCATCGGCACGCTGTGCGATATAGTCATCAGCCGCGTCAAAATCAGCGCTCACCACCACCAGTTCGACTTCTTGATCACGTGGAATACGCATATAGGAATTGGCAACGATCAGCACTTTAATGCCGTAGCGCTCCGCCACCCGGTAAATTTCGTCCTTCACCGGGCAGGCATCCGCATCAACCAGAATTTGAGTTGCTGCATCCATTTTTAGAACTCCAGCAGAAATCTTCTAAGCCGCGACTGGTTTATTTTTTGGCTTGCGACGACGCGATGAATTGTTTGAGCGGCCTGCATTATTATTATTTGCATTTGCCGGATTGTTTCCGCCACGTTTGGCATTATTGCGGCGTTTTTTGTTTTGCCCGCCCGGTTTATTGTCACCGACAGGCTGTGCACCGCGGTTGGCGCTTGGCTGCCGGCGTTTGCCTTTGTTCGGCTGACGTTTTCCACCACCGCCGCCGCCGCGGTTTCCGCCTCTAGCCGGTCTTTTGCGTGGAATCGCATTTTCATCTGCCGGTGGTTCGCCACTGGCAATCTCGATTGTGTCACCCAGTAAATGCTCAATGGCGCGCAACAGATGAATATCCTCGGGCTTGCAAAAGGCAACAGCCTCGCCACCTTTGCCAGCGCGTGCTGTACGCCCGATGCGGTGCACATAGGCTTCCGCTACTTCCGGCAGGTCGTAGTTGTAAACGTGGCTGACGCCTGGAATATCAATGCCGCGAGCCGCCACATCCGTTGCCACCAGAATTCTAATCTCTCCGGCGCGAAATGCCTTGATGGCGCGGTCGCGTTGGCCCTGACTTTTATTGCCATGAATAGAGGAAGCTGAAAAACCGCAGGCAACCAGATGTTTCATCAACTTTTCTGCCCCGTGTTTGGTGCGGGCAAATACAAGTGAAAGATCATCACGCCGTTCAATCAAACAGTCTTTCAACAATTCAGTTTTGGCGCTCTGGATAACAAAGTGAACCTTTTGGTTGACCTTGTCGGCAGCCTTTCCGGGCGGGCTGGTAACAACCTTTACCGGATCATTCAGATAGGCTTGCGAAAGGTCTTCAACCTGTTTCGGCATGGTGGCTGAAAACAGTAATGTCTGACGCGGTGTGCCGAGCAGTCGGGCGATTTTCTTCAAATCATGGATAAAACCAAGATCAAGCATTTGATCGGCCTCATCCAGCACCAGAAATTTTGCCGTGTTGAGATGCAGCGCCCGGCGATCTGCGA
The DNA here is from genome assembly GCA_026981655.1 of Rhizobiaceae bacterium. Classification (GTDB taxonomy): domain Bacteria; phylum Pseudomonadota; class Alphaproteobacteria; order Rhizobiales; family Rhizobiaceae; genus SZUA-100. Next base: position 6,451 of record JALSIJ010000135.1, on the reverse strand, counting down.
GATCAAGCAGCCGGCCCGGTGTTGCCACCAGAATATCTGTGCCACGGCTGAGATTATTGATTTGTGTGCTGATTGCCTTGCCGCCAACCACAGAATTTACCCGCAGATGGGTATGGCGCACATAACTACGAATGTTGTCGGCAATCTGGTTCACCAGTTCGCGGGTTGGCGCAAGAATCAGCGCCCGCACAGATTTTGGCGGACGTTTTGTATCTTCGCTCAACAGTTTGTGCACCAGTGGCAGGCCGAATGCAGCGGTTTTGCCGGTGCCGGTTTTGGCCAGGCCCATAATATCGTGCCCCTTCAGAACCAGCGGTATGGCTTGTTCCTGAATGGGGGTAGGGATGTCAAATCCCAGTTCTTTAATGGATTTCAAAATAACGGGAGAGAGCCCGAGCTCGTCAAATTTGGTCAATTTATAACTTTCATCGTGCGACTGCAAAATGCTGAGCCTTGCGAAGCAATTATTGCCGCAAGGGTCGTCGCGATTGTGGCCCATTGCGCAAACGCGTCGCAACAATAGGCTTGTGAATATGAATAATCATGCAAACCGCCGGGAAAGCGGATGCAATGAATACGCTGTGGTTGCGATCAAAATATGTTCAATTTGCCCTGGACTTAAATCACTCACGTCAATTCGTGCTTTGCACGGCCTGCGTGGGTGCGGCACAAAATGCCGGGCTTCTCTTCGAAGCCTGACTGTTTCCATTTAAATGAGAAGCAGTCTAGGAGCACAATCAAACATCTGATCGGCAGAACCCTGCGTGAAATGGGTACTATTGGAAGTGCTGAATTCTATTTCAGCGGTGAATTGCCTTGCGCAGTAAAAGTGCCGGATTTTCAACGGCTTTGCGCGGGTTGCTCACGCGGCAACCAATTGGCATGTGTGGCAAGTAGGCGTTGAGGGCTGATTTGTCAAGGGACAATCAAACAAAACAAACCCGGAATTGCTGAGAATTTAATCTCTGTGTCAAATTGAATGACACGTGCAAATCCGGGCGATGCAAGCGGGGAGGGACGCTTACAAGAGGAACCTCAGATGTCGGTTTTCACCACATAGGTGCCGAGCAGAATATCGTGCAACAGGCGTTTTTTCGAAGATACCAGCGAGATAAGCAGCAAGGGTGGGAAAGCGGCAAATACCCAGAATAAAATGCCGTGCAGAGCCGCAAGGAAAGGGTCAACCCGACCACCTTCGAGTTTGCGGATTTTTATGCCCATCATACCCATGCCAATGGTCGACTGATTGGGGCCACCCATTGTGATTGCAAGATAAAATACCGCTACAAGTGCCGGGAGCACCGCATATAGCGCCCAACCCAAGCCGAAGGTCAAAAGGCCGAAAATGCCAACAAGTATTGCAAATGGAATGGTAAGCAGTGCCACGATCACATAATCAACCAGAAATGAGAATATGCGCGCCGTGCGCACCCCGTCCAATTGCTCGCGGGTAACCGGCTGCGGGTTCAATTCATCATAATCATAGGCGTGGTTATAGTCGTAAGACATTGTTGTCGCTCTCCTTCAACAATGAATGTGGGGAGCGAATGTTGGAGATTCAAGAGGATCAACTCATCGTTATTCAGTCGTTTTTCAACATTTCCGCCACTTTCGGCGCATAATAGGTCAAAATACCATCTGCACCGGCGCGTTTAAAGGCAAGCAGGCTTTCCATCATGGCGCGTTCGCCGTCCAGCCAGCCATTGGCGCTTGCGGCCTCAATCATCGCATATTCACCGGAAACCTGATAGGCGAAGGTTGGCATGGAAAACTCATCCTTCATGCGGCGGATAATATCGAGATAGGGCATGCCGGGCTTGATCATCAGCATGTCGGCCCCTTCGGCTATATCGCTTTCAGCCTCACGCATGGCTTCGTCTGAATTGCCAGGATCAATGTAATAGGTGCGCTTGTCGCCTTTTAGCAGACCACCGGTATTGATTGCCTCGCGGTAAGGGCCATAAAAGGCTGAAGCATATTTTGCCGTGTAGGACATGATCGAGACATCGTGAAATCCAGCACCATCCAGCGCTTCGCGAATAGCACCAATGCGCCCGTCCATCATGTCGGATGGCGCAATTACATCACTGCCGGCTTCGGCCTGCACCAGTGCTGCACGGGTGATTTGCTCAACGCTTTCGTCATTGGCAATAATGCCATCGCGCAAAACTCCGTCATGGCCGTGGTCGGTAAACGGGTCAAGCGCTGCATCGGTGATGATGCCGATTTCAGGCACTTCTTTTTTGATGGCGCGAATGAATTGGCAAATAAGATTATCCGGATTGAGAATTTCCGAACCGGTTTGATCACGCTTGGAAAGCGAGACATTGGGGAAGGGGGCAATGGCCGGAATGCCCAGTTTTGCGGCTTTTTCGGCCTCTTTCAACACCAGGTCAACACTGTAGCGCGAAATGCCAGGCATGGCGGCAATCTCCTCGCAGCGGTTTTCACCCTCAATAATGAACACCGGCCAGATCAGGTCGTCCACGCTGAGCTGGTTTTCCTGTACCATCCGCCTCGACCATGCGGCCTTGCGATTGCGCCGCAACCGACGGTGCCCGGTAATATCATCAACCGAGCTTGACGAGGCCTGATGCTTGTTCATGAATTTGGTCTTCTTGTTTGAACGAATTTGAGGGTTTCTAGCATGAGTGGGCTAATTTTTGAAGGTGGCGATATGCTACAATTTATGATAGCTCCCGCAATGGTAAATTGAATTTAATTCTGTGATTCCCACTCTCGGTAAAACACCATGCCTCAACCCGAAATTCTTTTTCATCAAAATGCCAATGCCGGTATAATCACGCTCAATCGGCCCGAAGCACTGAATGCTGTCACCCATTCGATGGTGAAACTGTTGCACGCGCAATTGCTGGAGTGGGAGCGGGATGAGACGGTAAAGCAGGTTATTATCAAGGCCGCACCGGGCCGGGCATTTTCAGCCGGTGGTGATATTCGTGATCTTTACGAGCGCGGAATTGCGGGCGAACCACATCTGCAGTTCTTCTGGGATGAATATCGGTTGAACGCCTATATCAAGGCCTATCCAAAACCCTATATCGCGCTGATTGACGGCATTGTTATGGGCGGCGGCGTTGGAGTATCTTTTCACGGCAGCCACCGGGTGGCGGGTGATAATATCTCATTTGCCATGCCGGAGGTTGGCATCGGCTTTTTCCCGGATGTGGGTGGGGCATATTTTTTGCCAAGACTGCCCGGAGAGGTGGGGCTTTATCTGGCGCTCACCGGAAACCGGATTAAAAAGCACGATTGTCTGTGGAGCGGGCTGACAACACATTATTGCCCAGGTAATGACTTGGCAGAGCTGGAAGAGGCGCTTTGTTGCTCCGACAATGTGGAGGTTTTATTGGATAGCTATCAGGTGAAATCCTTTGATGCGCCGCTTAATAAAAACCTCAGCCAAATCAATCAAGCCTTTGGCGCAAGGTCATTATTTGAAATATATGAATGCCTGATGGAGATGGCGAATATAGATGCGACCGCTGAGTGGGCTACGAAAACCCTTGATGTCATGAAAACAAAATCTCCCACCAGTATGGCAATTGCTTTTCGCCAAATGCGGGAGGGAAAAAGGCTCACCTTTAATCAGGCCATGCAATTGGAATATAGAATTGTCTCACGGGTGCTGGTAGGCACCGAGTTTTACGAAGGCATTCGCGCGGTAATTGTCGATAAGGATGGCAATCCTGATTGGACACCAGATAATATTGATTCTATTGATCCGGGCATGATTGATGCGGTTTTTGCACCCCTTACGGGCGAGGCGGGAACCCTGGGCGGGGAATTGCAGTTTGAATGAGCTATATTGAAGACATCAAACCGAAAGCAGATACCTGGCAGGAAACTGCCTTTGTCTGGTTTTTGCGCTTGCTGGCGATATGCTTTATCGGCTTCACCGTACAATATTGGTTGCGGGTAACCGGATATTACCCTGGCCCGGATTGGCGTTTTGATACGATGTCATCATCCTGGAAAATTGCCAGCGCCATGTTGGCTGTATTATTGCCGGTTTCAGCCGTCGGGCTTTGGTCTGCCTTGTCCTGGGGGCAGGTGGTCTGGACCATGGCAGTTATAACCGAACTGATCATGTATAGCTGGTTGCCAGAACAGTTTGGCCGTAATCCGAATGTCCTTATATTTCATCTGGTTACAATAGTAATATTTCTTATTTTTCGCGGTTACTTTATTTACAACGACAAAAAAGCGTGAATCAACATCATTACCAAAGTATTGAAAGCCTGGATTTCGCCGGAGAGTCGAAAAACCTGGTAAGATTAAATTAATACTGTGTTTTAAGTCGAATTTTATACGAAAGCGGTATTGTCTTTCTCATGGTGGACCAAAAAATCAAAAACCACCGCATAACAGAGAGGCTATTCGATGATCAACGCACCAACTATGGCCGGTGTGCCGGTTGAACCGCAGGATACAGGGACTATCAAGACCGTGTACCTTGAGGCTTTAACGCTGGTTGAACGACTTCACCGTCGTTTGCTGGATGTTATTAAGGATGAATTCGATCGTGAAGGTCGGGACGATATCAATGCTGTGCAGGCTTTATTGCTGTACAATATTGGCGATGCTGAACTAACCGCAGGAGAATTGCGCTCCCGTGGTTATTATCTTGGTTCTAATGTTTCTTATAATTTGAAGAAACTGGTCGATCAGGGTTTCATTCATCATCAACGCTCTCGAAAAGATCGACGTTCTGTAAAAGTAAGTCTGACTGAAAAAGGTCAAAGAGTATCCGCAATTGTGGATGGTCTTTACAATCGTCACCTGAAATCAATTGAACAGGTTGGCGGAATTGGTACAAACGAGTTTGTTACAATGAACAAATCTCTGCAAAGGCTCGAACGTTTCTGGACTGACCAGATACTTTATCGTTTGTAATTACACGGTAAATGCCAGGTGGCGGGCATAGATGCCACCAGCGTTATAGCCTTGTGAAAACACATTTGTGTTTACTTAAAGCCGGTTTGGATATTTTCCAGACCGGTTTTTGTGTTGAAAGTTTATGCAAAGCTTGTCTCCTAAAAGTGGGCACCGGTTTTAGGAATAAAGACATGCGACAGAAAACCAGGCTTATCTCCTAAAAGTGGGCACCGGTTTTAGGAATAAAGACCAAGCGAAAACAGATAGATAAAGCACATTGAATGAATGCCAATGAACGCGATATGCTTTAGAGTTTCCATTGAGCTATTTGTGTGAAGTCATACTTATGACACGGTGATTCTAAAATGGCACTTCATTGCATTCCCTTACGGAATGTTTTAGAGCTGGTATGGGGTTATTAACCAATGGCTGTTTACAAAATGGCACGATCAAATGCGGCTTATCAGCTAATTGTGACTTGAACGTGTAAAAATGCACGCTAAATCTACTTCGATGATGGCATAGTGCTGACAATTATAATATGTCCGTAATAACCAAGTGGCTGGAATAGAATATTATGGGTATCGCGAAAAATAACTGGAATTCAATCAAACGCGCCGTGGGCGTCTTGTCGCTTGGGGCGGTCTTAATTGCTTCAGGTGGTGAGAATGCACGTGCTGACAATGCAATTGATGAAATACTCAATGCGCAGGGTCGCGATCAGTGGAATGATCAGTTTGATTCGCGCGGCACAAAAGTAAAAAATGTCGCCTCCACCTTGCCGATATTTGCAGCTCAAACCCTTACTCATATCGAACAGGCTATTGTTCAATATCAGGGCATCGTCGCAAATGGCGGCTGGCCGATTGTGCCATCTAACAAGAAGCTGAAACTTGGCTCCAACGACCCAAATGTTGCGATTTTGCGGAAACGCTTGATGGTATCGGGCGATCTATCCAGACGGGTAGGGGTATCCAATCAGTTGGATTCCTATGTTGATACGGCCGTCAGGCGGTTCCAGCGTCGCCACGGCCTTCCACCGGATGGCGTGTTAGGTCGTTTTACCTTTGCGGCGTTAAATATTCCTGCCAATGTTCGCCTTGGCCAGTTGGAAACCAACCTGGTTCGATTGCGCTCGATGTCGGGCTATCTTGGCGATCGCTATGTGGTGGTCAATATTCCAGCGGCTCAGATTGAAGCGGTGGAATTTGGCCGTGTTGCCCAGCGCCATACGGCGATTGTTGGCCGTACCAGCCGCCAGACACCAATCCTCAATTCAAAAATTTATGAGCTGAACCTTAATCCTTATTGGACCGCGCCGGTTTCAATTATCAAGAAAGATATTATTCCGGTAATGCGCAAAAATCCGACCTATCTGACCGATAGCAAGATCAGGGTTTTTAAAAGTGATGGAACTGAGCTTTCACCAGACGAAATTGACTGGAGCTCGGATGAAGCTGCCAAATACCGTTTTCGTCAGGAGCCGGGACGCAACAATGCGATGGGTTCGGTAAAGATCAATTTTCCAAACCCCCATGCGGTGTATTTGCACGAC
>JALSIJ010000134.1 GCA_026981655.1 Rhizobiaceae bacterium | reverse complement strand
GCATCTAGTGTGAAATATTATGCCCCGAAATCGTCCACGACTGATGCGCCAATAATCGCACCGGGGCTTCCGTCCGCATTTGTTTCCTGCAACAGGATAGCGCACGAATCATAGCCCGCACGTTTAATCTCTGAAAGCGGCAGATCAACCGAGATCGCCCCCCCCTTCAACATGCCAAGCATCTGGATTTCGCGCACGATGTTATGATAGACAATTGTCTTGCCGCGATTTTCTCCGCGTTCAATTTTCACTTTTTCAGAACGATTATAATAAACCATATAAAGTGTCGGGTGATTTTTTAGTGATGCGCTGCCAGCAACCCTGATTTGCATCTGATCCTTGGTCACTTTCACTGTGATCGGCACACTCAGACCTTTGCTACCGGAGCTAAAGCCCTTCATCATCCCATCAATCTTACCTTTACGCGAGCCAACGGTATGATCGCGACCATTAACAATGGCCTGTGGCGTATAAATCTGGCGTTCCTTTAAACTGGTGGCATAACGCCTTTGCCGATCGGTAAATTGCGCCTCGGAAAAAGTATCCTTCCAGCCAAGGTAATTCCAGTAATCCACGTGCCAGGAAAGCGATAAAATATCTTTGTTACTTGCATAGCCAGCCATAATTTTGTCAGCCGGCGGGCATGAAGAACAACCCTGCGAAGTAAACAATTCCACCACCGCTTTAGGCGTATAACCATCCGCCTTGGCCGCACTTGTCATATGACCGCCCAATGGCATCATCATAATAGCTGCCAATCCAAGAACTTTGATTACCGAATTTTTCATAATTACACATCTCTTTCGTTGCAATGGATGTACTAAATTCACATCTCAACTGCTACTCACGATGCGGTGAGCCTCATCACAGTTTTGTAAGCGCATAAGTCGCTCCAATCAACTCTGATTGATGAGGGATATATTATTTGCGGTAAATAGAAGCCAAACTTCTGCCAATTTCCGGCCAATATATCTTGACTCAAAGGCCACTCTCAATGTATGAGCCTGCGGGAACAGAGGCGTGGGGATAACCGCGCCCTTTCTTTTTAACGCAACAGACTGAAAAAGACGCTCCGCTGCAACGACGGCGAGAACGGATTGGGCACAAGGAAAAAAACGATGTTCGCAGTCATTAAAACCGGCGGAAAGCAGTATTCTGTATCCGCAAACGACCGTTTCAAGGTCGAAACACTTGCCGGCGAGCCCGGCGACATTATCGAAATTGCTGAAGTTCTTATGGTAGGCGAAGGCGACAATACAACAATCGGCACACCTTATGTTGATGGTGCTATGGTTGCTGTTGAAATTATTCAACAGGGCCGTGCCCGCAAGGTTATCGCTTTTAAAAAGCGCCGCCGTCAAAATTCAAAGCGCACAATTGGTCATCGCCAGCACTTCACAGAAATTGAAGTTACGGAAATTCTGACCGGTGGTGCCAAGCCGTCGAAAAAATCAGCTGCCAAAAAAGCCCCTGCTGCGAAAGCAAAAGCGGCTCCAAAAGAAGCGGAAGCAAAGCCAGCCGCTAAAAAGGCAGATGCCAAACCGGCTGCGAAGAAAAAAGAAGCCAAGGCTGATGCACCTGCGGCTACCTTGTTTACCGCACCTGCAGGCAATGCCGATGATCTGAAAATCATCAATGGTATTGGCCCAGTTGCCGAAAAGCAGTTAAACGAACAGGGCATTACAACCTATCAACAGGTTGCAAATTTCTCTGATAAGGATATTGTGCGCATCGACGATGCAATGCCATTTTCAGCAGCCCAGATTGAAACTTGGCGTGATCAGGCAAAAGACCTGATCAAAGGCAAATAGGAAGGACTTAAGAGATGGCCCATAAAAAAGCAGGCGGCTCATCGCGCAACGGTCGCGATTCTGAATCCAAACGTCTTGGCGTCAAAAAATTTGGCGGCGAAGCCGTGATTCCAGGAAACATTATTCTACGTCAACGCGGCACCAAATGGCACCCGGGCGAGAATGTTGGCATTGGTAAAGACCACACAATTTTCGCAAAATCTGAAGGTGCTGTGACTTTCCGCAAGAAAGCCAATGGCCGCACCTACGTATCTGTGATGCCGAAAGCAATCGCAGCTGAATAGCCGGAATTTATTTTACCGGCGTCACATCGACCCGGTAGATCAAAAAAACAAATGATCAGGGGGAGATGGGGCGCCATCTCCCCTATTTGTTTTGGAGGACACCAGGATGGTTGAAGAAAAGCAGTACCTTGAAATGCCAGACAGTCAGAGATCTGACCCGGCTCCTGATCTCGTACCCGATCAGGATTGGTGGGCGCTGACCCGCAAGAGCGGCATTTTGCTGACCAAAAACCTGATCCTGCGCAAATTGCAGCCAACAGATGCAAAACCGATTGCCAAGCTGGCCAATAACAAAAAGGTCTCCTCCATGACCTCTCGCCTGCCGCATCCCTATACGCTGGAACATGCCGAAGAGTTCATTGCCCGCGCCGGGTCTGCTGAATCCCATGGCTGTGCCTATGCGGTCACCCTTGCCAAAACAGCAGATTTTATCGGATGCTGTTCGCTCAGCCCGACCGAGCGCGAAATAGGCCCGGCTCTTGGCTATTGGCTTGGTGAACCATTTTGGGGCAATGGCTACGCAACCGAAGCCGCCCATGCACTGGTTGATCTGGCTTTCAAAACCACCAATCACGACCGGGTTAATGCCTCTTGTCGGGTGATCAACCCGGCCTCACGCAAAGTGCTTGAGAAATGCGGCTTTCAGCATTCGGAATCCGGAATGAGTAATTCTTTGTCGCTGGGCAGTTCCATTCCTGTCGATTTTTATGTACTCGACCGTAGCACCTGGATCAGCCTCAAATCGTGGGGCGAAAACCAGTAATCGCAATTTGCGCTGTATCATGTTAGAGGCAGCCGATAAAAGATTGTTAATTGCCCTCAGTTTAATAGTCAGACCAGAGCTGCAAATGAATTTGCGGTACAGCGAGTTGACCAACGAGCCGCCGCTAATGCGGCGCAAATTCGCAGGCCCAATGTAAAACATTGGAATGGCCGTGAGAAAAATCAATCAAAGGCATATGCCTTTGATATAAGGACCGGATATGAAATTTCTTGACCAAACCAGAGTATTTATCCGGTCCGGCGATGGCGGCGCGGGATGTATATCTTTTCACCGTGAAAAATATATCCAGCTTGGTGGACCCGATGGCGGCGATGGTGGCCGTGGCGGCGATGTCTGGATCAATGTGGTCAACGGCCTTAACACCCTGATTGATTTTCGCTACCAGCAGCATTTCAAAGCAAAAACCGGCATTCATGGCATGGGGCGCAATCGCAACGGTGCCAAGGGCGACGATATTATTTTGAAAGTGCCGGTCGGCACGCAAATATACGAAGAAGATAATGAGACCCTGATTGCAGACCTGACCTTCGAGGGCCAGCGCTACCTGCTCGCCAAGGGCGGCAATGGCGGCTTTGGCAATGCACATTTTAAGTCTTCCAAAAATCAGGCGCCGCGCCGCGCCAATCCCGGTCAGGAAGGCGAAGAACGCTGGGTCTGGCTGCGGTTAAAATTGATCGCAGATGCCGGCCTTGTCGGCCTGCCCAATGCAGGAAAATCCACATTTTTAGCCAGTGTTACCGCGGCAAAACCCAAAATTGCCGCCTACCCTTTTACCACGCTGCACCCCAATCTGGGCGTCACCCGTATTGATGAGCGCGAATTTGTCATTGCCGATATACCCGGTCTCATCGAAGGGGCGCATGAGGGCGTTGGCATTGGTGATCGCTTTTTGGGCCATGTGGAACGCACCCGGGTTTTACTGCATCTGGTATCTGGCACCGAAGAAGATGTTGCGGGCGCATATAAAACCGTAACCAAAGAAATTCAGTCCTATGGTCATGGTTTGGCCGATAAGATTGAAATTGTCGCTCTTTCCAAGGCCGACACGCTAAACGAAGAAGAGCGAGCGGAAAAACTGCGCCAGCTGGAAGAGGTATGCGGCCAAAAACCCATGCTGCTTTCCGCTGTCAGCCGCGAGGGCGTTGAAAGCATATTGCGCAGGCTCATGGCCCAAATCACCGAAGATAAGAACGCTGAAAACCCGCCTGAAGAAGATACCCGCTGGCAGCCATTACCGGGAAGCTGATTATCTGCCTGTGGGTTTACCGGCAAACGCCGCGTCCCTAACGGCAAAGCATTTGACGAAGCCCTCTCCAATCTTCAAGTTACCACCCATGAAATGTGAACTGTCATCATATAAGCGCATTGTTGTAAAAATCGGCTCATCTCTGCTGGTGGATCAACGCGACGGGTTAAAAACCGCATGGTTTGAAAGCCTCAGCCAGGATCTGGCTGAACTCGCATCCCGCGGAACTGAAATTCTGGTGGTATCCTCCGGGGCAATTGCGCTGGGGCGTAAAATTCTCGATCTGCAACAGGGCCAGTTGAAACTGGAAGAAAGTCAGGCCGCCGCCGCCATTGGCCAGATTGCCCTGGGGCGCGCATGGTCGGATTATCTCGGCCGACATGAAATCAAAGTCGGGCAAATTTTGCTGACGCTGGAAGATACGGAAAACCGTCGCCGCTATCTCAATGCCCGCAACACAATCTCGACTATTATTAAATGGAACACCATTCCGATCATTAATGAGAATGATACGGTCGCCACATCTGAAATTCGCTATGGCGATAATGATCGGCTGGCCGCAAGGGTTGCCACCATGATGAGCGCTGACCTTCTGGTGCTGTTGTCTGATATTGACGGGCTTTATTCCGCGCCGCCAAAAGACAACCCGGATGCTAAATTCATTCACAAGGTCGATGCTATCACGCCCGAAATTGAGGCAATGGCCGGCAGTGCCGGATCAGAACTTTCGCGCGGGGGTATGGTCACAAAAATTGAAGCAGGCAAGATCGCCACCAATGCCGGAACCGCGATGGTCATCGCCTCCGGCATGCAGGCGCATCCCCTGACCACTCTCGATCAAACCGGTCACGGCACCTGGTTTAAACCAGGCACCAATGTGACAACCGCCCGCAAAAAATGGATTGCCGGGCAGCACGAGGTTTGCGGCGCTGTGATTGTCGATGCGGGCGCAATTTCAGCCCTTGAGCGTGGCAAAAGCCTTTTGCCGGCAGGCGTTACTCATATTGAGGGAAAATTTCAGCGCGGCGACATGGTGACAATCATCAATGACGAACAAAAAGTGCTTGGGCGCGGATTGATCACCTTTGATGCGGATGATGCAATAAAAGTATTGGGGCAACACAGCTCAAAAATTGCATCTATTCTGGGGTTTGAACGAAAGCCGGAAATCATCCATCGAGATGACATGGTTCTGGAAATTGCCGAAAACAAGCAAGGTTAGCTTAATGTTAAACAAAACTGATAATATCACCGGTGTAATGGCGATACTTGGCGAAAATGCCAAACGCGCAGCAAGCACGCTTGCAATCGCTGAGCCGCAGGTAAAAACCGATGCGCTATTGGCCGCCGCCGATGCGATGGATAAAAATCACGCCAAAATATTGACGGCCAATGCAGCTGATATGAAAACCAGTCGCGAGAACGGCCTCTCCAAACCCATGCTCGACCGCTTGAAGCTGGATGATGAGCGCATTGATGCGATCATCGAAAGCCTGCGCGCCATTGCGGCATTGGAGGATCCGGTTGGCAGTATCATTGCTGAATGGGATCGCCCAAACGGATTGCATATCGAACGGGTGCGCACCCCGATTGGCATTATCGGTGTGATTTTCGAAAGCCGCCCCAATGTGACGGCAGATGCCGGTGCGCTTTGCCTGAAATCCGGCAATGCGGTTATTTTGCGTGGTGGCTCTGACAGCTACAATTCATCGCGCGCCATTCATGATTGTCTGGTCGAGGGGTTAAAAAGCGCCGGACTTGATGAATATTCAATCCAGATTGTGCCAACAACCGATCGCGCCGCAGTTGGTGAGATGTTGGCCGGATTGAACGGCAATATGGATGTAATTGTTCCACGTGGCGGCTCAGGGCTTGTCGGACGGGTTCAGCAGGAAGCGCGGGTGCCGGTTTTTGCCCATCTGGAAGGCATTTGTCACATCTATGTAGATGCAACTTCCAGTATTGAGATGGCGGTTGATATAGTGACAAACTCCAAAATGCGCCGCACTGGTATTTGCGGCTCGGCCGAAACCCTGTTGATTGAAGAAAAGGCGGCAGATACTCATCTGCAACCCATTCTTTCTGCACTGCGCGAAAAGGGTTGCGAGATACGTGGCGATGAAAATGTTCTTGCCCGCGACAACGCGGTAGTCGCTGCAAATGAGGAAGATTGGGCAACCGAATATCTTGATGCGATTATTTCCGTCAAACTGGTTGATGGAATTGATGATGCCGTTGCCCATATTGAAAAATGGTCGTCCCATCACACCGAAGCCATTGTCTCGGAAGATGCCGCCGCCGTTGAGAAATTCATGAACGGCATTGACAGCGCGATATTGCTGCATAATGCATCAACCCAATATGCCGATGGCGGCGAATTTGGTATGGGAGCTGAAATTGGTATTGCTACCGGCAAAATGCACGCCCGTGGCCCGGTCGGGGTCGAGCAATTATGCTCGTTTAAATATCGTGTGCGTGGCAATGGACAGGTTCGCCCGTGAGCGTGAAGAGATTACCGCTCGATATTCAACACGCGGCCCGCATGCCCCATGTGGAAGATGGCCAGCGCATTGGCCTGTTTGGCGGATCATTCAACCCGCCCCATGAAGGCCATATGCTGGTCGCTGAAATCGCTATAAGGCGGCTTAAACTCGACCAGATCTGGTGGATTGTAACACCCGGAAACCCGCTTAAAAATCACGATAATCTGGCACCGCTTTCCGAAAGAATTCAGTGGTGCAATGAAATTACCACCCATCCGGCGATCAAGATTACCGCTTTTGAGCTGGTACACCCGACACGTTATACAGCTGATACATTAGCGCTGGTGAAAGCGCATCACAGGGCCGTTAATTTTGTCTGGATTATGGGCGCCGACAATCTGACCGGATTTCACCAATGGCAACGCTGGCGGGAAATTGCAGACATGATGCCAATTGCGGTGATTGATCGCCCCGGCTCCACACTTTCAAGCCGCTCGTCCAAGGCGGCATTGGCACTTTCGCGCTATCGTTTGCCGGAACGCAATGCCTCGCTTTTGCCAATTGCCAAAACGCCCGCATGGGTATTTATCCACGGGCCTCGCTCATCGCTTTCTTCAACCAAGTTGAGAAATAAATCATAATTCTAAAGAGTTGATTTTGCGTCTGACCCAAATATAGCCTATTATTCGACCTATGTTGCAGAAATGGCTGAAATTACCCAAATAATTGCGACATTAATTGAGACAGGGACTCGCTAATTTCGATCAAATCTGCAATACCCCCGACCTTGTAGTTGCGGGAACATCGCGCAACCATTTATGAAAGATCACGAAACTGAACGCAGCGACACATACAGGAGCTCCATCGACCCAAGCTCCTCATTTGAAGTCCGGTGCTGACGAAGCAACGGTTCCGGCGCTTTTAAACACGATTCTGGAGAGCCTTGACGATTCCAAGGCCGAAGAAATCACCACCATCAATATTCAGGGCAAATCCACAATCGGCGATTATATCGTTGTCGCATCCGGTCGTTCACACCGGCATGTGGGCGCGGTCGCGGATTATTTATTGCGCGATTTGAAAAAGACCGGACACGGCTCTGTAAAAATCGAAGGCATGCCTTCCTGCGACTGGGTTCTGCTCGATGCGGGCGATGTTATCATTCATATCTTCCGGCCCGAGGTTCGCGAGTTTTATAACCTCGAAAAAATCTGGCAGGTAAGCAGCCCGGACGAAGAAAAACCCAGTCAGTAATTTGCCGGGCAAGTCATGCATATCTCGATCATTGCCATTGGCAAAATGAAGGCGGGCCCCGAGCGCGAACTGATCGCCCGCTACCAGAAGCGCTTTTCGCAGACCGGCAAAAATCTCGCGCTTACAGGCCCCGATATTATCGAGATCAACGAAAGCAGAGCCTCAACCGCTGATCAGCGCAAGAGTGAAGAGGCCGAAAAATTATCCGCTGCAATTCCCAGCGGCGCCTTTATAATTGCGCTGGATGAACACGGGGAAAACATCTCAAGTGCAAATTTTTCGCAAAAAATAGCGGATATACAACAAGATGGCATCCGTTCAATTGCCTTTTTGATTGGCGGCGCTGACGGCCATGGCAGCAGGGTTCTCGATCACGCCAATTTCAAACTTTCATTTGGGCAATTAACCTGGCCGCATCAAATTGTCCGGCTTCTACTGGTTGAGCAGCTCTACCGAACAACGACAATATTATCGGGCCATCCCTATCACCGAGCATAAACTATATTGAAGACTGAACCCAATTAAAATCATAAAAGGCCATTTTTGAGTCTCTTTCAGCTGTCATAAAGTATTTGAGCATATTTGTGCTGCTATATTCAGCCAACCTGCTCTGCTAGTGTTAGCACCATATAAACAACTGACTCGTTATATCCCATGCAAAATCCGTCTAAAATGTACATTTTGCAAAACCTTTGCCGGGCAATGGCAGCGGTATCTTTCATTTATTCCGGAACGGCAATAGCGCAAAATCTTGAGCTGCAAAAGACCGACAACACCCGGAAACTGGAAACAATTTCCAAACAACTGGCGCTAGACAAGCAACAAAAACAAAAGATAGAAGAAGAAATTGCCGACCTTAAACAGGATCGGCTCAAAATCACCAAAGCGCTGATTGAAACTGCCAAAAACACCCAATCGCTTGAAGGTAAATTAAGCGAGATTGAGCAGCGATTGGTTATTTTGAATGAACAGGAAGTCGAAATCAAAGCCTCACTGCACGAAAGACGTGGACTATTGGCGGAAGTATTGGCGGCATTGCAACGCATGGGGCGTAATCCACCACCTGCTCTGCTGGTTCGGCCGGACGATGCGCTGGCCTCCGTGCGAAGTGCGGTACTTTTGGGAGCGGTTGTGCCCGAAATGCAACAGCAGACCAAAATATTGATCACTGACCTTCAAGAACTTTCAAGACTTCGCACCGATATTACTTGGGAAAAAAAACAGTATGCGATGCACATTAAATCTCTGGCGGAAGACAAAATCCGGCTTTCACTTCTTGTTGAAGAAAAATTGAAGCTTGAAGGAAAGACCCGTCAGGCACTTGATTTAACCCGCAACAAAATCCAAAAACTGGGTAAGCAGGCCACCAGCTTAAAACAACTTATTGCATCCATCAACGCCAAACTGGAAGAGGCTGACAAAGCCGCCAAAGCGGCCCGCGAAGCGGTTAACGCAGAGCAAAGCGCCGCCGACAAACGATTGGCAAAAGCCAGAATTTTATTGAACAAACAATCAGATAGCGGATTAGTTCGCCTGAAACCTGAATTAAATTTCAATAAAGCACGAGGAAAATTACAGCTGCCTGTTCAAGGGGTGGAAGTTCTTTCCTATGGTGAAAAAAACAGCACCGGCGCGCGAAATCAAGGAGCCTTTCTCGCCACCCGAACCAACGCTTTAGTTATATCACCCGTGGATGCCAGAATCGTCTATGCTGGGCCGTTTCGCTCCTATGGAAAATTGCTTATTCTGGATGTCGGTAATAGTGTGCATATTGTATTGGCAGGTATGGAGGCAATTGATGTAGGCTCCGGTCAATACGTATTGGCAGGCGAACCAATTGCCAAAATGGGCGCGCGAAGAATTGCAAGCATTGGGCCAGTAGATATAGCATCCTCTCGACCAATGTTGTATGTAGAGTTTCGTAAAGATGGCAAATCATTTGACCCGGCCCCATGGTGGGCCGAGAATTCCATAAAAAGGACCAGCAATGATACGTAAGGTTTCGATGATTTTAATGGGCGCTGTAATGGGAATTACTGCGACTCTAATGGTGACCACAGATAAAGCTGGTGAGTTTCTCGGGAATTTGACCCTTGGCGGCGAAGCCAATGCGGCGAGTTCGGAGACCTACAGGCAGTTGAATATTTTTGGCGATGTTTTCGAGCGTATTCGTTCCCAATATGTCAAAAAACCTGAGGAACAAAAGCTGATTAAAAATGCCATTAATGGCATGCTTTCGTCTCTAGATCCCCATTCCAGCTATCTTGATGCCAAGGAACAGGCAAATATGCGTGTTCAAACCAAGGGCGAATTTGGCGGCCTTGGTATTGAAGTCACAATGGAAAAAGAGCTGGTTAAAGTTATCACGCCAATTGATGATACGCCCGCCTCCAAAGCTGGCGTAATTGCCGGTGATCTCATTACCAAAATTGATGGCGACAATGTTCGTGGGCTTTCACTGCAGCAGGCCGTGGAAAAAATGCGCGGATTGGTGAACACGCCAATTGTCATTACCGTCATTCGAAAAGGTGCCGACAGGCCTATCGACATCACCATAGTGCGCGCCATCATAAAAATCCGCTCGGTGCGCCACCGAATTGAAGGCGATGATGTTGGTTATATCCGTATTACCGGCTTTACTGAGCAAACCTATATTGGTTTGAAAGCTGCCATCGAAAAAATTGAAGCCAAAGTCGGCGACAAGCTGAAGGGTTATATCATTGACCTTAGACTGAACCCCGGCGGATTGCTTGACCAGTCTGTCAGCGTTTCCGATGCCTTCCTTGATCGGGGCGAGATTGTCTCAACTAGGGGTCGTAACCCGGAAGAAGGGCGTCGATATAATGCGCGCCCCGGCGATGATACCGGAGGCAAACCGATCATTGTTTTGATAAACGGTGGTTCAGCCAGTGCATCAGAAATTGTTGCAGGCGCTTTACAGGACCACCGTCGCGCAACCATTCTTGGAACCCGCTCATTTGGCAAAGGCTCGGTGCAGACAATCATTTCTCTGGGTGCCAATGGCGCGCTGCGTTTGACCACAGCACTTTATTATACCCCGGCCGGTCGCTCTATTCAGGGCAAAGGCATTGAGCCTGATATTGTTGTCAATCAGCCATTGCCAGACCGCCTTAAGGGCCGGGTTGAAGCAAGTGGTGAATCCAAGCTCCGCGGTCATATCACCGGCGCTGATGAAGATGCCAAAGGGTCAGGTTCATTTGCCTATATCCCACCGGATGCCAAGGATGATATACAGCTAAACCATGCGCTGGAATTGCTGCGCGGAACCAAAACCAATGCGGCATTTCCTCCAGACCCAAACAAGGGCCTGAAGAAAAAGAAAACCTGAACATATTCAATAATGTCGCCTGCACAACTATCTGTGCAGGCGATACCTACGAATGCGAACCTTGTAGATCAGTCGGATGGCTTAATGAGCTGAATTATGCGCTCTTATATTAAGCAACCGTTTTCAGTATATGCGTCCCCAAAAACCAAATAAATTCGGAATTGTTCATTAATATGGATGAATTCAACACCCCATTGGGGTTGGATCGCGATAAGCCAAAACCAACGTCAACACTTTCGGCAACGAAAATTCTGGCGGGGGTAATGTTGCTTTTTACCGGCGCATCGACTGCCTGGCTTTATATCTCCGGGAATGAGTTTTTTGCGGCTAAACCGGTCATCATAGTCAGTAAAGAACCTGCTACTGATGTCCCCAAGCCACCGGCAGCCCCGTTGCGCAAGACAACACAAAAGGCCAACCGCACCTATACACAAAGTGATCCAGATAAGCCCGGCAGGCTGGAAGAGCTTGTGCCTGATGGCAGCCTGAGCGAGCCAAAAATTACCTATCTGCATCCAAGTTCATCTGGCCCCTCCTCTCTCGTCGACCGACCAGATACGACCCTAATAGAAAGATCCAGTGTCGGACCATTGCCCAAAATATCAAAATCCGGCCTTCGGCCAATGGATGCCTACGCCCGAAAAATCGCTCCAACCGCCTCAATCAGAATAGCCATCGTGGTCGGTGGGCTGGGTCTTTCCCAATCGGGTACAAAATCTGCAATTGAACAATTGCCGGCAGATGTGACCCTTGCATTCGCGCCCTACGGCAATTCCATCAAGCGCTGGATGCGCAAGGCGCGCAAAGATGGCCACGAACTACTGATGCAAATTCCAATGGAACCCATAGGCTACCCGCAGATTAATCCCGGCAAGCACACATTGGTATCGAGCATCTCACCGGCCGAGAACATAAAAAATCTGCACTGGTCGATGGGGCGCATGACAAACTATGTTGGCATGATGAATTATCTTGGTGCTAAAATGAGCGCTGATGCTGAAGCCATGCAGGCTCCATTGGATGAAATAGCCAAGCGCGGCCTGCTTTATCTTGACGATGGTTCTGCCTTTTCAAGCGCCGCCAAAAGCGTGGCAAAACTGGCGTCCTTGCCCTTTGCACAAGGCAACATAATCATTGACGACGGCAGGACGTCACGCATTATCGAAAGAAACCTCGCCGCACTGGAAAAACTCGCCCGCCGCAATGGCAAGGCAATTGGCATTGCCTCCGCATTCCCATTGTCCGTTCGCCAAATCACCAGTTGGATAAAAGCTGCGCGAAAACGAGGAATAGAAATTGTGCCAATCTCCACACTTGTGCGATAAAAACGTGATGCCTTCTTAATGATGCCGCCAGGAACCGCCGATGAATAACCATCTCAAACACGACGATCTTCCCTATAGAAAATGCGTCGGCATCATGGTGTTAAATCACGACGACAAAGTTTGGGTCGGGCACCGAATTTCAACCAGCGATGTACTGGATCAAAAACTCTGGCAAATGCCCCAGGGCGGCATCGACAGGGGCGAAGAACCTGAACAGGCCGCCCGTCGTGAGCTCTATGAGGAAACAGGCATACAAAGCATCAGCCTGCTTGCTGAAGCCCCTAACTGGATAAACTACGACTTACCTGAGCATTTAATTGGCGTTGCCCTGAAGGGCAAATATCGCGGGCAGAGCCAGCGTTGGTTTGCCTATCGGTTTACTGGAAATGAAAGAGAAATCCAGATCAACCCGCCACCCGGCAATGAACAAGCCGAATTTGACCAATGGAAATGGGTAAATATGAGCAAGCTTCCTGATCTTATTGTGCCCTTCAAAAGAGAACTTTACCAAAATGTTGTCTTGGCATTCCAGCATTTGACGAGCGATCAATGAACACCAATACTGACCTTCGTCCTTACCGGCCTAATGTCGGCATTTGTCTGTTCGACAAACAGGGCAGGGTTTGGATCGGCCGCTGTATTACATCCGGGCCTGAAATAGTTGAACCCGGTCGCGATTGGCAATTTCCCCAAGGGGGCATCGAAGAAAACGAAGATATTATCGAGGCCGCACGGCGGGAACTATTCGAGGAAACCGGTGTAACTTCAGTAAAGCTTCTGCATGCCACAAATCAGTGGTGGTCCTATGACTTTCCGGTTTCATTCGATGACCCAAACCACAAACTCAATCCATTTCGCGGACAAAAACAAAAATGGGTAGCGTTTCGGTTCGAAGGCGATGACCGAGAAATATCAATTACGGCTGATCATGTGAGCGAGCCACAAGAGTTTCTCGACTGGAAATGGGCAGAATTTACAACCATGCCTGAGAAAACCATGACATTCAAAAGGCCTCAATATCAGCGCGTGGTGAAGGCCTTCACGCCGTTTTTGATCAAATAAAAAGGCGGGAAATCCCGCCTTAATTCAATCTAATAGTATTTTAGCCAGACTTAGAGCGTTAGTCCGGTTTGTTCCAGATGGCTCAATTGCTCCAAATATGTATAGGCATTGGCTTTTTTCTCAGCATCGTCGGTAATCAAATCATGCGCTTCTTGAGCAAGCTTTTTACGCTCGTCAAAAATTTCCTGGGTCAGCTCATCCTTTGGGATCGAGAACTCTGCAAGCACTGTCAGGCTAGACGGAGTAGCATCAGCAAATCCACCGGCAACGAAGAATGATTGCTCGCTGCCATCGGCAAGTTTTACTTCAACAATGCCAGGACGAAGAGTCGTCATTACGGCAGCATGATCAACTAAAATACCCATGTCACCTTCGGTGCCGGGAATAGTTACCATCTCGGCTTCCACCGACAGCAATAGTTTTTCCGGAGATACCAATTCAAACTTGAATGATTCAGCCATATCTTAATCGCCTTGTGGGAAGCTGCTTACGCAGCTTCTGCTGCCATTTTCTGTGCTTTTTCAATCGCCATATCAATACCGCCAACCATGTAGAACGCAGCTTCTGGCAGGTGATCATATTCCCCGTCGACAAGTCCACGGAAACTCTTGATTGTATCTTCAAGATCAACCAACTGGCCTGGCGCACCGGTGAATACTTCAGCCACAAAGAACGGCTGTGACAGGAAGCGCTCGATCTTACGAGCACGTGCCACGGTCATTTTATCTTCTTCGGAAAGCTCATCCATGCCCAAAATAGCAATGATGTCCTGCAAGGATTTATAGCGTTGCAGAATTTGCTGCACTTCACGTGCAACCTCGTAATGCTCTTCGCCAATAATCAGCGGATCCATCATGCGGGATGTCGAATCCAGTGGATCTACCGCAGGGTAAATACCTTTTTCAGAAATCGCCCGGTTCAACACGGTCGTTGCATCCAAGTGAGCAAAAGAAGTTGCAGGCGCTGGATCGGTCAAGTCATCGGCAGGCACATAAATCGCCTGCACAGAGGTGATTGAACCCTTATGCGTTGATGTAATACGTTCCTGCATCGTGCCCATATCGGTCGCCAATGTAGGCTGATAGCCCACCGCAGATGGGATACGACCCAAAAGCGCAGAAATTTCAGAACCGGCTTGAGTAAAGCGGAAAATATTATCCACGAAGAACAATACGTCCTGTCCTTCTTCACGGAACTGTTCAGCAACCGTCAAACCGGAAAGTGCTACACGGGCGCGCGCGCCTGGCGGCTCATTCATCTGACCAAAGATCAAGGCACATTTAGAACCTTCGCCACCGCCCGGCTGATTCACACCGGATTCAATCATTTCATGGTAAAGGTCGTTTCCCTCACGCGTACGTTCACCCACACCGGCAAATACCGAATAACCACCATGCGCTTTCGCAACGTTATTGATCAGTTCCTGAATAAGAACAGTTTTACCCACGCCGGCACCGCCAAACAGGCCAATTTTACCGCCCTTGGCATAAGGTGCCAGAAGATCCACAACTTTAATACCGGTAATCAGAATTTCAGCTTCAGTTGATTGATCAACATAATCGGGAGCATCCTGGTGGATTGCGCGTTTCATGGTGGTCTTCATAGGACCAACTTCATCAATCGGCTCGCCAATCACATTCATGATACGGCCAAGTGTTTCATCACCAACCGGCACCATAATAGGCTCACCCGTATTTGAAACAGGTTGCCCGCGAACAAGCCCCTCAGTCGCATCCATCGCAATAGTGCGAACAGTATTCTCACCTAGATGTTGCGCAACTTCAAGAACTAGCCGGTTGCCATTATTATCGGTTTCCAGCGCGTTCAAAATGTCAGGAAGATTATCCGTAAATTGCACATCGACAACAGCGCCAATCACCTGGGTGATTGTACCGGTAGCCGTTTTAGTTGCGGCCTTCTTAGCCGGTGCTTTTTTCGCAGTGGTTGCAGCTTTCGCCATAATTTTACCCTCGCATATACTAGAGCGCTTCAGCGCCCGAGATAATTTCAATCAATTCGTTAGTGATCTGTGCCTGACGTTGTCTGTTATAGGAAATAGACAGTTTATCGATCATATCACCAGCATTACGGGTCGCATTGTCCATCGCAGACATACGAGCACCCTGTTCAGAAGCGCCATTTTCCAACAGCGCACGAAAAATCTGTACCGAAACATTGCGCGGCAACAGGTCCTCCAAAATTTCAGCCTCATTCGGCTCATAATCATAGGAAGCATCAGCGCCCGCATCTTCTCCAGCCTCAATTTTTGGTGGAATAATCTGCTGTGCTTGCGGAACCTGACTGATGATGGACTCAAATTCCGAATAGAACAAAGTCGCCACGTCGAATTCGCCATCATTAAACAAACCCAGAACTTTCCTGCCGATCTTATCAGCGTCTGAAAATGCCATTTGTTTGATTTCACGAATATCAATCAGATCAAAAATCAATTCGCCAAATTCCATCCGCAATGAATCCCGGCCTTTTTTGCCGATGCATAGGATTTTGACTTTTTTATTCTTGGCAAGAAGTTCACGGGCGAAATCACGGGCTTTACGGGCGATTGATGAGTTAAACCCACCGCACAACCCGCGTTCAGCAGTTGCAACTATAAGCAAGTGAACGTCATCTTTGCCGGTGCCAACCATTAAAGGTGGCGCACCTTCCTGACCATCCATTGCTGCCGAAATATTCGCCAGCACTTTATCCATGCGTTGTGAATACGGACGTGCCGCCTCTGCAGCTTCCTGAGCGCGACGCAACTTTGCCGCCGCAACCATTTGCATGGCCTTGGTGATTTTCTGCGTCGCCTTAACAGAGGCAATCCGATTTCTTAGGTCTTTAAGACTTGCCATCAGGCACTTCCTGTTTCAACAATTCCGTGAAGTTAAGCAAAGCCTTTTGCAAATGCATCGATAGCAGCGGTGAGATTTTCTTTCGTCTCATCGCTGATAGCCGCATCATCACGAATGGTGTTCAAAAGATCAGCATGGTCTGTACGAAGACTGGACAGCAGCCCTTTTTCGAACGCGCCAACCTGATTGACTTCGATTTCATCGAGATAACCGTTCACACCG
This sequence comes from Rhizobiaceae bacterium, assembly GCA_026981655.1. GTDB lineage: Bacteria > Pseudomonadota > Alphaproteobacteria > Rhizobiales > Rhizobiaceae > SZUA-100. The sequence continues at coordinate 2,506 of JALSIJ010000134.1, read as the reverse complement.
GCAAAGATGACAGCAACCTGCTCTTCAGTTTTAAGTGGTGAGAATTGTGGTTGTTTCAACAATTCGGTCAAACGGGCACCACGATTAAGCAACCGTTGGGTCGAAGCATCGAGATCAGAACCAAACTGCGCGAACGCAGCCATTTCACGATATTGAGCAAGCTCACCCTTAATCGAACCGGCAACCTGTTTCATCGCCTTAACCTGCGCAGCAGATCCCACACGAGATACAGACAAGCCAACATTCACCGCAGGCCGAATGCCCTGGAAGAACAAATCGGTTTCAAGGAAAATCTGACCATCAGTAATCGAAATCACGTTTGTGGGAATAAACGCAGAAACGTCATTACCTTGTGTTTCAATCACCGGCAACGCGGTCAAAGAACCACTGCCATTATCTTCATTCAGTTTCGCTGAACGTTCCAGCAAGCGGGAGTGAAGATAGAAAACATCACCAGGATAAGCTTCACGTCCAGGGGGGCGACGAAGCAACAAAGACATCTGGCGATAGGACACAGCCTGTTTCGACAGATCATCATAACCGATCAAAGCATGCATGGAGTTATCTCGGAAATATTCGCCCATTGCACAGCCGGTAAACGGAGCCAGATACTGCATAGGAGCAGGATCAGACGCTGTGGCCGCAATAATGATTGAATATTCAAGCGCACCGCGCTCTTCGAGGACCTTCACAAACTGCGCAACGGTTGAACGCTTCTGACCAACAGCCACGTAGATGCAATAAAGCTTGTCGCCTTCCGCGCCACTGTCGTGGATAGGTTTCTGATTCAAAATCGTATCAAGAATGATCGCGGTCTTACCGGTTTGACGGTCACCGATGATCAATTCGCGCTGGCCACGGCCAACAGGAATGAGCGCATCAATTGCCTTCAGGCCGGTAGCCATAGGCTCATGCACCGATTTACGCGGAATAATACCCGGCGCCTTAACATCCACCCGCGAACGGGTTTTTGTTTTAATCGGGCCTTTACCGTCAATCGGGTTACCAAGCGCGTCAACAACACGGCCAAGCAATTCCTTGCCAACCGGTACCTCCACGATGGCGCCTGTACGTTTAACCGTATCGCCTTCTTTAATGCCACGGTCATTACCAAAGATAACGACGCCGACATTGTCAGCTTCAAGGTTCAGCGCCATGCCACGAATTCCACCTGGGAATTCGACCATTTCACCAGCCTGAACCTGATCAAGTCCATATACGCGCGCAATACCGTCACCGACGGAAAGCACTTGTCCTACTTCGGAGACCTGAGCCTCCTTACCGAAATTTTTTATCTGGTCTTTCAGAATTGCGGAAATTTCCGCAGCACGAATGTCCATTAGCCGACCTCTTTAAGTGCGAGCTTCAGGGAAGAGAGTTTGGTTTTTAGTGTTGTATCAATCTGGCGTGAGCCAATTTTTACAATCATGCCGCCGATTACCGACGGATCGACAATTGCATTAATTGCAACGTCTTTGCCAACAACGCTTTTCAACGCTGTTTTCAATTCTTTGGTTTGCTTGGCGCTAAGTTCCTGCGCAACGGTAACGTCGGCAGTAACTTCGCCACGATGTTCTGCCATCAATTGGCTAAACCCTTGCAACATGCCGGGAATAACAAACAAACGACGATTATCGGTAACAACCTTGATAAAATTACCCACAAGACCAGAAATTTTTGCCTTGTCTAAAATAGCAGAAATTGCATCCAGCTGTTCGCCAGCTGAAAACGCAGGAGAAGCCACAAGACGGGAAAGGTCCTCGCTGCCGTTCAGCAATTCACCGAACCGCACAAGATCTTTTTCCGTATCGGCCAGCTTCTTTTCTGCCAAAGCAAGATCGAACAAAGCTGACGCATAGCGTTCAGCAACTCCGGAAACAAGATTAGCGGATTGAGCCACGTATTAGTCTTCTCGAGCAATGGCACCGATCTGGTGAAGGTTCATCCTTCATCATCAAATGGGCCTGTTGAATTATTCGTTCGTCCCGACAGTCTTAAACCAACGAAACCGCGCCTCACCTAGCACATGATTTTTCACACCGCAATATGTAGTCTCGCATGCTTTTGGTCAGGATGTCGCAGTTTTTTGGATATTGTTCCAATTCCACCATTGGATTATCGAACTCACCTTTGAATTAATCAAAATATCCAAGTACCGACAGTACCAACACCGCTGAAATACTCGACTTTGCAATTAGCAGGATAAAACCAGGCACGGAAAAATCACGATCAACGATTATGGAAATTATTTGGCTTAAAGCCAAAAAACCCCAACTTATCCCCAAAGCCAAATATAATAGCGGTTGTTGCAGCAGCAATACGGCTGTCCCAAGCCCTAAACAGAGGCCGGAAAGGTGTGAACGCAGCACAATCTTCGCCAATCGTTCAACCGATTCGCCAGCTTGTCCCGAAATACGCAAAAACATACCCGGTACCAGCAACAAAATGAGCCCGACCAAAATTGTAAACGCCGCGCCGCTTACCTGCACCCATTCGCCTGTGGATA
>JALSIJ010000133.1 GCA_026981655.1 Rhizobiaceae bacterium | reverse complement strand
TAACGCAGCCACCGATGTTATGGTTATCGCTGCAGGTAAAGACTTGCCGTCTTTACAAGCTGCAATGGGTGTAGTGGGCAAATCCTGCAGTAGTTGCCACAAACCTTTCAGGGTAAAAAAGAACTAATCCAAAATTCCTACTAGCAATTCCAAACTTTTGAGCCCGGTTGCGATATATGCGGCCGGGTTCGAATTGTTTTGCGATCGCCAAAATATTCAAGTTGATTGTTGGCAATTCATTTCATAGCATTCCAGTTAGATAGAGCTAATGACATCATCCACAAGGCAGGGGTTTTCAACATGAACGTAGCAGGTAAAAAAGCAATAATCTTTGGTGGAACTTCAGGCATTGGGCTTGCAACAGCAAAACAGCTGGTTGCGGGTGGAGCAACGGTGATTGCTGTGTCTCGTAACCCAGATAAGGCGGGCGACGTTCCAGATGGTATTACATTGAAAAAATGCGATGTCTTGGACCGCGATGCATTGGCCGCCCTGTTTGCCGAATGCTCACCCTTCGATATTCTGGTGAGTTCTGCAACCGGCGGATCGCGCGCCATTGGGCCTTTTCTTGAAATGGATATGGATGGCTATAAGGCTTCTTTCGACAAGCTTTGGGGCTATGCAAATATTGTTCGCTACGGCGCGGAACATTTGAGCGAAAATGGTTCAATTGTGCTGGTTAGTGGTGCTCCGGCCCGCAAATGCAAACCGGGACAGATTGCGCTTTCCTCGGTTGGTGGCGCGGTTGAGGCTATGGTACGCGCATTGGCAAGGGAAATTGCCCCGCGTCGTATAAATGTGGTGTCGCCCGGTTCAATTGATACCCCAATGGTGGCGGTTGAAGGTGATGCGAGAACCGAATTGTACAAAAATATGACAGCGGGCAATATCATTCCCCGTGCCGGCACCGCAGAGGAAGTGGCAAAAGGCATCGTATTTTTGATTGAAAATGATTTTGTTACCGGCACCACCATCGATGTGGATGGTGGCTGGTTGCTTTCTTGATTTTCCGCACACGGCTGTTCGTGCTGCGCACTGCCTGCGCGGGCGCGCTTTGCGCTTCGCCTATCGGCTCAGTTGGTGTGTTACGATTCGTGGCAGGGCAAGCGCCAGAATTGCGTGCAAGCCCGTGAACGGACGCTTTCCCGGAGGGTTAAGCGGAAAAGTTAGAAAGCATCATCATAGGCGCGTTTTTCAATATGGCAGGCGAGCAATGTAAATCTATCGCGTGAATAGGCGGCTTTTACCTCGCGCTCCATTGTTTCCGCATCGTGAATATCACGCCCAACCCCGCCTAAGGCTTTGGCCAGTGCGGTAAAGTTGGTTGCACCGAAATCGACCCCAAGATTGGTAAATTGTGAACGGCGTTGTTTAAGCTCGATTAAGGCAAGTGATTGGTCAACCAGCACCATTATGGCAATTGGCAGCTTAAGGTCGCGCAGGGTTGCAAGTTCTCCCATAACCATTTCAAGCCCCGCATCCCCCATGACCGATAAAACCGGCTGGTCAGGGGCGGCTAGCCGGTGGCCAATGGCCATCGGGAGCGAGATGCCCATTGTGCAAAGGGCTGTCGATTGAATAAGCCCGCGCGGTGAGTGGCATTTCCACATTTGCGAAAGCAAAATCCTGTGTGCACCGCTGTCGGCGGTAACAACCGTATTGGCCGGGCTTGCACGCTGCGCGGCCGCAATTGCCTGATGCGGGCCCCATGTGTTGCGGTCGGCAAACATGGCCTCCAACTGCGCGCGCGCAGCCGCAAATTCGCCTCCCTGCCAGGGTTTCGAAGCCGGTTGAAGATCGCGCGTAAGTGCCAACAGGCTTTCACGTACATTGCCCGAGTAGCTAACACCAGCCCCGTGCATTCCGTGCTGGTTGGGAATGTGGCAAAGTTCAATCGCCTTTTTAGCCTCCCACGGATCAAACCATCCGGCTCGCATTTCAATCGGGTCATAGCCCGCAAGAACAATACAATCTGCCTGATCAAGCAGCGGTAAAATCACCTTGTCAGACTTGGGTGAAAGGCCGTGCCCACCAAGCGAAAGCCGATGGTTCTCATCCATGATGCCTTTGGCCTTATAGGTGGTGATCAGCGGCATGTTGAATTTTTCGCAAACCGCGCGAATGACATCCTGGGCGTTATGATGCATCGCACCAATGCCCGCCACCATGATCGGGCGTTTTGCATGGGCAAGTTGTTCGCGGGCTGCGGAAAGTTCATCACCCTCTGCAGGCACCATTGCTCCGGGGGCAGGGGTGATAAATCGGGCACTATCCGGTTGCGGGCTATCGGCGGCTGATACGGGAATGTCGATATGAACCGGTCCCGGCGGGTCGGATTTTGCCAAGGCAATCGCCTTACCAATAACCACGGCGGCGGATTTTTCAGTGATCACAAAACTGCCCTTGGTGACCGTGCGCATTAATTGTTGTTGGTCAAAAACCTGATGGGTATAAATTTCGGCTTCCCCATGGTCGATACAGCTGGAAATCACCAGCAATGGTACTTGGTCTTGCCAGGCATTGACCACCGTATTGACCGCATTGACCAGCCCCGGCCCGATTGTTGATAATAAAATCCCCGGCGCGCCGGTTGCGTGATGGGTGCCTTCAGCCATAAAGCCGCCGGCGTTTTCGTGCTTGCAGAGATTGAATTCAATGCCGGAATTTTGCAGCGCGGCCATCATGGAAAGCACTTCACCACCGGGTATGCCAAAGGCAAAGCGGCACCCGGATTGGTAAAGCGCATCAGCTATTATTTCAACGGTGGTGGTCATCGTGGCATTTCCATTACTCTGAAGAAAGTTTGAATTCTAGCAGTTGTGGAGGCGCGAAAATCCGTCTCGGGTTTGTGGTAGTTTCATATTGAGCAGTGAACTGGCAACCTGGGTGCGAAGCACCTGCGCCGTGCCGCCGCCAATGGTGAACATTCTGGCATCGCGCGCCATACGTTCCAGCGGCAGATTGCGCGAATAACCGGCTGATCCATGCAGTTGCAAGGCGTCATTGGTAACTTTTATGGCGGTTTCGGCGGCAAGTATTTTTGCCTGCGCCGCCTGCTGCATATCCGGGAACCCGCCTTCACCACCGCTGGTCGCTGCCTTATAAATCAGCGCCTGGGAGGCGGCCAACCCGATAGACATATCGGCCAACATCCATTGCAGACCTTGAAACTCGGCAATCGGACGGCTGAATTGCTCGCGGGTTTTGGTGTATTCAAGTGCAAGTTCAAAGGCACCTGCAGCAATGCCGTGTGCAACAGTTGCAGCCCCAACCCGCTGGCCATTATAAGCCTGCATAAGCCCTGCAAATCCGCGCTTAATACCTTCCGGCGGGATAATCGCCATATCTTCCGGTACAATCAAATTATCAAGAATAACTTCGGTTTCAGGAATACCGCGCAGACCCATGGCAGGCTCGCGACGGCCAATCGAAAGGCCTTCGGCCTCGCCTCTAACTGCGATAAACCCGGCAATGCCCAAATTTTTGCCGCCTTCCATGACGCGGGCAAAGATTAAATGCAATTTTGAGACCCCGCCACCGGTAATCCAGTGCTTGATACCATTGATTACGTAGTGATCATCGTGTTTTATCGCGGTAGTGGTCATTTCCGTTGCCGCACTGCCGGCCCCGGGTTCAGTGATGCAGATCGCCGGTTTGTCGCCGGCAAGAACAAGTTCTGCAGCGAGCTTTTTTTGCATATCACTGCCATAGGCCATGATCGCGCCAACGCCGCCCATATTGGCCTCAACTACAATGCGCGCCGTCACACCGCAGACTTTGGCCATTTGTTCAATCACCAATACAGCATCGATATACCTTAATCCCAAACCGCCATATTCCTGCGGGATGGTCATGCCCATAAAGCCCGCTTCAGTGAGCTTTTTAACATTGTCCCACGGGTATTCTTCGCTGCGATCTACCTCAGCGGCGCGCGGCTGAATCTCTGAATGTGCCATTTTGCGCGCCGCATCCTGTAATAAAATTTGTTCAGGGGTGAGAGCAAACATCTGTTTTAGTCCTCAACTCGTTTAGTTGTGTTGTGAGCACCCAGCCATTCATCGAGAACTTCGTTCGTATGTTCGCCACAGGTGGGCGGTGGCCTGTTGTAGGTAATGGGCGTTTTGGAAAATTTAATCGGATTGCCAATTAGCTTTACCTCCCCGGCTTTGGCCTGCGGGTAAGGCATGGAAACAACCATATCGCGGGCCTTTGCCTGGGGAGAGGAAAACGCTTCTGAAAGATTATTGATCGGCCCACCGGGAATACCGAGCCCTTCCATGCCGGAAAGCAGCTCTTCTTTTTTGTGAGACTTTAATATCTCGGCAAGTTGCGGTAGCAGGGTTTCGCGATTTACCAACCGTTGCGGGTTGGTTGAATAGTCGGGGTTTTCAGCCAGTTCGCTGGCACCAATCAGGCCGCAAAACCGTTCAAATTGCCGGTCATTACCAACAGCAATAATCACATGGCCATCCGCGACTTCAAACACCTGATAGGGCACGATGTTGGGGTGCTGGTTGCCACGGCGAATGGGTTCCTCGCCGGATAATAGATAATTGACGCCCTCATTGACCATCCATGATAATTGGGTGTCGACAAGGGCTAAATCGATATGTTGGCCGTCACCGGTTGCGTCGCGGTGACGAAGGGCTGCCAGAATGGCGGTTGCTGCATACATGCCGGTCATCACATCAGAAATCCCGACGCCGACTTTCATCGGTTCGCCCTCTGGTTCGCCGGTAAGGGCCATGATGCCGCCAAAACCTTGCGCCAAAAGATCATATCCTGCCCGGTGGGCATTGGGGCCTGTTTGGCCAAAGCCGGTAATTGAACAATAGACGAGGGCCGGAAACTCATCCTTGAGATCATCATAGGAAAGCCCGTATTTTGCCAATCCGCCCTGTTTGAAATTCTCCACCAGCACATCTGCGTGAGCGACAAGTTCTCTAATCTGGGCAGCACCTTCGGCGCTTGAAATATCAACCGCAACCGAGCGCTTGTTTCGGTTGGATGATAAGTAATAGGCGCTTTCTTGCGTGGGACTCCCATCAACGCCTTCAACATAGGGTGGCCCCCATTTTCTGGTGTCATCACCGGCACCGGGACGTTCAATTTTAATCACATCCGCGCCCATGTCACCAAGCAATTGGGTGCAGGTTGGGCCCGCAAGAATGCGAGAGAGGTCAAGGATTTTCAAACCTGCCAGCGCACCAGAAGGAGACGCAGCAGCGGTTTTTGATTTGTGTGTTGAATTAGCGTCTTGTTTCATCGGGGCCTACTTCATTCAAATTTGCAAGTCAGTATTTGTTGCGCCAGCAGGGGTGATTTTATTCATAAAATGCACAAACAAAAAGCAAGAGTTTCTGCTATATTACATTAGGGTTTTTAAAGTACCGGACGGGCATTACTAGGTATCGTATCGTCGATATGGCCGCCTTCGCCGGATTTTCGTAAAATATCGACAATGCCGGCAACAAGGGCGGCGCGCGGATTTGTGGTACGCTCAACAACCACCAAAGTTCGATACAGCGGGGGGTCTTTCAAAATGATGGTTTTTACCCCGGACAACATCGATTCCGTCGCGCCGTTAAGCGGAATGATGGAAACACCAAGACCCTGCGCAACCAGTCTGTAAATTGCCTCAAGCGAATCGATCTCCATTGTCATTGGCGTTTTGATGCCCAAATCGAGCAGATGCTGCAAAATCTGCTGTCCGGCCCAGGCATTTTTGTTGAATTGAATATAGGGCTGTTCCTTCAAAATATTGCGGGCATTTTCCTCTTCCAAATCAATTGGCACAATCAAGCCAAGTGGTTCAACCGCAATAGTGTGACAACTCAGTCCGTCAGTTAATATAGCAGGCTCGGTCACCAATGCTGCATCAATTTCGCCGGTCCTGGTGCGCCCGGCAAGTTCAGCCGATAATCCGCTGATCAAGCGAATGCGCAGTTTTGGATATTGTTCGCGAATTTTCGAGAGCGCGATCGGCAATAATCCAAGCAGGCTGGTGGGAACCGCGCCAAGCGTTATGGTGCCTGCAAGGTCGCGCCCGTCGGCAATGGTTGAAATGTAATCACAAAGTTCCGCGACTTTTCTTGCCTGCTCAACCAGAGCCAGCCCTTTTTCGTTCAGTACCGGCGGCCTTGTTCGCCGGTCAAAAAGTGGGCACCCAAGTTCTTGCTCCAGGTTGCTTATTTGAAGGCTGACCGCTGACTGGGTTAGGCTAACGGCATCAGCCGCGCCAACAAATGATCCGAAATCGGCAATTGCAACCAGGGTTTTTAACTGTCGTAGTTCCACCCTTAAAATCTCCTAATTTGGATACTAATGCAATTCATTCTATGCGGCTATTTCTATAATTGCCAACTTTATCAGATATTTTAAAGATCATTCATCAATATCAAGATTAAAGTTGAAATAATTTAATAGCCAATGTCGCAAAAAAACATATAGTTGTAAATTGAGCGTAGGTGACCTTACGTCAAATTAGGGAGAAATTACTATGAAAATAAACAAATCTATGCTGACCGGTGCAGTTGCCGCTATTGGTATTCTGGGCATGTCGGCTGCCGCTTTTGCCGGATCACACGGTGCAAAACAGCAATTTATTACGATTGGTACCGGTGGCCAAACGGGCGTGTATTATCAAGTTGGTGGTGCAATCTGTCGTCTGGTCAATCGCGGAACTAAAGATCATAATATCAAATGTACACACACAACAGGTGGTTCTGTTGCAAATATCAACGGTATTCGCGCCGGAGATCTTGATTTGGGGGTAGCCCAGTCTGATTGGCAGTTCCATGCCTACAATGGCACGTCGCCAAAGACATTCCCAGACGGAAAATTTGAAGAACTAAGAGCTGTGTTTTCAGTTCACCCTGAGCCATTTACAGTGGTTGCAAGAATGGATTCCGGTATTAATACCTTTGAGGATCTTAAAGGCAAACGTGTAAATCTTGGTAATCCAGGTTCTGGTGCACGTGCTACTTTCGGCGTTGTTATGGAAAAAATGGGTTGGAAGGTCGGTGATTTTGCATTGGCTGCTGAACTCAAATCATCTGAACAAGCCGCCGCTCTTTGTGACAACAAGATCGATGCAATCGTTTTCACTGTCGGGCATCCAGCAGGCACAATTAAGGAAGCAACAACTTCCTGCGAATCAAAGCTGATCAGTGTTAACAATGACAAGATCAAAGAACTTGCCGCCAGCGTTGACTATTATTCCATGACAACAATTCCAGGTGGTATGTATACCGGCACGCCAGAAGATACTGAAACCTTTGGTGTTGGTGCAACATTTGTATCATCAACTAAAACTTCACCTGAGGTGATTTACCAGATTGTAAAATCAGTATTTGATAACTTCAAAAGATTTAAGAAAATGCACCCTGCATTTGCTAATCTGAAAGAGGCCGACATGATTAAGAATAATCTTTCTGCTCCTTTGCATGAAGGTGCGGTTAAATATTATAAAGAAAAAGGTTGGATGTAATTCATCTGAACTTGAGGGCGCAAATAATATTTGCGCCCTTTGTTCACCGGTTCTTTGCAAGCCGTCACCAAGGAAAAATCCAGTGCCTGCTTGTAAATAATCGTTAGCAATAAAAATAGCAATGCAGGTTTACTGCTTTGTCGGGAGGGACAAATGGCTGATTCTAATGCGGAAACAAAGCTGAGCAATGATGAACTGGATGATTTGGTTGCATCATCTGATACCGGAGGGCGTTCACCGGTCAACAGGCAAATTGCTCTTTTTATAGCCGGAACGGCATTGGCCTGGGCATTGTTCCAGGTCTGGATAGCGTCGCCTTTGCCTTATACATTTGGTATTGGTGTTTTTTCCAGCCGCGAGGCGCGCCCCATTCATTTGGCTTTTGCTATCTTTCTGGCTTATTTGGTCTTCCCGGCATTTAGCAATTCATCACGAAAACGCATCCCAACAATTGATTGGGTATTAGCGATAGGTGCTGCATTTTGTGCGCTTTATCTCTTTTTGTTTGATACCAGCCTGATTAAATCAATCACCGGCACGCAATTGTCTGATCGGCCCAACAACCCGAATATGCTTGATGTTGTCGTTGCCGTTGCTGGTATGTTGTTTTTATTGGAAGCAACCAGAAGGGCGCTGGGGCCACCTTTGGCTGTCGTTGCAATTATCTTTTTGGGTTATACGTTTTTGGGGCCATTTGCCCCGGGCTTTTTGGCTTGGAAAGGTGCAAGTTTTAACGCGGTCGCATACCATCAATGGCTTTCATCTGAAGGTGTGTTCGGTATTGCCCTGGGTGTTTCTACCGACTTGGTTTTCTTATTCGTACTTTTTGGCGCCTTGCTCGATAAAGCTGGTGCAGGCAACTATTTCATTAAGGTTGCCTTTTCTCTAATGGGGCATATGAGTGGCGGACCGGCAAAAGCTGCCGTTGTGGCCTCTGGTATGACCGGACTAATTTCCGGCTCATCAATTGCCAATGTGGTTACAACTGGTACTTTCACAATTCCGATGATGCGGCGAGTTGGGTTCACAGCAGAAAAAGCCGGTGCAGTTGAAGTTGCCTCATCCGTCAACGGTCAAATAATGCCACCTGTTATGGGCGCTGCTGCATTCTTGATGGTCGAGTATATTGGTATTTCATACTTCGAAGTTGTTAAGCATGCATTCCTTCCTGCTATTATCTCTTACATTGCGCTTGTTTATATCGTGCATCTGGAAGCTGCCAAACTAGGCATGGCCGGTATTGAACGCACCACAAAGGCCAAGCCCTTGAAATGGGCGTTGCTATCATTCGGTGTAACAATGGCCGTAATTATGGCTTTGGCGAGCGCTGTATATTATCTATATGAAATGTTTCAGTTGATGGGCTCTAGTCCAGTTAAATTGCTGGGAACATTGTTTGCGCTGGCTGTTGCAGTTATTGTCATGGGGCTGATCCGCAAAAGCAGTGAATCTAATGCCATGAAATTCGTTTCAACTTCTGGTGAGATTTTGGGATACACGGTAATTGCCGCGTTTTCGATATTTTTCCTGACTGATGTAATTGGCAAATATGCTGGCGGTTTTACAATTTGGGTTGTCGGGGCCCTGTTAATTGCGGCTTACATTTATCTGGCCAAATTTTGCTCCACTTATCCAGAACTGGAACTTGATGATCCAAACGAGCCAGTAATTTCTTTGCCAGATCCGGGGATGACGATAAAATCCGGGCTGCATTTTCTTCTGCCGGTTGGCGTTTTAATCTGGTGCCTGATGGTTGAGCGTTTGTCTCCATCTTTATCGGCATTTTGGGCAACCGCTTTGATGATTTTCATATTGCTCACGCAGCGCAAGGTCTTTTCAATTTTTAGGAATGATGGTCAGACAGGAACCTGGGCTCGTGGCTTTAACGAACTGATAGATGGGCTTATTACCGGCGCTCGAAACATGATTGGTATCGGCATTGCTACTGCAGCAGCAGGTATTATTGTTGGCGCAGTTTCGCAAACTGGCGTTGGTGCTGTGTTGGCGGCGTTGGTCGAGTTTCTCAGTCAGGGCAATATCTTGCTCATTTTGATATTCACTGCAGTTCTTAGTTTGATACTCGGTATGGGCCTGCCAACAACGGCCAATTATATCGTTGTCTCTTCATTGCTGGCACCGGTGATTGTTGCACTAGGTCAACAAAACGGACTGATTGTGCCGTTGATCGCTGTACATTTGTTTGTGTTCTATTTCGGCATTATGGCCGATGTAACGCCACCGGTAGGTTTAGCGTCTTTTGCGGCTGCGGCAATTTCAGGTGGTGATCCTATTAGAACCGGTTTCACAGCGTTTTTCTATTCACTAAGAACCGCTTTGCTGCCGTTCCTGTTTATTTTCAACACTGATATATTGTTGATTGATGTGACAGTTATGGAAGGTGTGCTTGTGTTCATTGTTGCCACTGCGGCTATATTAATATTTACCGCCGGGTCGCAAGGCTTCTTTATTGCCAAGTCTCGAATTTGGGAATCTCTGGTGCTAATCTTGATTGCGTTTACATTATTCAGACCTGGTTTTTGGATGGATATGATTTCCGCGCCATACATAGAGACACAGCCATCCAAATTGGTTGAAGCAATGGGTAAAGCGGAGCCTGGCAGTAAAATGCGGGTCTTGGTGGATACTTTGGATGATGTCGGAGATCCCGTAACGTTGACGATGGTGATCAATGTCGGCAATGAGGAAACAGGTACAAAACGACTGGAAGCCTTCGGGTTGGAGGTGATTGAAAACGATGGAAAGACTGTTGTCGACGGTGCAACCTTTGATTCTAAAGCTCAGGCAGCCGGGTTCGATTTTGATCAGGTAATCAAGACTGTCCTGGTTCCGGCAAATCAACCAATGAAACAGTTACTTTATATTCCGGCTCTGTTGCTGCTGGGATTCATATATATGTTGCAACGGCGCAGACGAGTACCATTGGGCAGCAAAGTCGATGCTAAGGGAGAAACAGCATGAGCTTCTTTTCAAATATACTGGCTACCATCGACCTCGGTGATTCAGAGATTTCTGAAGCAGTGATACAAGGTGCGCTGGAGCTTTTGGATGATGGCGATACGCTCAATGTTATTTGCGTTGTTCCAAATTTTGGTGTCGGGGTTGTGGGGTCATTCTTTCCTGAAGGGTATGAAGAAGACGCTTTGAAAAGTACCAAAGTAGCCTTGCATGAATTTACTGCAAAGCATGTTCCAAAAGACCATAAAGTGCAGCATATAATTAGCTTTGGTAATGTTTATGAGGAAATAATCGAAGCCGCGAACAAAGTCGATGCGGATGTGATTCTTATCGGCTCACATAGGCCTAAATTGCGTGATTATCTGCTTGGACCAAATGCGGCGCGTGTTGTGCGCCATGCAAAGCAATCGGTATTTGTTATCAGAAGCTAGGTTCAGCATTCAACGTAGGCGAGACAGAATCCAAACTTACATTTCTGATCTGTCATAGGTGACCTTATGGGCCATGTTTTTCCACGCCATACAAAAGCAACACCGCCCGAAATATCCCACGGCGAAGGCTGCTATGTTTATGATGTGAACGGAAAAAAATACCTCGATGGCTGCGGCGGCGCTGCCGTATCCTGCCTTGGGCATAGCGACAAGGACGTGACAGCGGCGATCAAGGCCCAGTTGGACAAAATTGCTTTTGCCCATACGGGCTTCTTCACCTCAAAACCGGCGGAAGATCTTTGCGATTTGCTGATTGAGCACGCGCCCGAAGGTATTGAGCGGGTTTATCTGGTTTCCGGCGGATCAGAAGCCGTGGAGGCAGCCCTTAAACTTGCGCGTCAATATTATCTGGAAATTGGCCAAGGCGAGCGAAACCGGGTGATCACCCGTATGCAATCCTATCATGGTAATACATTGGGCGCTTTGGCAATTGGCGGCAATATGTGGCGGCGCGAGCCGTTTAACCCACTGATGATTGAAACCTTCCATATTCCCGCCTGTTATGCCTATCGTGATCAGCGTGATGACGAAAACCAATATGAATATGGCCAGCGGATGGCTAATAAGCTGGAAGAAGAACTGATCCGCCTTGGGCCTGAAACCGTGATGGCTTTTATCGCCGAGCCGGTGGTCGGTGCAACATTAGGCGCGGTGCCTGCGATTGATGGATATTTCAAACGAGTACGCGAGATTTGCGATAAATACGGCGTGTTGCTCATCCTCGATGAGGTGATGTGTGGCATGGGGCGCACTGGTACTTTGTTTGCCAGCGAACAGGAGGGCATCACGCCCGATATTTTGTGCATCGCCAAGGGGTTGGGCGCTGGCTATATACCGATTGGAGCGATGATGTGCTCTGGTGAAATCTATTCAGCCATTGAGCAAGGGTCGGGGTTTTTCCAACATGGCCACACCTATATGGGCCACCCAACGGTTGCCGCCGGTTCTCTGGCCGTGGTTAAAGCGATAATTGAACGTGATCTGATTGCCAATGTGGTGGACAAGGGTGCCAAGCTGCGCCAGGCACTCGAGCAGCGATTTGGGCAGCATCCGCATGTGGGTGACATAAGGGGCAGGGGGCTGTTCTTGGGTATTGAACTGGTCAAGGACCGCGAAACCAAAGAGCCGTTTGATCCATCACATGCAATCAACAAAAAGATCAAAAAGGCGGCCTTTGAAGTCGGCCTGATGTGCTACCCGATGGGCGGCACGATAGATGGGAAATTGGGGGATCATGTTTTGATCGCGCCACCATTTATAATCAATGATAATCAGATTGAAGAACTGGCGGATAAATTACTGGATGCGGTAAACACCGCCTGCGCGACTGCAAGCTGATTGCAAATACGTTTCAAATAAGCTCAGGCCGCTTTTGAAGACGGTACAACAGGAAACGAACTGCCGGATTTTGTTGTTGCAAAGGGCGCTTGATCCTGTTGCTTTTCTTTTTGCTTTTCCGCTTCAAACTGCCATTTAGCCGCTTCTTGCTTTTTGGCCCGCGCCAGCCTGCGGTGTTTGCTTTGCGTAAACCAGGTGCCAACACCCCCGGCAATCAGTCCAATTGTCAGGCTGGCAAAAATGACCACGAATAAAGGTAGATTAAGCGCGAATGCCGGATCGGCTGCTCCTGTTGGGTCAAAAGAAATTTGAACAATACCCCGATTGGCAACCGAGAAAGAAATTAACACGATTGCGACCGGTACAAGAACCAGAAGTGATAAGATACGAGCCAAAACCATAATCCCTTTATTCATCACACGAGAGCGAGCATGCCGGCAATTCAAATCCGGCCCGATCTCAACTTACTACCCCATAAATATTTTATGGAAACCCCTCGGGGTTGTTAGGCTGTTAGATGGCAAAGTTTATTGCCAAAATCAAGGGTGGCCACAGATAGATGTATTTTGAAGGTTCCTGATTGGTTAAAGCACCGAACATTCAACCAACGAGGTTACAATGACATAAGCCCGCCCAGCATAGCGATACTAAGCGGCAATGGCAATCAAACCAATCCGCATTGACAATATATACTCCTGAACACTTGTGCTAATCAGCGTTCAGCCGTTCGCGCAATTCTTTGCCGGTCTTGAAAAACGGAACCCATTTTTCCTCAACCTCTACCTTTGCGCCTGTTCGGGGGTTTCTACCCGTTCGCGCTGGTCGGTTTTTTACAGAAAATGCGCCAAAACCGCGCAGCTCAACCCGGTTGCCATCGGCAAGGGCCTCTGTAATTTCATTGAGAATTGCATTGACGATATTTTCCACATCCCTTTGGTAAAGGTGTGGATTATTATCGGCAATTTTTTGTACTAGTTCTGACTTGATCAACGAATTTCCCCCTCCTTGATCGATTTAAGACCTGAAGCGTGCCAAACTGAAAGCAAGCCGTCAAGAAATATACGCTCTTGAGCCAATTTACGCAAATTTGATAATTCCGATGAGATAGAAAAAATGCTGCCATTTCCTCCAAAACCCAATGCTTTTGCCATAGAGGTATAAAGTCCGAGAGTATCTGTCGGCGGTTTCCAGTCAACCGTCTTTAGTTTCTCGCTCAGGCCCTTTTTCTCAGATAGCCAGGAGCGGGCAACCTCTTCACCGCCGATTTCATCTATCAATTTATTGGCAACACCCTGCGCGCCGGAAAAAATACGACCCGTTGCAACTATATCAACTTCGCTGTCACTATAATTGCGTCGCTCTTTAACCAGGCCACGGAACCAGCCAAAGCTGTCTTTGACCAGATCGCGCAATACTTCCTTTGCATCTTCTGGGGCCGGGTGAAAAGGCGATGGCTCGGCTTTAAGCGGGGATGATTTGATTTCCTCCATCTTAACACCAATTGTATTTAGCAATTTCGATGCGTCAGGGTACTGGAATAACACACCAATTGAGCCGACCAGTGATGAGCGCCGGGCAACAATATGGTCGCTGCCAATTGCGATCATGTAACCGGCAGATGCCGCAAGCCCGCCAACTGATGTAACCGTTGGTTTGGCTTTGGCAAGTGCGCGTACTGCTTCATAAATTGCCTCACCGCCAACGGTTGCGCCACCGGGCGAATCCATTTTGATGATGACGCCTTTGACCTTTTGGTCTTTGCGCGCCTTGTTGATTATATCAATCAGCTTTTGATTTTCTGTAATAAAGCCGGATATGGAAATTCTTGCGATATGATCGGATGATTTACCCGATAAAGACGTGCCTAAACCTGCTGCTACAACCGAGGCAATGATCACACCGGCAAAGCCGATTAAGGCCATCACCCGCCAGAAAGTCAGGCGTTTTCTCAAACGGCGGCGGTCTAGAATTTCATCTATGGCAGCAGACATGCGCAAACACTTTCATATTGGGGGTGCCGTCAGACAAATAACCCATGATGGGAAAAATACAAGCTATATGTACGGTTTTTAAGGGCCCAAAAAAATGGCCCATGCATGATGCACGGGCCATTTATTAATTCAAATCCAACTGGGTCAGCAATGATTATTCATCGTCACCTTGATTTTTCAATGCAGCACCAAGGATGTCGCCGAGCGATGCGCCTGAATCAGATGAACCGTATTGTTTAACGGCTTCTTTTTCTTCTGCAATCTCAAGTGCCTTGATCGACAAGCCGATTTTACGATTTTTCTTGTCAAACATGGTAACGCGTGCATCCAGTTTCTGACCAACCGAGAAACGCTCAGGGCGTTGCTCGTCACGATCACGGGAAAGGTCGAAGCGTTTGATGAATGCAGTCATTTCGCTATCAGCGATCTGAACCTCAAGACCACCATCGGTAATCGCCATAACCTCACAGGTAACAATTGCATTCTTGCGAATGCCGCCACCAGTTGCAGCGCTTGCGCCTTCCATTGGGTCGCCGCCCAGCTGTTTAACACCAAGCGAGATACGCTCTTTATCGGTATCAACATCAAGAACAACGGCTTTCACTATGTCACCCTTATTGTACTCTTCGATAACCTCATCGCCAGGGCGGTTCCAGTCAAGATCAGACAAATGAACCATGCCGTCGACGTCGCCATCAAGGCCAATGAACAATCCAAACTCTGTCTTGTTCTTGACTTCGCCTTCAACTTCCGTACCGGCAGGATATTGCTCTGCAAATGAATCCCACGGATTGGCAAGACCCTGTTTCAGGCCAAGTGAAATACGGCGTTTGGCAGGGTCAACATCAAGAACCACAACTTCTACTTCCTGGCTTGTCGAAACAATTTTACCAGGATGGATGTTTTTCTTGGTCCAGGACATTTCTGAAACGTGAATCAAACCTTCAATACCAGGCTCAAGCTCAACAAATGCACCGTAATCGGTGATGTTGGTAACCCGGCCAGTAATTTTGGCATCCAGCGGATATTTCTCGCCAATTGATTCCCAAGGATCGCTTTCCAACTGTTTCATGCCAAGGGAAATACGATGTGTTTCCTGATTGACCCGAACGATCTGAACTTTGACGGTTTCGCCAATTGTCAAAATATCGGAAGGATGATTGACCCGGCGCCAGGCCATGTCAGTCACATGCAACAAGCCGTCAATGCCACCGAGATCGACGAATGCACCATAATCAGTGATGTTTTTAACGACACCCTCGACTGTTTGGCCTTCTTCGAGGTTTTGAACGATTTCTGAACGCTGCTCCGCACGGCTCTCTTCAAGCACGGTACGACGTGAAACAACGATATTGCCGCGACGGCGATCCATTTTCAAAATCTGGAAAGGCTGCGGATTGTTCATCAAAGGTGAAATGTCGCGAATGGGGCGAATATCAACCTGTGAGCGGGGCAGGAAGGCTGTCGCGCCATCAAGGTCAACTGTAAAGCCGCCTTTAACCTGGCTGAAGATAATGCCTTCAACTTTTTCGCCGGCTTCGAATTTAACTTCGAGTTTAATCCAGCTTTCTTCACGGCGTGCCTTGTCGCGGGACAAGACGGCTTCGCCAAGGGCGTTTTCAACTCGGTCGAGATAAACTTCAACCGTATCGCCAACTTTCATCGAGCCGTCTTTGGCTTTTGCGCCAAATTCTTTCATTGCAATGCGGCCTTCAACTTTGAGGCCCACATCAATCACCACCAGGTCTTTTTCAAAGCCTACGATGGTGCCTTTTACCACAGAGCCTTCAGCGAAGTCCTGGGTGGCAAAGGATTCTTCCAGAAGAGCTGCAAAGTCTTCTGTGTTTGGATTCATGTCTGACATTAATACTCCTGAGTGTCGAAAGATGCCATACAAGCAAACGGCATCATCGACTTACGCGCCACTGGTTAGAATTACACATGTCTGAAAATGATCGTGCCTCGCAAAAAGGCATTTGCTGTTCCAGCATATTCGGCGCGAATGATCATTTTCAAACGGTTTTGGTAAGATCAGCCGACCGATAACCGGTGCACCCCGAAGTGTTTATTCCAAACACCAAAGGGCACAATCTCCCGGATTGCACCCGTACTAATCTTTGCTTTTTGCCGCCAGGGCCGCATCGGCCCATTTTTTAGCAGCAAGAAACGCCGTCTCTATATCCATTTTTGACGTATCAAGCAAGAGGGCATCGTAAGCCTTTTTCATCGGGCTGTCGGTGCGTGAGGCATCGCGTTCATCGCGAACTTTTAAATCTCTCAAAATTCCAGGATAGTCGGAAGGTTTTCCCTTGCTCAACAGTTCCTCGTGACGGCGCCTGGCGCGGACGTCTGCTGCAGCCGATACAAATAATTTAAGATCAGCATCTGGGCAAACCACGGTGCCAATATCGCGGCCATCGAGCACCGCGCCGGGTGCCTTGCGGGCAAAATCACGCTGGGCTTCAACCAACGCTTTACGCACCCCCGGCATGACTGCTATTTTCGATGCCGTGTCACCAATTTTATGGTCTGACAGAACATCTTTGTCGAGACTGCCAAGATCAATATTGGCAGCAATTTCGCTTGCTATCGCCTCATCATCCAAAGTCAGGTTTTGGGCGAGCAATTCCGCCGCCACAGCACGGTAGGTTAGGCCCGTATCCAGATGAGGTAAATTAAAGGCCCGCGCCAACCGCCGGGCAAGCGTTCCCTTGCCCGATGCGGCAGGCCCATCAATGGCAATGATGAAGTTACTTTTCAGTGAAGGTGTTTGGTCGGTCGTCATTAATTCTATTTATCCAAATTTTCTTCCGCCGCCACTTCAATATGCGGCTTTCCCCAGTTCAGTTTCTTATGGTCAAAGCCTTTTTCAATTGTCGGCTTGATGATGGAAAAATAAGGCGAGAGATCAAAATCGCGCGGCGTAAACAGTGAGTGATGGCGAATATGCAATATTTCACGACGTGAATATATAGAATGTGCCGACGTGCGCCCGGGTGCAAGTGAAACTTCCGGCAAAATCGGATAGGCGACCGATTGAAAGGCCTGGGCGATGAGCGATGAACATATGGCTTTGGTGGGTTCGCCCGAACCAAGCGACAGCATACGCCTTCGCCAACGCACCGGCACCGGCGGGGTTGGCAACAAATATCGAGCAAGATCAAAGATATTGCGAAGGTCATATTTAACCCCGAGCTTACCAACCATAAACGCTACCACTTTAGCCCGCTCGTCCTCACTTAACCCTTCGGCCCGGCAAATTCTAGTGTTATAGGTTTCATATTTCGAAATCGGCACGCTGACGCAGCCATCACCCAGATTAACCTCAATCAGCCTGTCCTGTTCGCCACTTTTAGTTTTTTGCCCTTTAAGATTGTCACCCACATAAAGTGCTGCGTGGGACCAGGTGGATTGGGTGAGATACTTAATTCCGGCCGAAATTTTCTGATTGCCCTCAATCAGCAATACATCGCCGGGCTTGAGACAGGCAAGCAGAGTTTGCGGATCCGAAGGCGTATAGGGTTTATAGCCCGAAGACGTTGCCTCCAGTCGATCGGCAATCCATTTCGCCAGCCGATCAATCAGGTTGTTATATGCAGCCATTGAAGCCTTTCACGCATTCGAACCAATAGTTTTATGACATATAGTATTTGTGGTGTCTGAAAATTGTTTCAATATTAAAGTTTAGCGCGATGGTAAATAAGTCAGAAAGGGTTGATCTGTGGCCTTGACCCGGTCGATTTTGGCGCCTATTTATCAGATTAGAATCGTTCTAATCTGAGCTGACTCAAGTCGCGTCCGTCGGGACAAGCCCGAGGGCAGGCGTAGAGCAACAAAGAGAGCGCACGTGTTTACGCGCAAGCGAACGATACAACAAAGAGAGCGCACGTGTTTACGCGCAAGCGAACGGCAGATAATGCGATACACAAGGTCTGAATCAAATAAAAAGGCTGTGACATGATTTCAAGATATATCCCTTTTGGCAAACGTCATTTTGATGATTTGAGCGAGCAGGAAATTCTCGCGCTGGCGATTTCTGCTGAAGAAGATGACAGCCGTATTTACGCCTCCTATGCGGAAGGGTTGCGCGAGCAGTATCCCGCATCGGCCAAAGTTTTCGATGAAATGACGGTAGAGGAAAATGAACACCGTCGGTTGCTGATCGAGATGCATCAGCGGAAATTTGGTGATAATATACCGCTTATTCGCCGTGAACATGTGAAGGGTTTTTACGAACGCAAGCCCGATTGGCTAGTGCGGCCTTTGGGCCTGGAAAACGTGCGAAAGCAAGCCGTGTTGATGGAATCGCAGGCCTATAACTATTATTCAGAAGCGGCGAAAAGAACTACGGATGCAGATATTAGAAAACTGCTCGGCGATTTGGCTCTGGCTGAAAAATCGCATGTCTCGCTGGCCTCAAGGCTTTCGTCCGAGTTTGAATCGAGCGACGCGGTTGATGAGGAAAAAGAAGCGGAACACAAGCAATTCGTTCTAACCTATGTGCAGCCGGGGTTGGCCGGACTGATGGATGGTTCGGTTTCAACTCTTGCACCTGTCTTTGCTGCCGCTTTTGCGACCCATAATACTTGGAATACATTTTTGATCGGATTGGCCGCCTCCATTGGTGCGGGCATCTCTATGGGCTTTACCGAGGCCTTGTCGGATGATGGCAAATTAACCGGCCGCGGATCGCCGATCAAACGCGGTTTTGCCTCTGGTATAATGACCACGGTTGGTGGGTTGGGCCACGCGCTTCCTTACCTGATCAACGATTTTTGGACAGCAACCACCATTGCGGGTTTCATTGTGCTGGTGGAATTATGGGCAATTGCCTGGATACAGTCCCGCTATATGGACACGCCGTTTTTGCGTGCTGCATTGCAGATCGTGTTTGGTGGCGCTCTGGTTTTCGCCGTCGGTATTTTGATCGGCAATGCTTAACAGTGATCGCACGTGGCATTACAG
>JALSIJ010000132.1 GCA_026981655.1 Rhizobiaceae bacterium | reverse complement strand
ACAAGCGCCGCACTTTGTTCGCCATTGTCATGTTGATAATAGGAGGGCCGCTCGGCGATGCTTTTAAAGCGCAATTGCTTGTAAAGGTTGACCGCCGGTTGATTGGCCAAATCAACTTCCAGAAACAGCATTTTTGTACGTTCTGCGTGTAAACGGCGGGTAATTTCATCCATAATTTTTGTCGCAATCCCGGTTCGGCGTTCAGAAGGGTCAACCCCGATTGACAAGATCTCCGCCTCATCAGCCGCCATGCGCACCATTGCAAATGCCAATGGTGCCGCCTTTGGTTTGCCAACCTCTTTTGCAATAATGCAAAGCACATTGTCCTGCTCGATCAGATTGGCTATTTCAGCAGTTCCCCATTCGCGATTAAAACATTTGGCATGAAGCGTGGAAATCTCCCTTGCCTGCTGCGGGGGAGCCGGTTCCAGAGAAATATCTTTTGACCGCCTGAAAGGATTGCGCATATCAGCTGGCAGCCCGTTTGAGCGCAAAGTTATTTTGCGGTTTTGCATCTGCCGATCGAAGATAAAGTGGAACCGGCCTGTTGGCATCCGGTTTTAAGCGCGCGGCAAGATTGGCGATGTCAGCAATACTGGCAGTATTTTGGTTTGAACAGATTTCAATTTCCGGCGGGTTGGCTAATCTGGAGATTTGTTCTGCGACCACATTGCTGGCAGACCCGGCAATTCGAATTGGTTGTTTGGGGATTATTTTGCCAATTTGTTCAATCGGCACGGCTAGTGGCTTTGACAATTGCTCACTTGATGGCGAAAATATCTGCAGAAAAACCTCGCGGCGTTTTGCATCCAGTGCAACGACAATTGGCGTATCATTTGGCGCTGAGTTATGTTGAAAAGCAATTGCCTCCAGCACGTTTATGCCGATAACCTTGAGGCCAAGCCCTAGAGCCAGCCCGCGTGCGGTCGCAAGCCCAACCCGAATACCGGTAAAACTGCCCGGCCCGCTGGTAACAGCAATTTGGTTAAGGTCACGATAGGCAAGACCAGCCTCATCAAGCAGTTCAGCCAATAGGCCCATCAATCGTTCCGCATGGCCGCGGCCAATGTCCTCAGATTTTTCTGCAATTACAGAATGGCTGTCGCAATCATATAATGCTGCAGCGCATAAATTGGCAGAAGTGTCGATTGCGAGCAGTATCAAGTGATAAGCCTATACGGCCTCAACCGCCTCAACCTGTGGAATAAAATGCTTCAACAGGTTTTGGATACCATGCTGCAGTGTGGCAGTTGAAGACGGGCAGCCGGCACAGGCCCCGCGCATTTCAAGATAAACCACACCCTTTTTAAATCCACGGAAGGTTATATCGCCACCATCCTGTGCAACGGCTGGGCGCACACGGGTTTCAAGCAGGTCTTTGATGGTTTCAACAATGTCTTCGTCGCCCGCATCGAAAAACTCCTGCCCACTGCCGGTTTCGGTGCCGGATTGAACATCCGCCGTCATAACAGGCTGGTCGTTCATGAAGTGCTCCATGATTGTGCCCAGAATTGCCGGCTTCATGTGTTGCCAGTCCGGGTCGCCAGATTTGGTCACGGTGACAAAATCATGGCCAAAGAAAACACCTTCAACACCGTTAAGGTCAAACAGGCTTTCAGCCAAAGGGGATTTTCCGTGTGCCTCGTCAGCACTGCGAAAATCTATGGTGCCTTTGGCAATTACGGTTTGGCCCGGTAAAAATTTTAAAGTTGCCGGATTTGGCGTGGCTTCGGTTTGAATGAACATGTCTCGCATTCCCGCTAGTTTGATAGATTTATGGCAATATACAGCAATTTACTTCCATTTGCCACGGGTAGTTTAGAACTATTCCAATAAATATGAATGTATGGGCTCACACCAAGAGGGTTTTCACCATTATTTGATAAACCCAACAATATCTTTCACCGCATCAAGCGTTTCACGTGCGATTACCCGGGCACGGTCTGCGCCATTGCTTAATATCTGGTCAATATGACCAGGATCTGCCTGCAGGCGTTGCATTTCACTTGAAATTGGTGCCAGTTTTTCAACCGCTAGTTCCACAAGTGCCGGTTTGAATTTGGAAAATTCATAGCCCGCAAAATCCGCCAACACAGCCTCTTTGGAAATTTCAGACAAAGCCGCATAAATGCTTACCAGGTTTTCAGCTTCCGGTCGGGCTTTCAAATCTTCCAGATTAACCGGCAAAGGCATCGGGTCTGTTTTGGCCTTGCGAAACTTTTTGGCGATTGTGTCAGGATCATCGGTGAGCACAATACGTGACAAGTCGGATGGATCGGACTTTGACATTTTTTTCGAACCATCACGCAGGCTCATCACGCGCGTCGCTGGCCCTTCAATCAACGGTTCTGTTAACGGAAAAAATGCCTCGCCATATCCATTATCAGCAATAGACTGGCGAAAATCATTGTTGAATTTTTGCGCGATGTCGCGGGTAAGCTCTAAATGTTGTTTTTGATCATCCCCAACCGGCACATGAGTGGCGCGATAGGCAAGAATATCCGCTGCCATCAGGCTTGGATAGGAAAACAGGCCAACGGATGCTTTTTCTTGGCTCTTTCCGGCTTTATCCTTGAACTGGGTCATGCGCGAGAGCCAGCCCATGCGGGCAACACAGTTAAAAATCCATGCAAGTTCCGCATGTTCTGAAACCTGGCTCTGATTAAAAACAATGTGCTTTTCAGCATCAATGCCTGAGGCGATGAAGGCGGCGGTTACCTCGCGGGTATTTGTGGCGAGTTCTTTGGGATCGATCCAAGTAGTAATCGCGTGCATATCAACAACGCAATAGATGCAATTGTGATTATCCTGCAGGGCAACGAATTTTTTGATCGCGCCAAGATAATTGCCAAGGTGAAGATTACCGGTCGGCTGAACGCCGGAAAACACCCGTTCGGGAAAATCGGTCATTAATATACTCCATTGCCGGAAGGGGTGGAATGCTGCCGGCCAATTCATTGTCGTGCGGGTTATGGCGGAGGGCCTGCCCAAGGGCAAGAAAAAACTCACCCGCGTCGTGCCATTGACCGCAATTCTTTACGTGAAATCACTCCGGACAGAAT
>JALSIJ010000131.1 GCA_026981655.1 Rhizobiaceae bacterium | reverse complement strand
ATCCATAGAACAAAAATGGAAAGCATCAATATTGATACGCCAACCAGGAAGATTGTCTCCAAAATTATCGAAAGCCCCTATACGCGATTGCCGGTCTGGCAAAATGAACCGGACAATATAATTGGCTTCATTCATGCCAAGGATGTGTTGCGCACGATGGCGACGCAGGGCAAAAAACCTTCTGAATTGAACATCAGCAAGATCATTTCAAAACCCTGGTTCGTACCGGAAACCACAACTCTGCAAGATCAGCTTAAT
Source organism: Rhizobiaceae bacterium (assembly GCA_026981655.1). Lineage (GTDB taxonomy): Bacteria > Pseudomonadota > Alphaproteobacteria > Rhizobiales > Rhizobiaceae > SZUA-100. The sequence goes on along the minus strand of JALSIJ010000131.1, from coordinate 68,519 downwards.
GCATTTTTGCGCCAGAAAGCCCATATTGCCCTCGTGGTTGACGAATATGGCGAGGTGGAAGGTCTGGTAACTCTTGAGGATATTCTGGAAGAGATTGTTGGCGAAATTGCCGATGAGCACGATCAGGAGATCAAAGGCTTTAATCCACAGGCAGATGGATCTGTGATTGTTGAAGGGGCATTGCCCATTCGTGATTTGAACCGCGCGCTTGATTGGGATTTACCGGACGAGGAAGCCACTACCGTTGCCGGTCTGGTCATCCACGAGGCACAAATTATCCCGGAAGAAAAACAGACCTTTACCTTCTACGGCAAACGATTTGTGGTGCTGAAACGTGACCGCAACCGCATCGCCCAATTACGCATCAGAAATGTGATGAAGGGTTAGTTCAAAACGCACGTAGAGCGAAGCGATGCGCAAGAAAGAATATTGCGCATCACCGATCGGTTCAGTTGGTGCACACGATAAATTCCCTCCGTGGCAGCACAAGCGCGACAGCGTGCCAGTGCGTGAACGGATGATGGACCGGAGGGTCCAGCGTAAGACAGATAAATAATTCGCAAAACCCTCTACAATTAAATTAGCTACTTCGCCGCAACTTCACTGGGTGCTTTCGCGTCAATTGCCAAAGCGTGCAGACCGCGATCAATTTCTTCTTTCAGCAGCTCATTTATTTTTCGGTGTCGCATCACCCGGTTCACCCCTTCAAAGGCTGATGCGACAATGCGAACCCGCATATGACTTTCGCCAGTTCCATCAAATCCGGGCTGATGACCGGCATGTAAATGGCTCTCATTGATAACTTCAAGGTGCTCTGGCGCCAATTCCGCCAATATTTTTTCCTCTATTTGCGTTTGAAGTGACATCAAAGGTTCCCTTTCGTTGAAGAACGCTATAAAAGCAGTAGTCCGATTTGATCGCATTGATTAAGCTGAGACGGCCCAATTTGCAATTCAAACATTAACGAAAAAGCGTCATGGCCTCAAATTCTGATATTTTTGACAAGATTCGCATCAAACCCAAAAAGGTTTTGAAAGCTGAAGAAGAAGCTCGCCTTGCGGGCCAGTGCAATTGGGAGGGCTGCGATGAACCCGGCGCACACAAGGCGCCGATGGGCCGCAACCGCGAAGGCACCTATCTCAATTTTTGTCTCAACCATGTCCGCATGTATAATAAAAACTACAATTATTTTTCCGGCCTGAATGACGATGAGATTGCGAGTTTTCAAAAAGAAAACATTACCGGTCATCGCCCGACCTGGCCGACCGGCAGCAAACGTGCACGCACGGCACCGGTTGATGAGGCCGTCTTGCGCGAGACGCCAACCTGGCACAAACAAGTTCGAAATAAATATGGCCCGGACGGCAAACGCAAAACCGATAATGTCGGCCGAAAATTGCGCCGGCTTGAAGCCAAGGCTTTGCACGACCTTGGCCTCGACGATATGGCATCATCCGCCCAGATTAAAACCCAGTACAAACTACTGGTAAAGCAAAACCACCCGGATGCGAATGGCGGGGATAGAAGTTCAGAAGACCGCTTGCGCCAGATTATTCAAGCCTATAAACATTTAAGACAAGCAGGTTTTTGCTAGCAGTTTTTCTCAAATTAGCCTGTACTCGCAGGCACTTACCAAACATCACCAATTTTCCATGTTCCCGATGGATGCCGGAGGCCCTATGAACGACGAAACAAAATTGCCCGATACAGAAATATCAGTACGCGATACCTTTGGCATCAATTCAGATTGGACCGTTCCTGCATATAGCGAGAAAACCGAGCATGTGCCGGAAATTGATCCAAACTATTTATTTGATGAACAAACCACTATGGCGATTCTTGCCGGGTACGCCTTCAATCGTCGCGTTATGGTTTCCGGCTACCACGGTACAGGTAAGTCCACCCACATCGAACAGGTTGGCGCGCGGCTGAACTGGCCAACCGTACGCATCAACCTCGACAGCCACATTTCACGTATTGACCTGCTTGGCAAAGATGCAATCGTTGTCCGCGATGGCCAGCAAATTACAGAATTTCACGATGGCATATTGCCCTGGGCGCTGCAAAACAACGTCGCACTTGTATTTGATGAATATGATGCAGGCCGTCCCGATGTGATGTTTGTTATTCAGCGCGTGCTCGAAGTTGATGGTCGCCTGACCTTACTCGATCAAAACCGGGTAATCACACCGCACGCCTCGTTTCGCCTGTTTTCCACCACCAACACCATTGGTCTTGGCGACACATCCGGCCTTTACCACGGCACCCAACAAATCAACCAGGGCCAAATGGACCGCTGGTCGATTGTCACAACATTGAACTATTTGCCCCATGACAATGAAGTTGAAATCGTTTTGGCGAAAACCAAAGCCTGGCAAAATGCCGAAGGCCGGGAGAAAATTTCCAAAATGGTACGCGTGGCAGATTTAACCCGCGCAGCCTTTATTAACGGCGATCTCTCCACTGTGATGAGCCCGCGCACGGTGATTACCTGGGCTGAAAACACTGTAATCTTCGACGATCTGGCACTGGCATTCCGCCTGACATTCCTAAACAAATGCGATGAGTTGGAACGCAATCTGGTGGCTGAATTTTACCAGCGGGCCTTTGGTCAGGATATTCCAGAATCAAGCGCCAATGTTGCACTTGGTTAGTGTGGTGGCATAAAATGTTTCGTTGCTAACGGGTCTTGATTGAGATTATGGCTAGAATAGGTGATAATTCAAAAGCGAAAGGTTCTGCCCTGAACCTTGAACCGTTCAAACAATCGGTGAGCGGTTGCATGCGCGCAATTGCCCAAGACAGCGAGTTGGAAGTAACTTTTTCCGGCGACAAGCCGGGCATGACACCGGGGCAGGCACGGCTGCCCGATCCGGGTAAAAGCACATCAAAACAAAGCGTTGCGATTACCCGTGGTTTGAGTGATTCAATGGCTATGCGGGCCGCCATGCATGATAATTCCATACATGCAAACCTGTTGCCGGAAGGCCAAAACGCCCGCGCAATCTTTGATGCGGTCGAGCAGGCACGGGTTGAATCGCTGGGGTCTCTGGCAATGCAGGGGGCCGGCGACAATATTGCTCAAATGCTTGAGGATAAATATTTCAAAGCCAATTACCACGAGGTCACCACGCGCGAAGATGCGCCGCTTGAAGATGCGGTTGCCTTGATAGTACGCGAAAAGCTGACTGGCCGCGCACCACCCAAAAGTGCGGCACCGATGGTCGACCAATGGCGTGAGTGGATTGAGGAGAAAGCCGCCGGCGATCTTGATAATCTAAATACTTGCCTTGCTGATCAAAAGCAATTTGCCAAATCCATTCGCCAAATGATCGCCTCCCTCGATATGTCCGATGAATTGGGCCAGGACCCCGATGCCCAGGACGAGGAAAGCGAAGAGGACGACCAACAACCGGAAGATCAGGAAAATCAGGACGAAAATTCAGAACAAACTCAAGGCGAAGAAGATGCGGCCGGAGACGATCAGGAAGCATCTGGCGAAGACCATCAGGTTGGTGAGCTTGAATCCTCTGAGGCCGGAAATGATGAGTTTTTAGAAGAACAGGCCGATGCGGATACACCCGCCGAAGGGCAACGCAGTGATCAGCCGCTTTCCAATCTGCCACAAAAAAGCGATTACCGTATCTATTCAACCGCCCATGACGAAATCATCAAGGCTGAAGAATTGTGCGATGAAGCAGAACTTGACCGGCTGCGCGCGTTTTTAGACAAGCAATTGGCCTCACTGCAAAGCGTGGTAGGCCGCTTGGCTAATCGCCTGCAACGCCGCCTGATGGCCCAACAGGACCGTGGATGGGATTTTGATCTCGAAGAAGGCTATCTCGACCCTTCAAGATTAACCCGTATTATTATCGACCCAACCGCGCCGCTATCGTTTAAACGCGAGCGCGATACGGAGTTCCGCGATACCGTTGTCACTTTGCTGCTGGATAATTCAGGTTCGATGCGCGGCCGCCCGATTACGGTCGCCGCCACCTGTGCCGATATTCTTGCCAGAACCCTGGAGCGCTGCGGCGTGAAGGTAGAAATTCTGGGCTTTACCACCCGCGCCTGGAAAGGCGGACAGGCTCGAGAAGCCTGGGCCAAGGCCGGAAAATCCGCAAATCCCGGGCGCCTGAACGACCTTCGCCATATTATCTACAAGGCGGCCGATGCGCCGTGGAGACGCTCGCGGCGTAATCTTGGTCTTATGATGCGCGAAGGTTTGCTTAAAGAAAATATCGACGGTGAGGCGCTTGAATGGGCCTATAATCGCCTGCTTGCGCGGCCGGAACAACGCCGCATTCTGATGATGATTTCAGATGGTGCACCGGTGGATGATTCCACCCTTTCGGTTAATCCCGGCAATTATCTTGAGCGCCATTTACGCCATGTGATCGAGGAAATCGAAAACAGGTCTCCGGTGGAGTTACTGGCAATCGGCATTGGCCACGATGTGACACGCTATTACGCCCGCGCGGTCACCATTGTTGACGCGGAAGAACTTGCAGGTGCGATGACAGATCAATTGGCCAGCCTGTTTGCAGAAACACCGAAAACAAAGAAAAGTCGCCCGGCCAGACGTGCCAGAGCATCCAGCATGGTGGGTTCATGAGGCCCCTAAGCGCATTTCTGAAATTCAGTTTTGCCAATGCGATCGTGTTATTCGCCACCCTGGTTTCAATTGCCGCCCCTTTTGATGTGGAAATTACCGCAAAACCAATCACTAATTTCCTGCCCGGCAGTGAGCAAAAAATATTTGGCAAGCTAGAATTTATCGGCGGGCTTGAATTCACTTCTGGCAACGAGCATGTGGGCGCCCTTTCGGGCTTGGCGCTGGTTGAAAACAGAAGCAGGATTGTTGCAGTAACAGATACCGGCTTTTGGTTTACTGCAAAAGTCAAACGCGGCCCCAATGGGAAACCCCTGGCACTTGAGAACACCAAAATGGCCCCCTTGCTGGACAAGAGCGGCAAGCCTTACAAACATAAATGGAATGCAGATGCTGAATCCATCATCATTGATGGCGATTACGCGCTGATTTCATTTGAGCGTGACAATAGGGTTTCAAAATACAAACTCGATCTGGAAAATTTTTCGTCCACTCCTGAAAATGTGAAACTCAATCTCGATGTAAGCCTGCTGCGCCCAAACAAGGGATTGGAGACCGTTTTAAAATCGCCGCTCTCAAGCAGGCAACAGGGCGCAATAATTATCATCAGCGAGCGATCTTTTGCCGCCAAAAATCGCATAAAAGCGGCCATTTTGAGCGGCCCTGACAAGGGACAGTTTACTGTTAAACGCGAGGGTAAATTTGATATTACCGATGGTGATTTTCTGCCAAATGGCGACCTTGTATTGCTGGAACGTCGCTTCAACCTTGCCGACGGGTTGGGCATAAGGCTACGCCGGATCAAGGCAGGAAAAATCAAGCCAGGCGCGACATTAAAAGGCAAATCACTGCTAAAAGTAGATGTTTCTCACCAGGTCGATAATATGGAAGGCCTTTCGATAACCACCAATGAAAAGGGTGAAATATTCTTCTCCCTCATCTCTGATGACAATCATTCGCTATTGCAACGAAACCTCTATCTGGAATTTAGGTTGATTGAAGAGAAGTAAAATCAGAATTGCTACTTATCGTACGACAGTAGCATTTCTCGTCGGCTTTAAATTCCCTATCAAAATCCGATAGGGAATGAGCATCGAAAGGGCGATCAGCAGTTTTACTCCGTAATCGCCGACGGCAAGTGAGACCCACAAGGGAACATTGAAACCCAGCCCGAAAAACTCGATCGCAAATGCAAGCGAGCCATCCTCATGTCCAAACATTGTATCAATTGTTGCAAAACGCGCGGCAAAGGCCAGCGAGAAAAACAGCAAGGTATCAACCGCAGAACCAATAATCGAAGATAGTAACGGCGCAGACCACCAATTGCCATTGCGCAGCCGATTAAAAATTGAAATATCCAGCAATTGCGCTACAAGAAATGCCGATCCAGATGCAATGGCAATGCGTGGTGTGGCAAGCCATATCGACAACACAACTGCCAGAACAAACCCGATAAGCACTACATTGCGCGCTCTAACTGCCCCAAATTGGCGATTAGCCAAATCGGTAATTAAAAAGGCAACGGGATAGGTAAAAGCCCCCCAGGTGAGGATATTCCCCATCCCGAAATGCTCAAACGGAAATTGCACAAGATAGTTGGAAAGCGCCACCACAATACACATTGCGGCAATAAATAACGGCAGCCTTACGGACGCATTCTTTTCAGAAGTAATCATTTTTTTAATCCTGGGTGATGGAACCAGCCAACGGGCTAAACCATACAGCACAGCCCGGATTTTTGATGCATTAGAAAGAAACTAAGCAGAGGCTTCCGCAAGTTTCTTTTGAACCTGACGGCGCAAAATCTGAACTTTTGGGGAAAGATCGCGCTCTTTTGATTTCATCAAAAAAGCGTCAAGCCCACCACGATGCTCAACAGTACGCAGCGCATTTGCACTAACACGCAACCGCACACCCTGATTAAGCGCATCGCTCATCAAAGTGACATTGCACAGGTTAGGAAGAAAACGGCGACGCGATTTATTATTTGCGTGGCTCACATTATTTCCAGATAGAACCGCTTTACCGGTTAACTCACAACGCCGTGACATAATCAAAACCTTTATTTAGTATCGTCAATCCGCCGGAGGGTGCTTGCAACAATTGCAACACAAATAGCACATTGAATTCGATCTAGCGAAGCCAAGCATATTCATATTTTCAACCGAGGCGGAAAAGTTGCCCGTCTATAGGCACCATAGCAACAACAGTCAAGTAGTTCTTCGCTCAATAGCTCAATTCTGATACCCAATTCTGACAATTAAATACTTCGTCAGCCCATATTTATCTGTATCAGGTTCACAAGAATGAATGCTGGTTAAATTTTTGCAATTAGAACACCACCGACCCCAGGTCATAGACCCATAAACAGGATTAAAATGGTATGAATCAATTTAATCCTGTTTATGGGTCTATGATCTAGGGTCAGGACTCATTAATTTAATACAATTCTGTTTGAAAAAAAGTATTTGAATGAATGAAATAAAGCGCAAGGACAGGTTGGTACCTTTTCGAGCATTTATTACTTTCAGGCGTGTGCTTCCTTTCAAACCCTTGGGCGCAGTTAATTTGATCGCTGAATACGTCGTAATATCTTGAAAATATTGATATTGTCTGCGATATTCCTTCTGTTCAGCAATCAAATTACCCTGCGCAGAATGGATCAAATTAATGGGTCCTGGCCCTAGCTGAACAGACTGTTCATCATCCATTCAGATACAATCACCTATCACAATTTTAGCAAACAGGAGCCTGATGCGGCATATCCAATTTCTGCCTTTATTCCGGTTTCATACCTTACCGGATACGGGTGCAAAATTTTAGTGGAGACAAAAATGATTTTTCTAAGAAAACCAATTATATTTTCCCTTCTGGCCTTTTCAGCTTTATATGGAACCGTACAGGCCCAGGCAGCAGAATCCATCCACCATGAAATGAAACTGATATTGTCAATGGCCGGTATCCCGGTCGGTAAACTCGCCTTCGATATCAAAATTGGCGATGGTAAATACAACATTTCCGGCTTTGCAAAAACCTACGGAGCCTCAAAATTGTTTTCAAAAGCAAAAGGCTCTGCAAATAGTGGCGGGCGTTACGAAAATTATCGCCTGACCAACATTTCCCATAGTCTTAACTACACGACCAAGAAAAAGAAGGGTAATGTTGTGCTAAAATTCGGGGAAAATGGCCTTGAATTTGCAAAGGTAACTCCAATAAAAGCCATCAAACCCGGCACAGTTATAGTCAAACCATCTCACTTGAAATCTGTTCAGGATCCGGTCAGCACAACCCTTATTGCCGTCGATCCAGGCATGGTTGGTAACGGCGCAGCCATTTGCAACAGAACCCTGGCCGTTTATGACGGGAAAAACCGTTTTGATCTGAAAATGCGATACAAAGGCAAGCGTAAAGTCGTCACCAGAGGGTTTAAAGGCACATCTTATGTTTGTGGCGTGCGTTATCTGCCTGTTGCCGGGCATCGGCCGCACAAAAAAGAAATCAAACGATTGACCGCCAATAAGAACATGGAAATCTCACTGGCAAGAATTGGCAATTCTTCTCTCTACGGCCTGATCCAGTTCAAAGTGAAAACCAAATACGGAACAATTGTGGGCAAACCCTCCTATTACGTATCCACAATAAAGTAGACCTGACCATATGTGCCAATATACGACAATTAAGTTAAGGCCCGTAAACACTTTGCCGGGCCTTCGGCTTTTTAAGAAATTACACGTCTATATATTGAGGGATGCCTCCGCATTTTCCACCATATAGAGCAAGAACAAACCAAATACGCCGGTCAAAAGCTGATTCGTGCCCGCTATGTTCCTGATTTGGATACATCTGGCCAACTCATGACTTTAACAATACCAGTAACTGTCATAGTTTATTAACATATTCAGACGGCTAAAAACTGATTTTAACTGAAACACAACTGCTCTCATATGAGCTAATTAGTTAACGCCACAGAGGCAAGTGACTAAATCAGTAAAAAAGAATGCCTGAAAATTGTGATTTGTTCAATTCTCGTTACCACATCTTGTGAGAACAAATAGAAAACTGAAACAGGTCAGCGATTCGGGCCGGTTTTGTTCTTGCCACGTTCCATTTATTAACGCAAAGGCGCAAAACTGTGATATTACATACAATTGGCACTGCCACTCCCGTGTGCTAAGTCACACCGATAAAGATGCGCCCTGCGAAAAACGGACCCCAATAAAATATCCATGCAAAGTAACAATTCCTCCAACCTGTCGCCAATGTCGGGGCGTGGTGTAACCGCTGTGCTTGGGCCAACCAATACCGGCAAAACCCACCTGGCCATCGAAAGAATGATTGCCCACAAAGACGGCATCATTGGCCTGCCTCTTCGCCTTTTGGCCCGCGAGGTATATCAGCGTATTGTTGAACGGCTGGGTGCCAGTGAAGTTGCATTAATAACCGGCGAAGAAAAAATCATTCCGCCCTCAGCCCGGTTTCGTGTTTGTACCGTGGAGGCCATGCCTCACAAGGTGGATGTATCATTTGTTGCAATTGACGAAGTGCAACTGGCCATCGACCTCGAACGGGGTCATATTTTTACCGACCGTATTTTAAATCTGCGCGGCAGGGATGAAACCATGTTGCTGGGCGCGGCCACCGTGCGCCCGGTTCTGGAAGGTCTGCTACCGGGGGTTAATGTAATCACCCGGCCGCGCATGTCACAACTAAACTGGGCCGGACAGAAAAAAATCACCCGCCTCCCCCCGCGCACCGCCATTGTGGCCTTTTCTGCCGACGAAGTTTATGCGATTGCCGAACTTATTCGCCGTCAACGTGGCGGGGCTGCCGTGGTTTTAGGCTCACTTTCACCCCGCACCCGCAATGCGCAGGTAGAACTGTACCAATCGGGCGATGTTGATTTCCTGGTGGCAACAGATGCAATCGGCATGGGGCTAAACCTGGATGTGAACCACGTGGCCTTTGCCCAGGACAAGAAATTCGACGGCCATCAATACCGCCAGCTGACCCCGGCAGAATATTCCCAAATCGCCGGACGCGCCGGACGCCACACAAATAATGGTACATTTGGCGTAACCGGTCAGGTTGATCCTTTTGACGAACATTTGATCGAAGCGCTGGAAACCCATGCGTTTGCACCGGCAAAGGTCTTGCAATGGCGCAATAGAAGACTTGATACATCGAGTTTGAAAAACCTTCAAAACTCGCTTGAAGTTCCAAGCAATAATCCGCTTCTTGTCAAGGCTCCGCCGGCAACTGACCAGCGCACACTTGAATATTTGGCACGCGACCAGGCAATTTTCGAGCGCTTGAGTGATGCCGCGAATGTCGAACTTTTGTGGGAAACTTGCCAAATACCAGATTATCGCCGCATTGCCCCTGCAAATCATGGTGATATGACAGCAAGTATTTTCAAGGATATAGCAGATACCGGCTCCATTGACGAAACATGGTTTGCCGAACAAGTTGCGCAAACAGATGATACCAGAGGCGAAATTGATACACTTTCAAACCGAATAGCTCATATTCGAACCTGGACTTTTATTTCAAACCGGGTCGGGTGGTTGCCTGATCCAGAACATTGGCAAGAAAAAACCCGTGATATTGAGGACAGATTGTCTGATGCCCTGCATGAAAGGTTGACGAAACGCTTCGTGGACCGCAGGACAAGCGTGTTAATGAAAAGACTTAGAGAAAATGCAATGCTAGACGTTGAAATCAGTAATACCGGTGATGTTAAAGTTGAAGGCCACCACGTTGGTCGATTGAGTGGATTCCGGTTCACTGCTGATAAATCTGCCGAGGGACAAGATGCAAAAGCTGCGCGCAATGCGGCTCAAAAAGCGTTGAGCACAGAAATCGAATCCCGTGCCGATAAATTGACCGCTGGTGCAAATGCCGATTTCGCACTGGAATCCAATGGCATCATCCGTTGGCTAGGTGATCCGGTTGCCAAAGCTACAACCGGCGATGAACTCTTAAAACCTCAAGTAATTTTGCTGGCCGATGAACAGCTAACCGGGCCTGCCAGAGACAAGGTCGCAAGCCGACTTGAGCGTTGGCTCAGCTTTCACATTGAGACATTATTAAAACCGTTGGTTGATCTTGCGGCCGCGAAAGATTTTGATGGCCTTGTGCGTGGTGTTGCCTTTCGTCTGGTGGAAAATCTCGGTGTCATTGATCGCCGCGATATCGCCGATGATATTCGCGCGCTCGATCAGGAAGCACGTGGTCTGCTGCGGCGGCATGGTGTTCGCTTTGGTGCCTATCATATTTTCATGCCAGCTCTTTTAAAGCCATCCCCGGCAGCACTTGCAACCATATTATGGGCAATGAAACACGAAAAGCTCGATGCCAACGGATTGACAGAAATTCCGCAAATTTCCGCGGCTGGCCGAACTTCTGTTGCGATTAATCCTGATTTTCTGCCCGAATTTTACCGCCTGTCCGGTTTCCGCATTCTTGGTAAAAAGGCCGTTCGGGTTGATATTCTCGAACGCCTGGCAGATCTGATAAGACCGGCAATCATGTGGCGTGAAGGCAAGGGTGTTGAGCGGCCGGATGGTGGATTTGAAGGCACCGGGTTTATGGTAACGCCAGCCATGATGTCCATATTGGGCGCTACCCACGAGGACATGAACGAGATTCTTTCCACCCTTGGTTATCAGGCTGACATTAAAAGCGAAGAGTTTATCAAGAACCGCCTGGCGCTGATCGATCCATCAACAATTGAAGCGGAGCGCGAACAGACCAAACAGGCAACAGGTGATGTCGATATACAAACCAACGGAAAAGACGAGCCATCTGGTGAAAATGTCGAAGATGCATCGCCCAATTCTGAAAAGAAAGCCGAGAAGATAGAGGCGGAAGCTGAGACAGCCACTCCTGCCAAAGCCGAAGAAGAGGAAAAGACAATTTCAATCTGGCGACCTGCCAGACAAAACCGGAGCAATTCAAACGCCCGTTCCCACAATAAATCACCAGGCCAACATCAGGCCAAAGGCAAATCCGGGCGAAACGACAACCAAAACCGGCACAATCGGAAGAACCCAAGAAATTCGGTAAAATCTGGTGCATTTCGACACAAGAAAAAACCTGAAAAGACAATGGATCCGGACTCGCCATTTGCCAAACTTGCCGCCCTGAAAGCCAGCCTCGAATCAAATAAATGACCTCTGTAGCAGAACCAGATCAGAAAATTCGCCTGGACAAGTGGATTTGGTTTGCCAGAATTGCCAAAACCAGAACCATCGCAAAAAAGCTGGTACTCGCAGGCAAAATCCGCATTGACGGGGTTAAAACAAGTTCGCCCAGCATCACGGTAAGGCCGGAAAACACATTAACAATTACCCTGCCGCGCAGAATTCTAGTTTACCGCATTAATTCCATCGGCACCCGCCGGGGACCAGCAAGCGAAGCGCAATTGCTGTTTGAAGATTTAAGTCCACCCGTTATACGCCAGACACCTGTGAACAGGCCAGCCAAACAGGCCGTAAGAGATGAGGGTGCCGGGCGACCCACCAAACGCGAGCGACGAAAAATAGCTGAATTCCGCTTAAAAGCCGGAGAAGAGTTCTAGATTCAATTCACAACCCTCAGGCTCTTGTATTTACCCATTGAAAGAGTTAGAGCATCCTTCGAAATTTTCCGTATTCCTTGGAGAAAGACATGACCTATCTCGTCATCGACAATTGCATAAAGTGCAAATATATGGACTGCATCGAAGTATGTCCGGTCGATTGTTTTTATGAAGGCGAAAACATGCTCGTCATTCATCCAGAAGAGTGCATAGATTGCGGCGTTTGCGAACCGGAATGCCCTGCAGAAGCCATCAAACCTGACACTGAGCCGGGCTTGGAGAAATGGTTGAAAATCAACACCGAATATGCCGAGAAATGGCCAAATATCATTGCCAAGGGCGAACCACCGGCCGATGGCGAAAAGTTTGACGGCATCGAAAACAAGTTTGAGAAATTTTTCTCCAAAGAGCCTGGTGAAGGAAATTGATTGCTCCTTTGAGCAATTTAAATTGAACTGGGGCTGTCACCAAATTTACCAATTTTTGCTTCTTTCGCGTTGAATTTATCCGCCTCGGCCTCAAACCGTTGATTTTTCCGCTTTTTTAGTGTATACTATTGAAATCGTCGGCGAATTGGGTTCGGCAATAGGAAAAGAAAGTAAAATCAATCATCCTTTTTGATTCCGTCCCTAATAATATTGGACCAAGAAACCGCAACACCGACTTCCCTAAAGTTAAGGATTCACATTTAATTCAGCCACTAAAAACAATGCGCATTTGCGTATTGCGTGGTTTGTTTGACACCGAACCAAGGCTGAAAAATTAGTTCACCATGAACGCTTTCAATCTGTTGGAACGCATATTGCGCCCATTACATATTTTAAGCGACAGTCGAAGCAAAGCAACTTTGATAACAATCAGTCGCAGCTAACGACAAATCATTCTGCAACCAGCAGAATTGATCATTCACATCGGATCACCGATGATAAATAGGAGTGCACAAAATAATGGCAACCGCAAAAAAAGCAACACAACGTCAGGGCTTCAAGACAGGCGAACACGTAGTTTATCCCGCTCACGGTGTTGGGCAGATTATTGATATTGAAGAACAGGAAGTTGCCGGATTTGCTCTGGAGTTATTTGTCATTAACTTCGAAAAGGACAAAATGACATTGCGGGTTCCGGTTCCCAAAATCATATCGGTTGGAATGCGTAAGCTTTCGAGCACCTCTTTGGTTGAAAAAGCACTTAAAACGGTACAAGGCCGCGCCCGGGTTAAACGGACCATGTGGAGCCGCCGCGCGCAGGAGTATGATGCGAAAATCAATTCAGGCAGCCTGATTCAAGTATCAGAAGTGGTACGCGATTTGTTTCGTTCTGAAAACCAACCAGAACAATCCTATTCAGAACGCCAACTTTATGAAGCGGCCCTTGAACGCATGGCGCGCGAGCTTGCTGTTGTAAACAAACTCTCGGATACGGAAGCCGTAAACCTGATTGAAGCAAACCTTGCGCTTGGGCCAAAACGCGGGCCGAAAACTGAAGAACAAGCGAGCGAGGCTACCAGTGAAACTGCCGGCAAACCCGCCAGTGAGCCGGTAACCGCTGAAAAAGTAGCTGCCGCTTAGTCTAAAGCTTGCCTCCTAAAAGTGGGCACCGGTTTCAGGAATAAAGACATGCGACAAAAAGAAAAACGCATATCGACTGACGAGAATTGAATGCGCTAGAGCTTTTCATCATTGGATGGAATCGCTCTTGTTTTTTTCGCTCACGGCAATTTGGGGCTAAACCCCAGCCTACGCGGGTGCGGCGCAACGCGCCGGGCTTCTCTTCGAAGCCTGACTGTTTCCATCTAAATGTGAAACAGTCTATATTTTAGCTTAAATATTCTAATTATTTCAAACGCACTGGCATTTTGCTGGTGCGTTTTTATATGCAAGACAACCCAGACTATCTGCTCACCACAATTTTTACCCGGCTGCCGGGTTTCAACCTTGTCCCCCGCTTCAATCTGTTGAGAAGCCGAAACAAGTCCAGCTTTCGACGCACGCCCTGCATACGGCTTACAATCTGCGTAATTGATCCACTGGCTCCAACACGCACGACCCTAATTCTCAAAGGCTTTAAATTTAATTTTTCCACGCGATCAAGTTTGCGAAAACTATCCGATACCTGCCTTGCAATCCGAGCTGGATTTTTTGCATTTTTTGGAGCGGCCAGAATAAACCGGTATATCTGTGAATTAACCCGTATCAGCGTAATATTAAAAGTCCAGCCATCGGCCTCAGCCTCGCCGTAAGCCGTCTCCAGCCCATTAACAATGGTGGTAATTGTTTGCTTCCGCTTCAAACCGTTAACCCAGCCGCTGGTCAGATATTCTTCCAGGCTAACACTGGCAGGCTGGCTAATTCCATCAAAACGGATAGCAATTTGATTAGGACCACTAATCACCACAGCTTTAGCGTTATTATCAATATCATAGCCCTTTGGGACACTGAAAGTTATGCCAAGACCGACATGCGAAAACTGATGCCCGCGCACATATCCTTCTTGTGCACTATCGCCATATAGCATCCCGTCAATCGCATTTAAATACAAATCGCGATTAGAAATACCGGCTCCCGGGCGCCCAAATGCCCGCGCATGGCGTTTTGCCAACTCTATTCGTTTGGGAGTTGACGGATGGGTTGAAAGAAAGTCTGCATCCGGATTTCTGCTGGAAAGCGAAGTCTGGTATTTTGAATAGGCCCCCATTGCGCCCAAAAACCGTGCCGCCGCATAGGGGTCGTAACCGGCCCCGCCTAACATTCGGATACCTAGAAGATCGGACTGCAATTCCTGATTTTGAGAAAACTTTGCCAAATTGATCTTGGTGGCAGCCAAAGCAACTCTTCCCGCCCTGTCATTGGATAAAACATCCAGCACCACACGGTCCGCCAGTTTCGCATCCTCAAGTCGCTTAATTCTCTTGATACCGTGATTGGCGGTAACATGGGCGATCTCATGCGCTAAAACCGCCGCGATTTCTGCTTTGTCATTGGCCAAAGCCAACAATCCCCGGGTCACGTAAAGATAACCACCGGGCAACGCAAAAGCATTGACGGATGGTGAGTTTAAAATTGTAATCCGGTAATTCTTGATCTTGCTGCTGGAATGTGTGGTCAGTGTCAGTGCTATTTCCGACAACATGCCCGCAAGTTTTGGATCGGTATAAACTCCACCATTTGCTGCGACAATTTTCGGGTGTTCCTTTGCACCGATGCGATCTTCCGGGTTTGTCGAACTGTTAGCCAGCGGCAAAGGTTTTAATACTTGTTCCAGCTTGGAGTTTTTATCGCCCGAAAACAGCGTGCAAGAAGAAACCATCCAGGCAAGTGATACAAACACAAACACCCGCACACAAAAACGGCGCTTACGGCTGCCCGATTGTGCGGCTTCAACTTCTATACCGAATTTCGGAATATCTGCGTCTGAATAATAGTTGCTATTGGATATCAATTTCAATCTGCCCGGGATGGAATAACTCTATCAATGGTCCACGATCCTGGATCAGCCACCCCCGTACCCTGATTTTCTTACCAGCCAGCCGCTTCAAATCATCATACTTCATCTTAAACCGCTTAATATTACGTTTTGCAACAATAACAGTAAAATCCTCACTCCAATTATCACCGAAATTCAGATAATATCTGGAACTGGTTTTACCAATTGACAACAATGTCCCCTCCACCATTTGAAAACTTTGCGCTCTTTTTTGCCAATCAGCATCATTAGAATGCATAATCAGACCCGGAACTTGCCAGACCCCTGCCTTATTTTTT
Source organism: Rhizobiaceae bacterium (assembly GCA_026981655.1). Classification (GTDB taxonomy): domain Bacteria; phylum Pseudomonadota; class Alphaproteobacteria; order Rhizobiales; family Rhizobiaceae; genus SZUA-100. Next base: position 52,567 of record JALSIJ010000131.1, on the reverse strand, counting down.
CGGGCAGTTCTTTCAGCCTCAAACAATCGTTCAAGACACTTTGGCGCGCCATCCTCCGGGTAAACCAGTGCCAAACCTGCTTCAACCAAATCCAACTGCATCCAATGTTGATTTGCCTCCCCAAACAAATTTACTCTTTCTCGGCCATAACGATCCGGACTTCCTGAAACCGGACTAACGCTAAGATCTGCAAATCCACTATAGTCGTTTAGGGTTTTAGCAACTCCCTCAGCTATTTGCTTGCGAATTGTGGCAGAAAAATACCCATTCCCGGCAATTACAATATTTCCGGCAACATATCGCATTTGTCGGGCATCGCGAAAAGCCAGAGACTTTGGTTCAAAATCTGCTGTGGGTATCCTGGTAGCTTCCGCCGAGCAGGAGTAGTTTTCTGCGGCAATAGAACTATCCATAGCTGACGCGAGCAGCAAAACAATAATGGCGCAAACCAGATAAAGGGCGACTTTATTGAGCATTGATTTCAAATACATAACCAATTCCAGGATGACGGGAATTGCACAAATAACAGAATTGACGTTAAAAGGCACCAATATTGCATTCGGTCACCTTGACAGGATGGCGCTCTATCTAACATGTTAGCGTATTTATGAACATTGTAATTCAAATGCAAAAAGACAACCAAAACACACGTAATTTGCTGCCCCTCACAAATTTTGACGGCTCGCTGGCCACCAAAGTCTATCTTGTATTGAGAACGGCAATTCTATCGCTTGCTTATCATCCAGGTGAAATTATTCGAAAGCGCGAAATCTGCGAAAAACTTGGCGTATCACGCTCCCCCGTTTCAGAGGCAATCGCAATATTGGCCAGCGAAGGCCTGGTGAAAGTTGTTCCCAAAGCGGGAACCTATGTTTCGTTATTTTCGATGGATGAAATCAAAGAAGGGGCATTTTTGCGCGAGGCACTGGAACTTGCCGCCGTCGAATATCTTGTCGATAAAATCACTGACAACCAACTTGCGCAACTTTATCAAAACCTCAATGAACAGGAAGCCATGATCAGTGGCGGCGACTTTGCTGCATTCTATATCAAAGATTCAGAAATGCACGAATTGATCATGTCATTCACCGGGTTTAAGAGATTAAAGACACTGGCAGAATCATCCTGGGTTCAAGTCAATCGCGCCCGGCAACTCAATTTGCCCTCCCCGGGCAGAATCCAGGAAACTGTCGCCGAACACCGGGAAATTATTGACGCTATTAAGGCGGGGAATCACCAGCAGGCCAGAACGGCAACCCGCAGCCATTTGCGCCAATTAATCAAATACCTGGAACCGCTGGAGATCGAAAGGCCAGAACTGTTCGAGCCGTCATAAACACTGTTGAAACCGCCAGTTAAACGTTAAGCCGGTAAAATCGTACCGCCGTTCCGCCAAAGATATTCTTTTTTTCCTGATCGCTCAACTCTTCACAGAGAATTGTCGCCAACATCCGCCATTGATCATAGCTTGCCTGCAATTGACAGACCGGCCAGTCGGATCCCCACATCACCCGGTCCGCGCCAAAGCTGCCGATAATATGCTCGGCAAAGGGGCGAATGTCTTCCATTACCCAACCCTCTGCTGCCTCGGTTACCAGACCGGAAAATTTGCAGCAGGCATTGGTGCGCTCGGCCAATTTGCTAATGCCATCGGCCCAGAATTGATACACCTGCGGGTTAGATGCATGATCCCTGATCTGCGGCTTCATGCAATGATCAACCACCACCCGCATGGTCGGATAGCGTTCCAGCAATATAAGAAAGTTCTCCAGATGAATAGGAAAGCCCAAAGCATCCAGAGTTAAATCAAGATCAATGATTGCCTGAAATCCCCATTGCACATCGTCGCGTAACATCCAGTTCACATCTGCAATATCTTGTATCATCGGGCGAACGCCCAAAAATTTGGGGTGTGCGGCAAGCCGTTCTAAGTGCTCAATATGATCGGGCTTTTCGAAATCCACCCAGCCAACCACCCCGGCAACACTTGGCGTTGCATCAGCTAGGCCAAGCATATATTCGCTCTCGTAAATTGTTGCCGCCGCCTGCACCAAAACGGTTTTCTCAATTCCATGAGCGGCAAGATGCGGGGCCAGATCCTCAGGTCCATAGGCGCGCGCCAGCACCTTATTATCCATCGGCATCCAATCGTAATCACCACGCTTTGGCTGCCAGTAATGTTGGTGGGCATCTATTTGAACCATAATATTATTGCCTCAATCTCCGACATTCACCGGTGCATCCTGGCGCATTAAGCCCTCAGACTTTAGCTGCGCCCAAAGGGCTGGTGGAATTTCAGCCCTGGCGGCCTCAATATTCGACACCATTTCATCAACCCCCTGCCCGCCGGGAATGACAGAAACCACACTTGGATGAGCAAGCGGAAACTGAAAGGCAGCATCCACCATACGCACATTATGCGCCTCACATACGGCTTGAATTCTCCCCACCCGCTCAAGGATTTCAGCCGGCGCAATATCATAGTCAAACCACGCCCCTTCAACCGGCCCGGTCGCCAATATGCCGGAATTATAGGCACCACCAATAACTATCCCGATGCCGCGCTCTTCACAAAGCGGCAAAAAGCTGTCGAGCGCCTCCTGCTCAAGCAACGTATAACGACCAGCCAGCAAAAACAGATCAAAGTCACCCCGTTCAGCCAGATATTGGCAAGGCTGCCATTCATTCACACCGGCCCCAAAGGCCTTGATAACCCCCTGATCACGCAATTCAACCAGTGCCTTGTAGCCACCGCCCATCAGCTCGTTATATTTTTCATTCAACACTTCTTGCGAACCATGATTGGCCAAATCAATATCATGAGCATAGAGAATATCTATCCTCTCAACACCCAACCGCTCCAGCGAAAATTCAACCGAGCGCATGACCCCGTCATAGCCATAATCATAAACCTCTTTACGATTGGGAACATCGAACCATTTGCCAATACCGTCACGGGTTTCAGCTGTGGCGGCTTTTAACAACCGGCCGACCTTGGTGGACAAAATATATTCATCGCGGGGCTTGCCGCGCAAAAAACGATTGACCCGGGTTTCCGAAAGCCCGAATCCATAAAGCGGTGCTGTATCAAAATAGCGGATGCCCGCATCCCATGCCAAGGTCAGTACATTGTGGGCTTCCTCATCGCTAATCGCCCGATAAAGGTTTCCAAGCGGGGCAGTGCCCATGCCAAGTTCGGTGAAACTAACACCACCATTTTCAAGCCTGTCCCAATGCCGTGTTTTCAGCGTCATAAGCTGCTCCTCAATTTAAGTTTTGGCCAGTAATTCTTCAATCTCATTCAACGCGGGCATCGAAGGGGCTGTGCCTGCACGGGTAACAGAAATTCCGGCTGTCGCGCAGCCAAATTTCACCGCTTCAATAGGCGAAAAACCCCGGGAAAGCGCCGTTGCAAAGCCACCGTTGAAGGCATCCCCCGCACCTGTTGTTTCCACCACTGGTCCGGCAATAATTGCCGGCACATGAACCACCTGCTCGCGGTCACGGTAAAGTACACCATTTTCGCCTAGCGTAATGACCGCCGCCCCCACACCTTTTTCAAGCAGGGCAAGCGCCGCCTTTTTTGCATCCTCCACCGAATGAACGGCAATGCCGGTAATGCCCTCGGTCTCGGTCTCATTGGGTGTCACATAATCGCAAAGCGCCAACATACCCCCCGGTAAATCCGTTACCGGTGCCGGATTAAGAATGGTCTTTGCGCCACCATTTTTTGCTATCTGCAACGCGTGCAACGCCGCATCAAGCGGCTGTTCAAGCTGGGTTACAAAAATCGCCGCATTGGCAATCAGATCAGCATTTTTATCTATATCAGCTGGCGAAATAGTTCCGGCCACTCCCGGACAAACAATGATTGCGTTGTTGCCACTAGCCTCTTCAATAAAAATGTATGCAGCCCCGGTATAGCTGTCAGAATGGTGACTGACCTGCGGCGTAACCCCGGCTTTTTTCCATATGTCCAATGCCATATCAGCAAATGGATCTTTACCAAGTTTCGACAGGAAATGAACATCACCTCCGGCCATCGCAGCAGCAACCGCCTGATTGGAACCCTTACCGCCCGGCCCGAGCGCAAAAGAATTGCCCATTATGGTTTCGCCCATTTCAGGCGGACGATCCGCCCGATAGCTGGTATCGGCAACGAAAACCCCGAGAATTACAATTTCACCAGCCATATATCTAACTCATTTCTTCAGGAGGAATGACCCCTTTGCGCAACATGAAGCAGCCGTAAAACCGCCGCTCTCCGGTCTGGATTACGGCGTAGGCTTCCCGGGCCATGTCATAAAAGGCAAACCGCTCAATAGAGACCATCTTTCGCTCGGCACCTTCGGCATGATTAATTGCTTCCTGAACTTCCTGCTGCACTTGCGGCACCTCATCGGGCGCATCGACAACTTCCATTCGACCGGCAAAATCATCGACAAAAGTATCCAGTGGCATAACAGATAACACGGCCCCTATCGCCTCGGCCGACGTCAAATTATCCATGCGCAGCAATTCACCGAATGTGGTTTCACTGGCAACCGAGTGCGAGGGGAAATTAGTATCCGCAATGATCAACACATCCCCGTGCCCCATTGATCGCAGCGCATAAAGCACATCCGCGTTCAATCTCGGATCAATTCCTTTCAGCATTTTGCTTCTCCTCAAATAGTTCAACAGTCCTAAGACGTAACATTAAGACAGGCGTTTGCCACTTTCTCCATCGAAAATATGAACAAATTCCGGCTTTACCGTTAGGAAAATATCCTGGCCCGGTTTAAAATTGTGACGCTCTTTAAATACCGCAACAATATCCTGGTCGCCGAATTTCATGATCACATGGGTTTCGGCCCCGGTGGGTTCCACCAGCGAAACAGTTGCACCTATGCCGCTATCAGATATTTCCAGATGTTCAGGCCGCACTCCAAGGGTCACATTTTGTCCTTCATCAAGTCCATCTATATCGCGACAGGCAATACGAACCCCGTATATTTCAACCTCAAACACGTCTCCCCTGCGAACAACACCGTCCAAAAGGTTCATTGACGGCGAGCCGATAAAACTTGCAACAAATTTATTGACCGGATAATCATAGAGTTCCAGCGGCGAGCCGATTTGCTCAATATAGCCATCCTGCATCACCACGATTTTGTCGGCCATTGTCATCGCTTCAACCTGATCATGGGTCACATAAACCATCGTTGTACGAAGCCGCTGATGCAGGGCGCGAATTTCGCTGCGCATCTGCACACGTAATTTGGCATCGAGATTTGACAAGGGCTCATCGAACAAAAATACCTGAGGGTCACGAACAATTGCCCGACCCATGGCAACCCTCTGCCTTTGCCCGCCGGAAAGCGCGCGCGGATAGCGATCAAGATAGGGTTCAAGCCCCAAAATTCCAGCAGCATTGTCCACACGTGCCTTAATTTCTTTTTTATCCATTCCGCGCATACGTAAGGAAAAAGCCATATTGGCGGCGACCGTTTTATGCGGATAAAGCGCATAGTTTTGGAAAACCATCGCAATATCCCGCTCAGCCGGTGGCAGATTATTCACCACCCGGTCACCCAGTTGAATTGTCCCGGATGTTATCGCCTCAAGCCCGGCAATCATGCGTAATAGTGTGGATTTACCACACCCTGATGGCCCCACAAGCACGACAAATTCACCATCCGCAATATCCACATCAAAACCATGAAGCACCTCAAGCGCCCCATAATTTTTTCGAATACCGCGTATGGTTACTTCGGCCATTTTGCCCCCGTTTTATAATAATTTTGGCGCTGGATACCCAATAACTTCTAATCCATCACCGGTGGTCGAGCCATCGACCTTACTAACATGTTAGACGCTTGACAAGCGGGGATAACACTGAAACTATTAATATATTAGTCTGGCATCCCTCGCCACAATTTAGAGTGATGCACTTCGCATTTCACACCCCAATTGGCTAATTTAGCACCAGTCATTTGCACACAAGCGAAGCCTCAGATTGTAACAATAGTAACTGGGAGGAATATCTATGAAGGTTAAATTATATAATCAAATCGTGCAGGCGCAAATGAGCCGCCGAAACATGCTCAAAGGTGCCGCAAGTGCAGGCGCGATTGCAGCTGCCGGTGGTTTTAGTGTCGCAATGGGCACAAGTCCCGCCTGGTCTGCCGCACATGAGGGTGCTGCCCTTCGCGCCGCCATTTTGAAAATTCCGGGCGTTGGCAAAGGTTCACCTTCTGATGCCGATTGGCAAAAGGTTGGAGAAATGACCCTCGGTCCGACAAAAGAAATTGTCAAAGAAGGCGAGTTCGCCGGAGTTGAGCTTACATTTATGGGCCTCAACAACCAGAACCTGCATAACTTTTTGTTCCGTGGCTTCCTTAAGCCGTGGGAAAAATATACCGGGGCAAAAATCAACTGGGTTGACCTGGCTCAGGCCGATTATAACGCCCGCCTGCAACAGTCTATCGCCACCAAAACCGTTGATTTCGACATCATCGAAATGGGTGCGCCATTTGAAGGCGATGTAACAGGCCGCGGCCTTGCCTCCGAGATGCCAGACTGGGTTAAAAAGGTCATTGATATGGATGACTATGTTGATTACCTGAAAGATCCGGTTGGCACCTGGGGTGGCAAAACCTACCGGGTCTCAATTGATGGTGATTGCCATAATTTCAACTACCGCACCGACTATTTCTCCAATGCAGATTTTGCCGCCGCCTGGAAGGCGGAAGGTCACAAGGGCGAATGGGAAGTGCCAGCAACCTGGCAAAAAGTTCAGGAGGTCACCAAATTCCTGAAGGGCAAAAAAGACCCGCTTTCTGGTCTTGCTGCCCACGGTTATCTTGACCCTCTGAAGGGCTGGGGCGGCTTTGGCTTCTACTTCCTGGCATCGCGTGCAACGGCTTACGCCAAACATCCAGATGATCCCGCATGGTTGTTTAACCCGGAAGATATGTCTCCGCGCGTTAACAATGCCGCATGGGTTCGCGCCATTCAGGATGTGTTGGATGTGTTGGATACACAGCCAACCGACCAGATCAATGCAGACCCTGGCACAACCGGCTTCCAACAGTTTCTTGCCGGCACCGGCTCTATGTTAAGCTGGTGGGGCGACATCGGTTCAAGCGCTAAAACATCGGATACTTCCGTGGTGGGTGACGTGACAGGTTTCTCTATTCTGCCTGGTTCTGACGACGTTTGGAACCACAAGGAAAGCAAGTGGGAAACACTATCTTCCGGCCCGAATTATGCACCAAACATGGCCTATATCGGCTGGGGTGTTTATGTGATGGCGCGGGTAGATTCTGATGCCAAGAAGCACAAGGCCGCCTGGTCGGCTGCCGCTCACCTTGGCGGAAAAGACCTGTCGCTTTGGGCATCTGCCTATCCATCCGGTTTCCAGCCATACCGGAAATCACATTTCAATATTTCCGAATGGGTTGGCGCAGGCTATGATGAGGCGTTCATCAAGGATTATCTCGCATCTGAAGCTGACAGCTACAACCATCCGAATGCGGCAATTGAACCACGCATTCCGGGCATCTTCCAATATTATTCAGTAGCGGAAGATGAATTGGCCAAAATCTATGCCGGCCAATACAAATCGGCACAGGAAGGTGCGGATGCGATTGCAGCCGCTTGGGATAAAATCACCGACCAGATTGGCCGTGAAAGCCAGACGAAACTCTATAAATCGTCACTTGGCATGTGATCAATATCCAAACAATTCAGGACCGGCGAGCAGTCGCCGGTTCTTTTCCAACATTTTAGAAAATTACACTGTAAATGAACAGCCAGGCAGATCTTCTCCATGTGGTCACATCTGACCATATTACCCCCCGTCGCGCAGCCTTCGGGCGCTTTTTGGTTTGGGGTTCAGCCGGATTATTTTTGGCCATTGTGCTTGTTCAAACCCTATTTGAATATGAGAAAACCTCATTTGGTTTCGACAATTGGCGGCCGGTTCTCTATGCCTATATTTTATGGGCCATTTGTCTTTGCGCATCACAGGTTATCATTCGCGGCGAACAGGGCAAGCGCGCGCTGTTTGTGCTACCAGCCGTTTTATTCGTCGTCTCAATGGTGGTTTTCCCGCTATTGTTTGGCCTGTCCATTTCATTTTCAGACTGGAACCTTGCCTCGCTGGATGGACGAAAGTTCAACGGGCTGGATAATGTCCGGCAAATGTGGGCCGACCCGTTCTACTGGAACGCACTTAAAAACATGGTCTATTATACGCTGGCAATCATTGTCGAATATGCCATCGCGTTTGGGCTGGCATTGATACTAAATTCTGAAATCCGCGCCCAAAAGTTCTTTCGCGTTGCGTTCCTGATGCCGCTGATGCTTTCACCTGTTGCCGTTTCATGGATGGTTGGCAAATCCATGCTGGAGGTTCGGTTTGGCCCCCTGGCCCGCCTTGCCCGCTGGCTCGGTTGGGAAAACCCGTCCTTCTTTGGTTCAGCAGAAATCGCTCGGTCCACCATTATGATCATGGATGCATGGACCTTTATTCCCTTCATGATGATCATGATTTTGGCCGGCCTTCAGGCCATTCCAAAGGAAGTAAAAGAAGCTGCCATTGTTGATGGCGCATCGCCCTGGCAGGCCTTTTGGCAGGTTACATTCCCGCTGATGCTGCCAATTTCGATCACCGCAATTTTAATCCGCATCATCTTCAAACTAAAACTTGCCGACATCATCATCAATGTAACATCCGGGGGGCCGGGGGGCGCCACCGATTCCGTTACCAGCTTTATATTCCGCGAATACCGCGACCGCTCCAATGTCGGTTATGGCACGCTGCTGGCAATGGTTTATCTGGTGCTGATTGTCATTGCGATTACCATTTTTATGAAGCTGGTCGACCGCTGGATGAACCCGAGATATTAACACCGAATGGTGCCACGTGCAGAAAGTTAAATAATGGCGGAAACGCAAATATTTCACGATAGTCAGAGCGATCTTAGCCACAAAACAAAGTGGTTGAGCAAGCGCATTGTGATCTATGGAATATTGATTTTCTGGACGATTATTTGCCTGTTTCCAATTTACTGGACGATTACGACATCATTTAAAATCGCCCCCGATGTGATGCGTGGCAATATGATCCCCTGGTGGGATTACACGCCCAAATGGCTGGGCTGGAAATCGCTTGGCATGTCGCCTGCAACAATCGGACTGGAATCCACTGTTCGCGAAGAATTTGTCAAACGCATCGTTAACTCCGCCTATGCGGCGTTAGGCTCATCCTCTCTGGCGCTGGTGCTGGGTTCTTTCGCCGCTTACGGCCTTTCGCGTTTCAATTATAAATTCGGTTTCATGCGCAATCCGGATATTTCGTTCTTTTTCCTCAGCCAGCTCATCCTCCCGCCGGTGGTGCTGGCCCTGCCCTTTCTGGTTTTATACAAGGAACTGGACTTACTCGATACCCACATTGGCCTAATCCTGCTTTATGCGCTGACTGTATTACCAATTGTCATCTGGATCATGCGCGATCAGTTCGCCGCAATTCCAGTGGAAGTAGAAGAGGCAGCTCTGGTGGATGGTCTTTCAGTCTGGGGCTCGTTCTTTACGATCGTTTTGCCGATTGCTTTGCCGGGGCTGGTCGCGGCCTTTATCCTGTCGCTGGTGCTGACCTGGAATGAATATTTTTTCGCCGCCCTCTTAACCAGTACAGAAGCAAAAACCCTGCCCGTCATGGTCGCCAGCCAAACCGGTTCTCAAGGTATAAACTGGTGGTCGATGGCAGCCCTCTCCGGCGCTGCAATCTTTCCACTGGTCGTTATCGGCATTGTGCTTGAGCGTTATATCATCAAGGGCATGGCATCGGGTGCCGGTAAATAAAGGCGCTTCTTTCGCTCACGGCTGTTCCTTGCTTCGCACGGGCCTGCGCGAACGCGGCGCATAAGCGCCGGGCCGCTCTTCGCGGCCTAAATAAATTATTCTTATAACTCCGCAGAAATATCCTTGGTCTGCTCATAAAGCCTGCGGAACAGTTTATATTGCTTTTCGTAGGCAGGATTTGCCTTAGCCCTAATGGTGGAGGCAACCGGGTTCCACCGGTCTATGTCTTCTGGTTTTGCCGCGCCAATGGCACATGCGGCCAAAAATGCATTACCGAAAGATGCACCAAACGTGTTTTCGCAGATAATTTGATCCAACCCGCCAATATCAGAGGTCGCCTGTAGCCAAAGCCGGTTTTTTGTACCACCACCAACGGCTAAAAGCCGCAATGGGGTTTCACCAACCTGCTTGTAGGTTCGAAGCACATGGCAGGTGCCATAGGCAATGCCTTCCAACAGAGCGCGATACATATCTCCGCGCGTATGGGTGAGGTTAAGCCCGAAAAATGTACCCGATGCATTGGTATCGTGAATGGGCGTGCGCTCACCGGAAAAATATGGCAAAAGCAACAGGCCTTTGGCACCGGGCGGCGAGACCTCCGCCTCTTGTGCAAGCACCGGAAACGCCTCCTCCTTGGTAAGCTCGCGGGCAAATTGATCACGGAACCAATGGGTCAGCGTGCCGCTGGTCGCAAGCCCCGCCATCGAGGCATGGCCACCGGGATAAAGCCAGGGCGCATACCACAAGCGCCCGTCACGCACCCGGTTTTCAGTGAGCGTAATGATGAATATGGTCGATCCATACATCATCATCATATCGCCCTTGGCGCGCAACCCGACACTGATTGCTTCGGAAGCCGCATCAATCGTACCGGTCGTCACCGGCGTACCAATGGCCAGCCCGGTTTCAATAGATGCAGCATCAGTAATATACCCGGAAATTTCTGTCGTCCACATCAGCTTTGGCAGCTTGTCGAGCGGAATAATGTCGTCTGAAAGTTCATCGGTCCACGCCTGTTTATCCGCATCATAAAGCGGACTGAAGCCTGCGGCCGTGTGATGATCAATTACCATTTCACCGGTTAGTTTGAACACCAGATAGGACGACGAGGTGAGGAATTTTGCGGTTTTCTGATAAAGCTCCGGCCGGTTCCGCTTAAGCCATAAAATCTTCGGACCAACCGATTGCGAGGTCAGTGCATTGCCGCATTTTTCCAAAATACGCGCTTCGCCGATTCGCGAGGTCAATTCCTCAATCTCAAGCGCCGCACGGCCATCCACCCCATAAAGCACCGCATTCATGAGCGGTTTGCCATCACCATCAACCGGCAACATGCAGGGGCCAATGGCGCTGCAGGAAACGCATTTTATATCAGTAGAATCAATACCGGATTGCGCCAGCAGGCTTTGGGAAATTTGGCAAAAATCATGCCACCAATCCTCATCGGCCCGGTGTTCGGCCCAACCAGGTTGTGGCACCAGCATTTTATGCGGTTGCGATGCCGAGGCAATAATTTTGCCATTTACATCGACCAGCACACCCTTGGATTCAAAAGTGCCAATGTCAATTCCAAGCGTATAATTCATTGATCCAACCGTGTAATTTGCCTAACAGGTTTACACTCTAACCAGATTCAATGAGATGTCCAAAGTGTGAAACTTTAACTCGCCAATTCCTCAATCATCGCATTTTGCATAATAAATTTCTGCGGTTTGCCGGTCACTGTCATTGGCAATTCTGACTTGAATCGCACATAGCGCGGCACCTTATAATGAGCAATTTTACCCTTGCAAAACTCGCGGATCTCCGCCTCATCGGCGCTGGTATCAGGCTTAAGCACAATCCACGCGCAAACCTCTTCGCCATATTTTTCATCCGGCACCCCGAACACCTGCACTTCGGCCACCTTTGGATGAGTAAACAAAAACTCCTCCACTTCCCGCGGATAGATATTTTCACCGCCCCGAATAAGCATATCCTTTACCCGGCCAACAATGGCGCAATAACCATCTTCATCAATCGTCGCCAGATCGCCCGTATGCATCCAGCCGGATTGATCAATGCTCTCATTCGTGCGCTCATCATCATCCCAATAACCGCGCATAACGCTATAGCCACGGGTGCACAATTCGCCCGGTTCGCCCACTGGCACGATCTTGCCGTTTTCATCAATCGCCTTCACCTCCACATGCGGGTGAATGCGGCCAACGGTGGAAACCCGCTTGTCCAGCGGATCATCCGCATGGCATTGAAACGAAACCGGGCTGGTCTCGGTCATGCCATAGGCGATGGTAACCTCTTTCATGTTCATTTCGCCAACCACCCGTTTCATAATTTCAATCGGGCAAGGCGCGCCCGCCATACAGCCGGTGCGCAACGAGGAGAAATCACTTTGTGCAACTTCCGGCGATTCCAACATGGCAACAAACATCGTCGGCACCCCGTAAAGCGCCGTGCAGCGCTCTTGGCTGATGGCCTTTAATGTCGAAATAGGATCAAACGCCTCTGCCGGAAACACCATCGCCGCCCCGGTGGTGGCGCAACCAAGCGTGCCCATAACCATGCCGAAACAATGATAAAGCGGCACCGGAATGCATAATTTATCATTTTCAGAAAAACCCATCGTACCAACCACAAACCGCGCATTATTGACGATATTATAATGGGTCAGCGTTGCCCCCTTGGGCGAGCCGGTGGTGCCGGATGTGAACTGAATGTTGATCGGATCATCGGGATCAAGACCAGCCGACATTTCATCAAGCCGCATTCGGTGCGCCGGGCCAGCCATTTTCATCACATCATCAAAGGCAAAAAAACCATTTGGCGCATTATCGCCAGTGACGATGGCCGATTTTAACGCAGGCAGTTTTGTAGAATTAAGCGCGCCCGGCTCGCAATTATCTATTTCCGACGCAAGTTCGCGCAACATCGCCACATAGTCGCTGGTTTTAAAATTCTCCGCTAAAACCAAAGCCTTGCAGCCGGATTTATTCAGCGCATATTCAAGCTCATAGGTGCGGTAGGCCGGGTTGATATTGACCAGAATAATCCCCACCCGCGCGGTGGCAAATTGTATCAACAGCCATTCCGGTCGATTAGGCGACCAGATGCCCACCCGATCGCCGGGTTTTAACCCCAGCGCCAAAAGTCCGGATGCCAGATCATCGCATTTGCTTAAAAGCTGGTTCCATGTCCAGCGCACATCATGCTGGCAGAATATAGCTGCATCGCGGTGGCCAAATTCAGATGCCGTATCTTTCAACACCTGAAAAATAGTTTTGCGCCATAAGGGGTTGGAGGTATCACCCCGCACATAGGAACCATCTTGTGGTTTTAAATCGGCCATATCACCACTCGCTTTATTTGCCGAACCATCCAGCGATGTTATCGGCTTGGATAAATCATCAATGGTTGAATAGGACATTACATATCTTTCCAGTCGCCGGATTGCTCGAATGCGTGGGCCGCCCGGTAAATCGTGCTCTCGTTGAAATGTTTGCCAATCAACATCATACCAACGGGTAGACCCTGGCTCATGCCGCAAGGTATGCTCATCGCCGGATGGCCGGTCGCATCAAAGGGGGCGGTATTGCCAACCATTTCAAAGGCCCGTTGCACCGTCAAGGAAATAGACGCATCAGCCGGCGGAATAGGCGTTGCCTTCATCGGCAGGGTCGGCATTAACAGCAGATCATAGCGTGCCAGCAGATCATCATAAGCTGCCCGGAGCCGACGGCTTAAATTTTGCGCCTTGGCATAATAATGGCCCCGATAATGCTTTTGCATATATTCGCCAACAAACATGGAAATTTTCAGCGACTTTGATAACTCATCAGCCCGGTTGCGCCAATTGGAATGGGCATCCAGCAAGCTGGTGACATAAAGCCCTTTCCAGCCGGTGGCGAAACCATTGCCGTGCATCATAGTATCGGTCAGACCCTCAAGCGCAATCGGGGTCCAGATCGCCGCCCCCTGCAAATGCATCGGGATGGATACATCTTCAACCACCGCACCCAGTTTGGCAAAGCTCGCTGCCGCATCGCGCACTTTCTGGTCCACATCTGCTTCACTGTTTTCAAAGCCAAAGCCCTCGCGCACAACACCAATGCGCATCGAACCAACACCGCGCCCAAGCGCTTCAGTGTAGCGGTCGGTTCTGGGTGCATATTGGCGCGGATCAAGCCCGTCATCACCGGCAAGCACTTCCAAAAACAGGGCGTTATCCGACACATTTTGAGTAATCGGTCCGGTATGATCAATCGTCGGTTCAATCGGCATGATACCGGTATAGGGCACCAGCCCGTGGGTTGGCTTCATCCCATAACACCCGCAAAATGATGCTGGAATGCGGATAGACCCGCCCTGATCACCGCCGATTGCCATATCAACTTCACCAGCGCCCACCAGCGCGCCGGAACCGGAAGACGACCCGCCTGCTGAATAACCCACCTTGTAGGGATTATGCACCGGGCCGGTTGAATTGGTGTGGCTACCACCGGAAAGGCAAAAATGTTCACAATGGGCCTTGCCGACAATGGTGCCACCGGCATCGAGAATACGGGTAACAATGGTTGCATCAATATCCGGCGTATAGCCCTCAAGCGTCGAGGAGCCATTCATCATCGGTACGCCTGCAAGGCAGACATTGTCCTTCAACACAATTGTTCGCCCTTCCAGCGGGCCGGACACGGCACCGCGTATTTCAGATTTCACATACCAGGCGTTCATCGGATTTTCAGCCGTTGAGGGGCGATGGCCCGGCGTGCGCGGATATTTAACCTTGGGCAATTCATCCGGCATTGAATCAATCAAATCGTAAGATTGAAAATTGGCCTCCATCAATTCCATATATTCGCCAAGTTCGGCATCTGACATGGTCATGCCAAGGCCCGATGATACGTCGCGCATCTGTTGCAGCGTTGGGCGTCTTACCGTCATATAAGCCTCCTTACCGGCAGTCGTAGCCGGGATTTCGGTTGAAATTTGTGGCCGCTCTTGCGCCGATAAATGTTTGCTTTGAGCAGTTGAGCCAGTGCTGGTTGGAGACTGAGCGCCCTTTGTCATGCGACCTGCACCAAGGCCGACAAATTCATCAATCAGGCTGGCGGAATCGGTTTCATTGGTCGCAAGATCAACCTTCACTTCGCCGCGCTCAAAAATCACCAGCCGGTCGCAAAGATCGGTCAGAAAATCCAGATTTTGCTCAACCACCACAACGCTCAGCCCGCGATTGTCCCGCAAGGAGTTCAACGTCTCTGCAATCTCGTCAATGATAGAAGGCTGAATGCCCTCGGTCGGCTCATCCAGCAAAAGCAAATAGGGTTCTGCAATCAAACAACGGGCAATGGCCAGAATTTGTTGCTCTCCGCCACTCAGTGCGCCAGCGGATCGGGTAAGCAGGGGTTTAAGCCGTGGAAATTCAACTAATGTCTGTTCGATCGCCTCATCAAGCGGATATTCTGAAGTATCCTCACTCCAGGCAAACCGCAGATTATCAATAGCGCTCAACTGGGTAAAAATTCCCCGATCCTGCGGAACATACCCAATGCCAAGCCGCGCGCGTTCATGCACCGGCAGCGTCGTGATATTTTCACCATCAAACTTCACCTGCCCGCTGGTCACCGGCAAATAGCCCATAATGGTTTTTAACAGGGTGGATTTTCCCATGCCATTATGGCCAAGAATACCAATGATTGAGCCTTCGGCTACAGCAAGCTCTGCCCCATGAAGCACCGGTATTGCCCCATAGCCACTGCGCAATGCCGAAACTTCCAATATCATCTGCTTGTCGATTTCATTCATCGGCGTTTACCCAGATAAACATCGCGGACAATCGGATCGCTTAAGACCGTGTCCACATCTTCCTCGATCAGCACCCGGCCCTGATGGAATACGGTGACCATTTTGGCAATTTGCCGAATAAAATGCATATCGTGTTCAACCACGATCAGCGTTGCATAATCGTTGATTTCCTTAATTACATTGACCATGCGCTCCACCTCATCACCGGTCAGACCCGCCGCTGGTTCATCCAGCAAAACCAGCCAGGGGTCGCCCGCAAGCACGATACCCAGTTCAACAATCTGGCGTTGTCCGTGGGCAAGTGTGGAAACATCCTGCCGCGCAAGATCGCCCAGTTTCAGCCGTCCCAGAATATCATCAACAATTCCGTTGGCCTTGCGCGTGCTCTGGGTACGCCGTGCAGCCAGCCAGATATTTTCATGAACCGAAAGCCCGTCCATCACACTAGGCACCTGCGTCTTGATGCCGATGCCAAGCCGTGCAACCCGAAACGGATCATAACCGGTGGTGGCCTCACCCTCGACAATCATTTCGCCGCTGGTTGGCAGCTGCATGCCCGCCAGGCATTTAAAAAAGGTGCTTTTGCCAGCCCCGTTTGGCCCGATAAGACAGCGCAATTCATTGCGCTGTAATTTCAAATTAACATTGTCCAGCGCCACCACACCGTCAAAACGAACCGTTAGATCACGGGCTTCAACCACAATATTATTGCTCATTGGAACCCTCCCTTCTGCGATGACGCTTTCTGGTCGGGCGTTTTCGCGAAGATCTGCTTCTAGTGGTGCGCTCGCGACCGGTTTTGCGGGTAAACCGATCAGCGATAACAGGGAATATTCCGCGCGGCAAAAGCAGCACCGCCAGAACCAGCACAGCCCCCATCACCAGCGTGTTATCAATCAGGCTTTGCTGGCCCAAAAGGAATTTCATATAGCCCATAATCGCCGCCCCCAAAATGGGCCCAAACAGGGTTCCGGCACCACCGACGATAACCCAAATAATCACCTCGGCCGATTGGCCAAGCGAAAACAGGTTTGGCGTAACAATCTCTGCCCAATTTGCGTAAAGGCAACCCGCAAGACCTGCAACACCGCCACCAATGGCGAACACAGCAGTTTTGATCAGGCGAACATCATAACCCATCAATTCGGCCCGCAGCTCATTTTCACGCACCCCGATCATCACCCGGCCAAACGGGCTTTTGAGCAACCAGCGCAGCCCCAGAAAGACCAGCAAAAGCAAGCTGAGCGAGAAATAAAACAGGCTATCGCCATAAATATATTCAGAAGGGTCCCAGGGCAGCGACAGGGTTTCAAACCCGGGTATGCCATTATAGCCACCAAGCCGAGCCTTGCCGATAATGTAGTTTTCACCCGCTGTCACATTCATGAACTTGTACAGGATCAGCGTAAATACCAGTGTCAGAACAGCAAGATAAACATCGTTCAGCCGACCGAAAAACAACATGCCGCCAAAGACTGCTGCAATAAGCGCCGGGAATATAATGGCAATAAAAAACGGCGCCCAGGGCGTACCGAAATTTATCGCCGCAATCGCATAGGCATAGGCCCCAAGCCCGAAAAAGGCTGCCTGCCCAAAACACAATATGCCGCCAAACCCCCAGATGAAACCAAGGGAGAGACCCAGCAGGGCATAAATACAAAGCACGGTCAGGGTGAAGGTATCTACACCCAATGGCAGCAGAGCCATCAACAACAGTCCCACGATTATGGTGAGCGCAATTTCTTTCAAACCACCCACGTTACACCCGACCCTTCAAGAACCGACCGGTTATGCCAGTTGGCAGCAATCGAAGCAAAATGACCGCCGCAATCAGCAGCGCAATTTCGCCCACCACCGATGTGGAAATAAAGGTGACAATCTGCGAAACCGAGCCAAACAAGGTGGCGCTGGATAGAAGCCCGGAAACCACAGAGGTGCCGCCGGAAATCACCGTAATAAAAGCCTTTGCAATATAATTGGCACCCGAGGCAGGGTTAAGCCCAACCAATGGTGCCATAACGCCACCGGCAAGCCCGGAAAGGGCAGCGCCTGCGGTAAAGGTCAGCATATAAATGCGTGAGGTATTATAGCCAAATGCATTGGCCATTTCAGGGTTCTGCATAGCACCGCGCGCGATAAGCCCGGCGCGCGTGGTTTTTAAAACCCCGTAAATTATGATTACCGTAACAATGGCCATGAAAATGACAAACAGATTATAGCCGCTCATCTGATAGCGCCCAAGCGTAAAGCCTGAAATCGGGGTTGGAATACCCGTTGTCGTATTGCCAAAAATCATGGTCATTCCACCAATCATCAACAGGCTCAACCCCCATGTGGCGAGCATGGTATTGATCAACCGCCCATAAAGAAAACGTACAATCAGCCGTTCTACGACCAGCCCGAATATCGCCACCACAATCGGTGCAACAATCAAGGTCGAGATAAATATCGGCACACCCAGCGAATGGGCGGTAATCGCTGCATAACCGCCCAACGTTATAAATTCCCCATGCGCAAGATTAATCACCCGCATCATACCGAATACAACAGCCAGCCCCGCACTGATCAAAACCAGTACAGAGATACCGTAAAACACCTCCACGATCACAACCGCGGCATAATCCATATTTCAATCCCGGAGATATTGGGGCCGGTTCCACACGGTTCCGGCCCTCATTCAAGGTTTAACTCAATAATGAGCGAACTAAATCTTGATTTCATATTGAGTTGTATCACCCGGATTGGCGCTTAAATCGCACACTGCCTGGGTATCAACCGGTTGGCGCTGATCATAGCTTTTGACCACGTTCATTTTTTGATCGCCAACCTCAACAATATGCACATCGGTCACCACATGATGGGTTTTGGGGTCAACGGTAATCTTGCCGCTAGGGCCGATAATACTAACACCTGATTCCAGCGCTTCCACCACTTTGTCACGCTCCACTGAGCCGGCTTTGTTAGCGCCAGCACCCCACAAATGCATACCCTGATAGGTCGCAACCGCAAGCTCGTGAATGTCGTCGGTCGAACCAAAGCGTTTTTGCCACTTATCCAAAAACACCTTGTTTTCAGGCCGATCAAGTTCCTTCGAGAAGGAATAGGCCAGCAAAATGCCGTCACCCTCTTCCTTGGTCAAAACAACCTGCTCATTACCAGCACCAAGCGTGGTGGAAGCCATAGGAATTTTCTTGTTCATTCCGGCAGCCGCCCACTGGCGATAAAATGAAAGATGCGCACCACCAACCAGCGCCGACATGATCATATCTGGTGCAGCTTCCTGAATCTTGGCAATAGTTGATCCAAAATCAGCCACATCAAGCGGGAAGAAATCCGTCTTTACAACGGAGCCACCGGCTTTACCGGCATAGTGCTCAATCCACTTGGCGGTGATCTGGCCATAATTATAATCAGCGGCCAGAATGTAGATTTTCTTGCCCCATTTTTCCATCGCATAGGGCACCAGAACTTCCGCCTGCTGGGCAGGTGTTACTCCGGTGCAGAAAATATTGCGGTCGCAAACGCCACCCTCATATTGAACATTGTAGAAATACAGGGTTTTCGACTTGCGCAAAGTTGGGCGAATAGCTTCGCGGGAAGCGGAAAGAATGCCCCCATGCACCACATCCACCTTGTCCTGACGGGTTAGCTTTTGAGCAAACTGCGTATAGAGCGCCATATTGGATTGAGTGTCATAGGCGACTTTTTCAAGTTTCCGACCGGCAATACCACCGGCTGCATTTAATTCTTCAATGGCCAGTGTCACGGCCTTGTCCATTGGCTTGCCATAAAGGTCAAAAATACCGGAGGTATCAAGGATAGAACCTACCTTGATGGTCTCGCCCGCGATGGCCATTTTGGGCAGGAATGCCATAGTGCCGGCGGCGGCTGTTCCTGCCACAAATTTTCTGCGATCAATTTTCATTTTCTTCTCCCTTGAGGTTTTATTTTTTGGATTTTCCACTCGGTTTAGTTGGCCTTTTTTTCTTCTCCACTTTTTCATCAAAATCAAAATTTACACCGACAGACTTGCCGATTTTTTTCATGGCCGGCATTTGCAGTGCAAGTTTTAATGCACCATCCACAACGCCATCAATTGGCCCGGCCTGCGCCTGCCCGCCCTCGCCAATGCCAAGGCCCGAAATCTGATTGATACGGATGGAGTCGATTTTTTCCAGCGGCTTCATCATTTTTTCAGCCAATTCCGGCAATCTATCCATCTTATGCATATCGAGCTTCATGGCAATGATTTCCGGGGCCAGTTGATTTTCTGCCTTTATCAACGCAGCCTTGCCTTCTGCTTCCGCAGCCAGTTCTGAGCGCTTGGCAGCGGCGCGTAAATCAGAGGCCTTTGCCTCAGCCTGCACCGTATCAAGCAGTGTTTTCACCTCAGATTTAGTGCGTTCTTCGGTGGTCTGGCTTTGCTGGCGGGTTTTAATCAGGGCTGCATTCAACTCACGCTCAGCAACCAGGCGTTCTTTTTCTGACTGAATTTTTTCCTGTGCCGCAATAACCGATTCCCGCGACAATTCTGTTTCAGCAATAATAGCATTTTCTTCCGCCCGCTTTTTTGCCAGGGCAATCTGACTTTCAATCTTGGCAGATTCAGCCGCGAGTAATGCCTGCACCTCATGTTGGCGCAATTCCTTATCGCGTTCAATTTCGCGTCTGCGGGTTTCGAGATCAGCCCCGATCTTACCCTGATCCGCTTCCATCTGGGCATTTTGCCGGGAAAGCTCGGTTGCAGCCGCCGAATTTGCCTTGGCAGACTCTATTGTTTGCAGCTGTTGAATTTCTGCTTTCTTCTGCTCTTCCTCAATCAGCAATTTACGTTTCAAACTGTCTAACTGAACCTGACGGACGGAAACATCAGCGTCGGCTTCAATCTCAGCGCGCTTTTTCCTGTTTGAAGAAACCACTTCCGCAAGGCGGCGCATACCCACTGCATTGAACGCATTATTTTCATCCAGCGAGGCAAATGACGCCTGATCAAGGTGAGTGAGCGATACGGATTCCAGCCGCAATCCGTTTGATTTCATTCCATCGGCAAGGGCTGCTCGAACTTCCTTGACAAAACCGCCCCGGTCCTCATGCAGCTGATCCATCGTCTTGGTCGCCACAACAGATTGCATGGCATCCACAAACCGGCCATTGAACAAATTGCCCAACTCATCCGGGTTTAACGAGCGCGCACCAAGTGATTGAGCCGCCGTTGCCACTCCTTCCATTGTTGGTTCAACGCGCAGATAAAACTCAACTTCCGCATCCAGTCGCAACCGGTCTTCGCTCATCAGAGATTTCTCGCCCATTCGGCGAATCTGCAAACGCATGGTTCGCATGTTGATCTGCTCAACCCGGTGCAAAAACGGCAGGGCCAGAAAGCCGCCATCAAGTACCACGCATTCACCACCCGCACCGGTGCGGATTAAAGCCCGTTCCCGTGTTGCCTTGCGATAAAACCGTTGCAAGAATGCAATACCGATTGCCACAACAACGACAATCACAATGAGCGAAATAAAAATATCCATTACCAATCCCGTTAGTGTTCCCCGTTGCCATTCCCCGTGATCATTTATTGGGCAACTCAAATTAAAAACCGAAAGGCAGGCGAAATTATGCACTCACCTAAAACCTGCCTCAAACGATTGATCAGCAAGCCTTGGTCAAACGCGAGAATTGACCGAATAACATTCGAAGTCAATTTTTATTTTCCTAGGAAAGTAAAAATGCCCTGACCAAAATTAATCAGAGCAGGTCCTAACGGCTAAGCGGATAACTTTCGACGACCTTCAGATTGTGCCCATGTGCCTCGGCTAGAAATATGGTCGAGTTCATGCCCTGCTTTGCGGAAAACACCGCATCTCGCGTCCCATTATAGGCAATATTCTGATCTGCCTGTCGCCAATCGGTGGTTTCACTTTCAACCGAAAGCGCCTTCAAAAAATGCATACCTTCATAGATCGACTGACCGATGGAATTAAGCTGCGGCCCGGGCGCACCATATCGCGTGTGATAGCGTTCCTTGAATGAATTGTTTTTCGCCGTGTTGATGTCACTGAAATAGCCCGAAACCGCAAACAGCCCATCGCTATAATCAGACCCAATGCCTAAAAGAACATTTTCCTCGATCGCACAGGATAGCCGCAATATTTTCTGCACGATTTTCGAGCGGCCAAATTGTTTGTTGAATTGAATTGTATCGCTCCCCACCAGCGACACCAAAACCGCATCGGCCTTGCTTTCGGCAATGTCATCCAAAAGATCACCAAAATCGGTCGTACCAAATGGCAGATATTTCTCACCACAGATCGTGCCGCCGGTGGTAGCAAGATTTCTACGGAAAACCGCATTGCTGGCGCGCGGCCAGATATAATCATTTCCAACCAGATACCAGCGCTTGAGTTTATAACGCTCGGAAAGCCCACTGGCCGCCGGCAGCAATTGCATGGCAGGTGTTTCTCCAATGCAAAAAACCCCGGGCGTGCGCTCGCCGCCCTCATAAAGCGGCGTGTAAACATAAGGCAGTTTACTACCAATGGCCCCTGCCAACGCCTCACGAACATCGCTGGTATGCATGCCGACAATTGCATCAATCTCACCGTCGAAAAAACAATCCTCGGCCGCGCCCGCAACCATTGCCGGCGTATCGCCTGCGTCAAATATTTTTAAAACCACTTCACGGCCATTAATTCCGCCGGCCTGATTAATTTCAGCCGAAGCAATTTCCGCGCAGGCCCGGCAGGACGGCCCCCAAATACCAGCGGCACCACTGGTTGGAATAAACAATCCAACGCTAAGCAGGTCTGAACGCCTTGAAGAAATTGAGCTGGTTGGTCGCCTCATATATGCGCATATATCTCCCGTAATATAGTCGCCCGGCGGTTTTTTGTTATGCTCAAGCCGCATCAGTCTGCGATGAATTTCGCAATTACACAATGTAAATTTTAGGTGTTTATTGGGGCCCACTCAACGGAATCTGTTGACGATTATCAAATTCATGATTATTTGAACAGGAAAGTAAATTGCTGATTTGCAAACTATTCGTGCAAATTCACATTAGAATATCTGGAGACAATCAGGTGCCCGACCGCAGCAAATTGGCCCAATCTGATGACCTCGCCTTTGCTTTGGCAAGGGCGCATAAACACGTAAACAACAGATTGCTCGACACCTTGAAATCCCGAAAGTTACCGGTTGAGCAATGGCGTATCCTGTCCATGCTATCAGATGGTGAGGGCCATGCGGTAGGCTCCATGTGCGATCAGGTTTTGATGAGTTTTTCCGCCCTGTCGAAAACCATCGACCGCATGGTTTCCCGCGCGCTGGTTCATCGTAAGCAAGACGAAAACGACAATCGCCGGGTTCTGGTATTCATCACCGATTTTGGCATTGAACTGTTTGATGAGTGCAAGCAGGATATGAAAAAATGCGAGCCGGACTTTGATGGCGGGCTAAATAATGATGAGAAACTTGAATTAAAAAACCTGTTGGAACGCCTTTCCCGGCATTAAAATTTTACAGTTTCTCCAACCCCAAGATGTTTAGAATCTTCCATGTAAACATGACGTAGTCTAATGCATCGCTCCTCCTGAACTTACCGAGGGGGAGGGCTGGTGCGCAGCAGCAAACAGCCGCGAACGAAAGCTATAGAATGTGGCGTCACAAACAAATAACTCGCATCACCTGTTGAATGGTATTAAATAGTCCGATATTTAAGCGCCAGTTGATGGCTGCAAATCATGCGGCCCATCATAATCGTTACAGCACAAAACCGGCCCCATAGCTCAGCAGGATAGAGCGCAAGATTCCTAATCTTGAGGCCAGTGGTTCGAATCCACTTGGGGTCACCATTTCACATATCTCACGGCATTCGCTTTGCTCAAGCCTGCGATGGCGCGGGCTGGCCGCCCAGCAGCACTTGTGCTGCCATGATGGCTCGAGGTTTTTCCTCTCACCTCCACCATCATCCAACTACCAAATTCACCTTTTAATCAGACGCTAATCAGCTTTATTCTCACCGATCTTATCCTGGGTTTTCGTATCAAAGTCACTGGCTTCATGGCGCTCGTGCAATTGCGAAGAAGGTTCGCCAAATGAACGGTTCACCATGCGGCCGCGTTTAACCGCAGGGCGCTCGGCAATCTGTAAATTCCAGCGGTTAACATGTGTATATGTGTGAGTTTCCAGAAACTCCGCCGCCTCATAAACGACATTAGCAACCAGCGATCCATACCAGGGCCAGATGGCCATATCAGCGATTGAATATTCATCCCCCGCCATATATTCATTTTTCGCCAGATGCCGATCAAGCACATCCAGCTGGCGCTTAACTTCCATCGCAAACCGGTCAATGCAATATTCAATTTTTACCGGTGCATAGGCATAAAAATGGCCAAAACCACCGCCCAGATAGGGGGCGGCTCCCATCAGCCAAAACAGCCAGGAAAGACATTCAGTCCGCTTTGCATGATCCGTTGGTAGAAACTCGCCAAATTTTTCAGCCAGATAAAGCAGAATCGCCCCTGATTCAAAAACCCTTGTCGGCGGTGAGGTACTATGATCCATCATCGCCGGAATTTTGGAATTCGGATTTATACCGACGAATCCACTACCAAATTGATCACCATCGCCAATTTTAATCAGCCATGCATCATATTCAGCCCCCTTGTGCCCAAGCGCCAAAAGCTCTTCCAGCATTATGGTAACCTTCACCCCGTTGGGGGTAGCAAGAGAGTAAAGCTGCAAAGGGTGCTTGCCAATAGGCAATTCCTTTTCATGGGTTGAACCGGCAATCGGCCGATTGATATTAGCGAACTTGCCGCCATTTTCCTTATTCCACTGCCATACATTGGGGGGCGTATATTCCGGTAAATCACTCATTACATAATCTCTCAAGCTAACTTTAGGTTTTTAAGTCCTGACCTCGGAGTAATTCACGGATTGGTATTTTTGGCAAGGGCTGAAGTTACGACTTCAATTCTAAGCACCGAAACGAGGCAAGGTCATTCGGGCAAGCTTAGTTTCATACCTTCATGGCTCGCAATAAACCCCAGTTTTTGATAAAAATGAATTGCCTCGGGCCGTTTCTTGTCACTGGTTAATTGCACCAGACCGCAGCCGCGTTTCCCGGCTTCACCGATAGCCCATTCGATCATTAATTGCCCCAGACCGTGATCACGAAAACGAGCCTCTATGCGAACACTTTCGATTTGCGCCCGCCACATGCCGAGCCGTGAAAGCCCCGGGATGAAACTCACTTGCAAGCAACCGGCAATGGTATTTTCAATTTCCACAACGGCTAGAAGCTGATTTTGATCCCGCTCGATGGCAGCAAATGCACAGAGGTATTTCTGGTTTGGCGGAACGGATATATCCTCGCGCGACTTGCCAAGCAGATCATCGGCCAAAAGCGCAATAATTGCTGAAAGGTCATCACCTTTAGCGGCTCGAATTACAGGTTCTGGTCCGTCCAAGTAAACAATCTCCCAAAATGTGAAACTATAAAATCGAAATTACACACTTGCAAGACAAGGCAACAGCCCCTTATCGTTGATACCAATAAAACATTTTCCCGCAATCGCGATTTTCAAAGGCCCACCCTATGGATGAAAGCCAATTTCCATTAATTTTTGATGGTCATAACGATGTTCTTCTGCGCATCCACATGTCAAATGATGAAGATGCGCTGGATAAATTCTTAAATGGAGAACGCGGCGGTCACCTGGACCTTCCCCGAATGAAAAAAGGCGGCTTTGGCGGCGGGTTTTTTGCGATTTATGTGCCATCCATGCAAGACAATGCGCTTCGATATGAGGAAATGAATAACCCGCCATACGATCTGGCAATGCCACCGGAAATTCCAATGGATAAGGCCCTGCCGCATTTCTTTTCAATGGCCGCAATTCTTGCCCGCATTGAACGGCAATCAGGTGGGGCGGCAAAGATTTGCCGTAGTGCACAGGATGTTCGCGACTGTATCCGCTACGGCTCAATTGCCATGATCATGCATATCGAAGGAGCTGAAGCGATTGATGAAGATTTCAACTCGCTGGAAATTTTTTACAATGCTGGCTTGCGCTCCATCGGGCCGGTCTGGAGCCGCACAACCCGCTTCGGCCACGGCGTGCCTTTTCGTTATCCAGGATCGCCGGATACCGGCCCCGGCCTGACCGATAGCGGCAAAGAACTCATTCGCCAGTGCAATTTCTTCAAAATGGTCATTGATCTGTCCCATTTGAACGAGGTTGGGTTTTGGGATGTTGCAAGCATTTCTGATGCACCATTGATTGCCACCCATTCAAATGCCCACGAAATTTGTCCGCATTCAAGAAACCTGACCAACAAACAACTGGCAGCAATTCGTGAAAGCGGTGGTATGGTTGGGGTTAATTTTGCCACCGCCTTTATCAGGCCAGATGGGAAAATGCGCTCGGACACCAGCATTGATGAGATGTTGCGCCATATGGACCATCTGATCGAGCATGTGGGCATTGATGGCGTTGGTTTTGGGTCGGACTTTGATGGCGCAATGATACCGGAGGAAATTAAGGACGTCACGGGCTTAACATCACTTCGACAAGCCATGCGCAAGCGCGGTTATGATAAGGAAACCATGACCAAACTTTGCCATGGCAACTGGATCAGGGTGATGGAAAAAACCTTTGGCGAATAGCCAATATATAGCAGTCAGGAACTTTGAAGATAAAAACACTTGTCAAACCTGACTGGACGGTTAAGCTGATTACACACAGATGTGACCCACCATTGACAAAAGCAAACATGTTAACCACGGTGGGAATTGTATTTTGTATCAGGGAGAAAATTATGAATACATTCAAAAGCTTAATGCTCGGCGTAGCAGCCGTAGCAATTGTTGCAACCGCACCAGCCACCTTTGCAGCCACACCCGATAATATTCTGGTTATCGCCAACCGTATTGACGACATTACCACAATGGACCCGGCGCAATCCTTCGAATTTGCTGGCGGCGACCTTTCCCGCAATGTGTACAGCAAGCTGGTTAACTTTGACCCTGCTGACTTCTCAAAAGGCTATCAGCCTGATCTGGCCGAAAGCTGGACCGTTTCTGAAGATGGCAAGACAATCACCTTTAAAATGCGCGCAGGGGTAAAATTCCATTCCGGTAATCCGGTTACAGCAGCCGATGCGGTATATTCGCTGCAACGTGCGGTGAAGCTCAATAAAACACCGGCCTTTATTCTTACCCAGTTTGGTTTTTCAGCCGAGAATGCCGACCAAACCATCAAGCAGATTGATGATATGACATTTTCCATCACAACTGATGCAAAATACGCCACATCATTTGTATTGAACTGCCTGACCGCAACAATCGGTGGCATTGTCGATTCTAAAACAGTTATGTCCCATGAAAAAGATGGCGACATGGGCAATGACTGGCTTAAAACCAACACCGCAGGCTCTGGCCCTTACAAGCTGGTCAACTGGAAGCCAAATGAATCCTATTCACTGACTTCATTTGCTGATTATTATGGCGGCGCGCCAAAAATTGAACGCGTAATTGTTCGTCATATTCAAGAATCCGCCACCCAACGCCTGTTGTTGGAAAAAGGCGACATTGATATTGCCCGTAACCTCAACCCGCAGGATGTTGCCGGTGCAGGCAGCAAAGATGGCATTTCTATCTTGAGCGATCTACGCGGTCGGTTGATGTATATTTCCATGAACCAGAAAGACCCAAATCTTTCCAAGCCAAAAGTTGTTGAGGCACTTAAATACCTCATCGACTATAAGGGTATGCAGGATTCATTCCTTAAGGGTCAGTACACCATTCATCAGGCATTTTTGCCGCGTACCTACTTGGGCGAAATTGATGACAAGCCCTACAGCCTGAATATTGAAAAAGCCAAGGCACTCCTTAAGGAAGCCGGTGTAGAAGACGGGTTTGACGTGAAAATCAATGTGCGTGAAGCGCAAGAACGTATCGAGATTGCCCAGTCACTGCAAAACACCTTTGCCAAGGCCAACATTAAAGTAACTTTGGAAGTGGGAACCGGAAAAGCAACCCTTGGCGTTTACCGTGCGCGTGAACATCAGATCTATGTGGGTGCCTGGGGCCCGGATTATCCAGATCCAAACACCAATGCTGGTACATTTGCCTTTAACCCGGATAATTCGGACGAAGCAAAAGCAACAGGTCTGTTGGCCTGGCGTAATTCATGGGCATTACCGGAAATGTCAAAAGCCACCAAAGCGGCTGTTCAGGAAGGTGACCGCGAAAAACGTGCGGCCATGTATGAAGCCATTCAGCGCGAGCACCAAAAGCGCTCTCCGTTTGCCATCATGTTCCAAAAAATCGAACAAACCGGCATTCGCTCAAATGTAAAAGGCCTTAATACTGGCGGCGCTATCACGGGCGTTTCCTACTGGCCAATTACGAAATAATTGGCAAGGCTGAAAAAAGTGGCATTAACCACTGATCAAGAACAACGGAAAAGGCGGCGAAAGTCGTCTTTTTCTCCTTGGATAATGGGTTTTGGCCGCATTGCGTTTACTGTCGCAATCACCATGATTGGCCTGTTGTTCATTACTTTCATTATCGGCAGGGTTATGCCGATTGACCCGGTCTTGTCTATTGTTGGCGAAAGTGCCTCAAAATCCACCTATGACGAAGCCTACCGGCAACTGGGCCTCGACAAGCCTGTAATTGTTCAATTTCTTTATTTCCTTTGGGACGTGGTTCGCGGTGATTTTGGCGAATCCCTGCTTACTGCAAGACCCGTATTAGACGACCTTATTCGAGTATTCCCCGCCACATTGGAACTGGCCACTGTCGGCACGATCATTGGCGTAACACTTGGCGTGCCACTGGGCGTTATCGCAGCCGTCAAGCAAGGTACATGGATCGACCATATCGCCCGTGTTGTTGCCCTCATCGGATATTCAATGCCGGTATTCTGGATTGGCCTGATCGGCCTTTTGGTATTTTACGGAAAACTCGGCTGGATAGGCGGCCCCGGGCGGCTTGATATTTTCTACGTCGATATTATCCCAACCGTCACCGGTATGATATTAATCGACAGCCTGCTTGCCGGCGACACCGACGTATTCTGGAATGCCGTATCCCATATTATTTTGCCCGCAGGCCTGCTTGCCTATTATTCACTGGCCTATATTTCCCGCATGACACGATCATTTATGCTGGAACAGCTGGATCAGGAATATATCACCACCGCACGGGTTAAAGGCCTGTCGGAACATGCGGTTGTCTGGCGACACGCACTCGGCAATGTGAAGGTGCCGTTGATTACGGTGATCGCCCTTTCCTACGCCGGGTTGTTGGAAGGCTCGGTGTTGACAGAAACCATATTCTCCTGGCCGGGTATTGGCCTCTATATTACCACGGCGCTTTTATCGGCCGATATGAACGCCGTTTTGGGTGGCACCGTTGTGGTTGGGCTGGTATTTGTCTGCCTCAACATATTCTCTGACCTTTTGTATAAGTACTTTGATCCGAGATCCAAATGAGCGACATATCGAAACATCAAAAACCAAGCTTGCGGGAATGGCTAACGAGCGATGCACCAACCTCGCGGCGTCAGGCAAAATTTTCGGCCTGGTATCGTTCATGGCTGGCTTTGCGATCAAACCCAATGGCGATGTTTGGCCTGATGATCTTGCTGTTTTTGCTGGCAATCGCCGCATTCGCACCGATCATTTCTCCGCATGACCCTTTTGCCCAGGACCTTGCCTTGAGGCTTTCTGCTCCGGGGGAAAACAACTATATCCTTGGATCAGACTCGCTTGGCCGTGATATTTTAAGCCGGCTCATCTATGGGTCGCGCATTACACTTTATATTGTCGCACTGGTTGCTTTGATGGCACCCATTGTCGGGCTGTTTGTTGGGACTGCCGCCGGTTATCTTGGTGGCTGGGTTGATGTTGTGCTGATGCGCATAACCGATATTTTTCTGGCCTTTCCACGTCTGGTTCTGGCACTCGCATTTGTATCGGCGCTTGGTGCCGGCATTGAAAATGCGGTGCTCGCCATCGTCTTGACCGCCTGGCCGCCCTATGCGCGGATTGCCCGCGCCGAGACCCTGACCATTCGCAATGCTGATTATATTCACGCCATCAAATTACAGGGCGCCGGTGCCCTTAGGGTGATAACAAAGCATATTTGGCCGCTTTGCATATCCTCGTTAGTTATCCGGGTAACGCTGGATATGGCCGGCATAATTTTAACCGCAGCCGGCCTTGGATTTTTGGGCCTTGGCGCACAACCTCCCTCACCCGAATGGGGCGCGATGATTTCAGCCGGACGTCAGTTTATTCTCGATCACTGGTGGGTTGCCACCATGCCCGGCCTGGCAATTTTCACCGTATCACTGGCGTTCAATCTACTGGGTGATGGGCTGCGTGATGTGCTCGATCCCAAGAAGAGTGGCAAATGACAAACCTGCTTGAAGTTGAAAACCTCACCGTAAAGTTCCCCACCCGTAACGGCATGTTTGAGGCGGTGCGCGACATTAGTTTTTCGCTGGGGCGTGAGCGTCTTGGTATTGTGGGCGAGTCCGGTTCCGGTAAATCTATTACCGGCCGTTCCATTTTGCGTCTTATTCGCCGCCCCGGCATTCTTGAGGCCACGCGCATAGCACTTGAGGGCGAAGACCTGCTGAAAAAGTCAGAAAGAGAGATGCGCAAAATTCGCGGCCATAAAATCTCGATGGTGATGCAGGATCCTAAATTTTCTCTCAATCCGGTTATGCGCATTGGCGACCAGATTTGCGAGGCCTACCGATTGCACGCCAAGGCTTCCAAAGCTGAGGCACGAGAGAAGTCAATAAAAATGCTGGAGGCCGTGCTTATTCGCGATCCGGAGCGGGTTTTTAACGCCTACCCACACGAAATGTCTGGCGGCATGGGGCAGCGCATCATGATTGCCATGATGTTAATCCCCGACCCTCAAATCCTGATTGCCGATGAGCCGACCTCTGCGCTGGATGTGACCGTACAAAAAGAAGTGCTTGAGATTATGGACAAGCTGGTGCGCGAACGCGGCATGGGCCTGATATTTATCAGCCACGACCTCAATGTGGTATCGGCCTTTTGCGACCGGGTTTTGATCATGTATGCCGGGCGGATTGTCGAGACCTGTCAGGCTGATAAATTGCATGAAGCAAAGCACCCCTACACACGAGGGTTGTTAAATTCACTGCCTCAGCTCGAACATCCCGTCGACCGACTGGCCGTATTGCAGCGCGATGATGCATGGCAAACGGCACCAAGCGTTAGCGGGACTTTGGAGGCTGACCATTGACCAGTAATGATAATTCTGGAATCCGGATAAATAACCTGGATGTATGGTTTGGCGACCATGAGGAACGGGTTGATGCGGTTATAGACGCAGAATTCAGTGTACCTTTGGGTGGCAGCTTCGGACTGGTTGGCGAATCCGGTTCCGGAAAATCCACCATTTTGCGCGCTATTACCGGCCTTGCCCCCACCTGGTCAGGCGAGATATTTGTGCTTGGCAAGGAACTTGGCAAGACCCGCGACAAGGAGTTTTTCAGCACTGTTCAGATGGTCTTTCAAGATCCTTATGCATCGCTGCATCCACGGCAAACGGTTGATCATGTGCTTTCAGAAGCACTTTATCTGCACGGCTTTGACCAACCGGATAATAGAATTGTCAAAATACTGGATGATGTGGGCTTGAGCCAGATCTTTCGATTTCGCTATCCTCACCAGCTTTCTGGTGGCCAGCGCCAACGCGTTGCCATTGCCCGCGCACTGATCATCGAACCGTCAATTTTGTTGCTTGACGAACCAACATCAGCCCTTGATGTTTCCGTTCAGGCTGAAATCTTGAACCTTTTGACCGACCTGCGCGCTGAGCGTAATCTCACCTATCTCATGGTTTCCCATGATTTAGCAGTTGTCGGCCATATGTGCAGCAAAATAGCAGTAATGAATTTGGGCCGCATCGTTGAAGTGCTGGATGTAAAAGACATGCGCAAAATGAAAGCCGAAAACGCTTATACCAAGCAATTGCTGGAAGCCAGCATTCAACGGCGGCGCGAAGCTTAAGTTGCACGTTGAGTAAAACGAAGCGCAAAACTTAAGCCGCTAAGAGATTTTAAGTTGCACGTTGAGTAAAACGAAGCGCGAAGCCTCGACCAACAATGATTAAGCAACCAGTGGGTTTTATTAAATATTACTCAACTAATAAGTGTTAATCTTCATCCAACACTTATTACGAGGAGTACATAATGGCCGCTATATTACAAATTCCTGTCGTCAACACTTTGCCGAACAGAACCATTATCAGCCGTGAAGAAATTCGCGATAACCATCCTGTTGCCATTGCCTATGATTTATACATACGCTCAACCATTCGTAAAAACTGGGCACCTTCAATCTCGGAACTTCTGAATGCGAATGAACAGCAATTGTCAGACTATGCCATGTTTCTGGCACCGTTGATTTGCTTTGGAAAACCCGATTGCAGAATTATGTTGCGTGGCGAAAAATTTCCGGGTCGCTTTGACCCGGACTCGTCAAGCGGCCGGAGTTATTCAGAATTCTTAAAGGCCGAAACCAATATCGATCCAGCCACAATATTTCAAGATATTTTTGGCAGCATCGCAACAAGACAAATATTGCTGGCAGAAACCCGCTCCCCCTTCAAAAACCAACTCAGTGTCACCATGTACCGAGGTATCTTTCCAATCTGGAATTCAAATAACGACCAGCTCTGGGCCGCTTTTATCTGTGCTCCAAAATACGCAGAACTTCCCGCAAGCGACTAATTTGCGGCGCTCCCATTGGCGCACGATAGGAATTATACGACCCGATTGAACGGCATTAAGCCGCACTCAATTGGCGCAATTGCTTTTCGGTAAATGTATCTGATTGATGATGACCTGGCATCATTCGTCCTTCAAATGTATCGACACAAATATCAAACCGGTTTTCTACCCCGTTAATAGATTTTTGAACGAGCTCGAAGTCAACAAAGCGTTGGTCAGACCTGCATTTGATTTTAATAAATCCATCAGGCGCGCATTCAATCAAATTCGATTGATTATTATGGTCCAGCAAATTCACCTCATACAGGTAATCGGCCACATCGCCATTTTTACTATTTTGAATCTGCAGGTATATGTGCCGTTCTGGTGCAAACATACAGACAGAGGGAACGACTGAAGTCTCGTTTTCATTCTCCAGATTATTGGCAGTCAGCGGCATTTCCTGAAAGGCATAACCATCAGCCCTTCCCTTCAATTCACCAATAATGCCAGCTGCAAATATCTGCTCACTTTCGCGGTTTAACTTATAAAGATTTTTGATCGCCTCAGATGAGGCAGGATTGCAAAGTGATAATGTCAGGTTTTCATTTTCAACCACATCAAGCAGAAACTGCATTGAAATTCCACCGCCAGCGTCATCAGGTTCGTTCGCCGTAACAATAATATTATAGGGCGCGTTTGCGGCTGCCCCTTTTTCTAGAAGTCCGGTTATCAACCCATCAGATTTGGCCACACTGAGCCCTTCAGGCAGGCCGCTCCCGGAAAATTCCAAATTGGTGACATTCAAGCCAAAATCTACAAACATTCCGACCGTCGCAATGGATACCGCACTTCCCTCGCTAAAGCTGTAATCATGAAGATCCTCCCCCGCCGGAAGCCTGGGAGCCACGCATTCTGCCGGAACAATTGCCTTCGCCGAATTGCCCTCGAAATCAACCGCATAGATGGAGAACTCAAGTTCCAGACAATCCTCTTTGCAGGCCGGCACCGTGCCCATCAGATCACCATTTCTGTGATCCAGAAAAATCCATTCAGGCAGGCTGGCCGACACATAGGTTGCATCATGCCCAACCTTATCGTCAAAAAGCGCCGACGTATTCAAGATAACATCCTCACCATGAAAGAGTTCAACTTTCTGGCTGACAATAACATCAATATAGGCAGAACCAGCAGACCTTAATTCAGCCTCGGCATTACCAATAACCGCACTATCTGCAATAATATCGGACCCGTTATAATCTGTAAAACCGCCCCCATCGGAATTTGCAGAACCTGATCCCTGTTCAGCAATTTCAATAATATCATGAACTTTGTCAGGCTGAATTCTGCCGCTGCCGGTAAACAATGCGCCCCGTGGTGAGGCATTCCAATTACTGGATTTTTCCTGAAAAATACAATCCGCAATTATTGAAATTGAGGCTTTTTGATCGCCCGAAATACCGCCTTTACAATTGAGCGACAGTGAAAGTGAAGAGGATGGTATTTTAAGATAAAACCCTGATTTATTTGAATCCAGACCGGCAAGTTCGAGTCGTTGGTTTTGTCGAAATCTAACTGGCGATTTATTCTCAGCGTCCGGGGCATCAATTATGCATATTTCAGCCTCGCCTTCCCCACGCCAGCTAATTGAAAGGCTCAATTCAGCCATATCCAATTCTGTGGTTTCAACCAGAATTTTTAAATACTCAACCGAGCAACCATCTTCCGGGATGATCGAATACCGATATTCAAGTAATGGTTCTATGGGCGCTGCTTGCGCTTTTTCATCATTCGTCGGTTCAGCAAAGAAATTGGTCGCAGCAATACCATTTTCTCGTGCGGAAAATTCAACCAGATCGGTGAAGCCGCGTTCTTCCTGCCTGGTAAAGACACAAATACCTTTGCCAAATTCATCTGATATTTCGCCCCGAAGTACACGGCGCGGTGTATGCTTGCCCGTACCAGACAATGGTTCCAATATTGGTTTCTTTGCATCCGAACGAGGCAATTTTCTATCCTAAGGCAATAATTACACACTACACAACTTAAACGAGATTAAATTAACAAACCTTTAGTATTGTCAGCCACAAGCCAAGAAATTGACACAAATCAGCAGGGTTCGAATGTTTATTAATTGGCCTTTTTAAAATCAGCTACATACCGGTCAACATGGTTCATTGTCGTATTATATTCCGGCGCATTTTTGAACTGCCGTATATGCGCCCCGCCACTGCCCCAAATTTCCAAAAGCAGCCGAACATCCCTGTTTCGGCCCATTAAAGTAGATAATATTCAGAACTGACAAACAGAATATTGGGCATTTCAACTACCCCCCAAATTAAAAAATACGTTCTTTCTTAAAAGTAGCCGATTACAGCCATCCGTTCTTTGATATTTAATTTCATCAACAATCGAATGCACGATGCCCCAGCCAAAACCGCCCTCAGGAAGGCCAGACAGATCATCACCATCGAAATCAATTTCTATTTTTTTGAGAACACGTTCTGGAAGTTCACTGCCCTGATCAACAATCAGCACTTCCAGAAACGGGTCTTGAAACCGGGCGCGAATTTCAATTTTGTCCTGGCTACCTGAGCTATAGGCATGTTTGACAATATTGGTCAGTAACTCGCTTAAAACCAAATTCATATCCGGCCCAAGCATGGGTACGGCAAAATCAGCATTGGAGCGCGACAAACAGAATTTCTCAAAAAATTCAGCTGCCGGCCCTATATTGGCAAGCCGGGCGCTTATCCTTTGTGAAAGATGCCATTTAACACCATCTTCCCCAAGAACGCTGGTTTGGTTTTCAGGCTGACATAAGGCCACGCTCATCATCAACCACCTCCAATTGCATGTTGTGATCTGAGAACCTGAAACGACGTAATCGCTCCATTGTCACCTGCTGCGATTATTCCATATTTATCGGCTTCTTCGCGCGGCACGTTAAGTGAGGCAACCGTTACCACAGCATCACGCTCCTTATGAAATTTTACCAATGCACGAATATCGAGGTCGATGATTGCATCGCCGCACAAAACGACAAAATTATCATCCAAAATATCTGCCCAGTCCCGAATACGTTTCATTCCACCGGCAGAGCCGACGGCGATGCCTTGCAACGCGCCGTCAACCAGTTGTCCCTCAAATGAGTATGAAATTTTCATTTCCTGATCGGCGCCATCACCAAAGTAGGGTTCAATATGATCCGATTGATAACTGGTATTGATTACAACCTCATTGCCCCCTTCATTCATAAGATGTTCGAGAATGAAACTCAAAATCGGTCGGTTGATAATGTTGATCATCGGTTTCAGGGTTAAAAAGGTAACCAGTTGAACCCAACTACCTTTCCCCGCACAAAAAACCATTGCTTTCATGGGGCGCACTTCTTGGGAGGATGTTTAGGGGACAAAATTATCTGGCAGAAACAGCATCTTCCACAGTTGGATAAATGCTAAATACCCGGTCCATGCGGGTCAGGCGGAACACCCGATCGACAGTCTGCGACATGCCAACAATGGCAAGCGTCCCCTTTTGGCCGAGATATTTAAGCACCCCGACAATGGCACCAATGCCGCTACTGTCAATAAAGTCGACCCGGCCAAGATCCAGCACCAATTGGTGATTACCGCTATCAATAATACCCTTCAAATGGTCCTTAAACTCAACGGCAGAAGATGAATCAATCCGGTTGTTCATAACTTCAAGAACACTCAGGTCATCGCGATTAGTCGTATTAATGATCATTGTTTTAATCCTTCAGGTTGGTTGATCAATTTTTGAATTGGTTAAACTTGGCAGTCTGATGCTGCCTAAATAAACTTCTCAAGTTTCCAGATATCAGCTGCATATTCGCTAATGGTTCGGTCGCTGGAGAACTTACCCATGTGGGAAATATTTTGCAGGACCTTGGAAATCCACAAATCCTTATCGGTGAAATCTTTGCCGATAACCTCCTGGATCTCAAGATAGGCGCGGAAATCGCCAAGCACGCGGAAATAGTCGCCCTCGACCATTAGCGAATTGGCAATCGGTTCAAATACGCCTGGTTCGTCCGGGCATAAAACACCGGAAGAAAGCGCATCTATAACGGCAGCAAGATCAGGGTCGCTTTGATAAAACTCACTGGCAAAATACCGGTCAGATGTTCGTGTATGTTCAACTTCTTCAGCAGTCATACCAAAAATATAAATATTTTCAGAGCCAACCTCTTCCGAAATTTCCACATTGGCACCGTCCAATGTGCCAACGGTCAAGGCACCATTCATTGAGAATTTCATATTGCCGGTGCCCGATGCCTCAAAACCCGCGGTAGAAATCTGTTCAGACAAGTCAGCCGCTGGCATCAGCCGCTCGGCAACAGATACCTTATAGTCTGGCAGGTAAACCACCTTGATTTGCTGGGAGACGACCGGGTCTTTTTGAATAACCTCAGCAAGCGAATTGATCAGTTTGATCACCCGTTTGGCCAGAAAATATCCAGGCGCTGCCTTACCACCAAAAATAAAGGTTCGAGGCGAATCAAGCTCCATCCCCTCATTTTTAATCTTGAGGTAAAGGTGGGCAATATAAAGCGCCATCAATAGTTGACGTTTATATTCATGAATTCGCTTTGCCTGACAATCAAACATCGAATTTGTATCGACAATAATGCCGGTTGTTTGATGAATATAATCAGCCAGCCGCTTTTTGTTGACCTGTTTGGCATTTTGCAGGGCGTTCAGAAACTCGCCGTCCTCGGCAAAATATTGAAGTTCCTCCAGCCTCGACAGATCGGTAATCCAGTCGGAACCAATTTTCTGGGTAATCAACCCGGCCAGCGGCTTGTTACATTGAAGCAACCACCGGCGCGGGGTAACCCCATTGGTTTTGTTGTTAAATTTTTCCGGCCAAAGTCTGTTATAACCCGGCGCCAGATTGGTTTTCACCAGGTCAGAATGAAGCGCCGCAACACCGTTGATAGAATGACAGGCAACCATCAACAAACCAGCCATACGCACCAGCCCGGCACCAGAGCTCGCCGCACCGGAATGACCATTTTTAAGCCCGATAATCGCAAGCCTAGAACGCTTTTCCGCATCGTCAGGAAACTTTTCCTCCAGCACCATGTTAAAGCGACGGTCGATTTCGCGAATAATCTGCATATGGCGCGGAATAACTTTTTCCAACATGGATACAGGCCAGGTTTCCAACGCTTCAGGCAATAATGTATGATTGGTATAGGCACAGGACTGATTGACAATTTCCCATGACCGGTCCCAGCTAATGGCGTTTTCATCGACCAGCACCCGCATCAATTCGACCACTGTTAGCGCCGGATGCGTATCGTTGAGTTGCAACGCTTGTTTATCGGCAAAACTGTCAACCGAACCGTGTTGTTTCTTGTGCCCGCGAACGATGTCTTGCACGGCACAGGAAACCAGGAAATATTCCTGAATAAGGCGCAATTCGCGACCGGACTTGACCGAGTCCTCCGGGTAAAGAATTTTTGAGATGCGTTCAGATGAGATCTTTTTCTCAACCGCCTTAAGATAATCGCCCTCATTGAAGATCGACATGTTAAATTCATCCGACGAGCGCGCCGAATAGAGTCGTAATGTGTTAACCGTAGCGCCGCGATAGCCGGCAATCGGCATATCATGCGGAACCCCGATCACCACATCCCAATCAACCCATACCGGGCCTTGATGGCCATTATGGTCGGAATAATTTTCAACCCGACCGTATAACGGCACCACAATTTTATCATTCGGCCGCTCAATGTTCCAGGGCGTACCGTCAATCAGCCAATGGTCTGGCTCTTCGCGCTGATAACCGTTTGAGAATTTCTGCCGAAACAGTCCATACTCATAATTGATACCGTAACCTGAGCCGGGAATGCCCAGCGTTGCCATAGAATCTACAAAGCAGGCCGCTAACCGACCCAGCCCGCCATTGCCAAGTGCCGGGTCATATTCAGCATCAAACAATTCTTCCAGCGAATAGCCGAGAGCCGTTGCCGCATTATCGCATTCATTTTCCAGCTGCAGGTTGATAATGTTGTTTTCAAGCAAACGGCCAACCAGAAACTCCATCGACAAATAGTGAACCCGTTTGCCACCCTCAGCCAGATTTTGCTTTTCAGTTTCAATCATCCGGTCAATCATCCGATTGCGGATTGCGTGGCCAAGCGCTTGCATTACATCTTGTTTGCTGGCCTCATCAGGCGAAACAAGGCGAGAATATTTAAGAAAGAACTCCATCCCCTCCAATATGCTTTGCCGCTGGCCATCATCGTACTCAACCTCTGATTTTCTGATTGATACAACGGCCATGAATCGTTCCTTTAAGTAGTGAAAATAATATGTACTACTATTGAGTGTATTTATTTAACGATTCATGAATGGTTGCTACTATATTCCCGATTTCAGAAATTTTACACTTTGACCCCCTATAAGTTGAGTAACCGAGCATGCATATGAGACCATTCAGCCGTAAATAATTGTCAGAAAAACTCGCGCGCATCTGAATGAGGTAACGTCAGCTCAGGTATTCTGTCCTCAAATCCGAAAAGAAAAATCTCATCAAGTTGTTCTTGGTATCCACCACCAATTGCATAAACCATACCAACAACCCAAGAGAGATTAAGTTAACTCTTCGCCAAAGAATTGGTTAAAGCTGGCTTTAATAGCATTATCCCATATTAAATTATTACGTGTATTAATTATTTATCACAACCTCGATAGGATTTAAAATGACAACCCGGGAACAACAAAGTTACTTGAAAAAAGTGCTGCTGGTCGATGATTCAAAATCACAACGCATCACTCTTTCAGCCCTGCTCAAAAAATCCGGCTATGAGGTTCAAACCGCAGCAGATGGTTTTGAAGCACTTGAACTGTTAAATGAGAGCGGCCCACCGCCCTTCATCATCAGCGATTGGATAATGCCGGGTATGACCGGGCCAGAGCTTTGCCGCAAGATCAGGCAAGCCTATCCCGATGGCAATACCTATCTGATTTTGCTCACTTCAAAATCCGACAAGGCAGATGTCTCCACCGGCCTGCATGCGGGTGCAGATGACTTTCTCTCCAAGCCCCTGCACAAAGAGGAGCTGGATGCCAGAATGGTTGCCGGCCTGCGAATATTGAAACTGCAACAAAGCCTGATGGCGCGCAATGAGCAACTCGACCGTACCCATAAGCAATTGACCATGATCCACGGAAAGCTGGAGGACGATTTAAAAGCCGCCGCAAAACTTCAGCAGGTTTACATTCCACCGGAATATCAGCGGTTTCAACAGTGGGAAATTGCCACAATCTATAAACCCTGCACCTATATCGGTGGTGACCTTGTCGGATATTTTTCTGTTTCTGACAATGAAATTGGTATTTATTCAATTGATGTTTCCGGTCATGGTGTTTCGGCAGCGTTGAAAACAGTTATGCTTGCCCAATCATTGGCCCCCTTTGAAAAACAGGGCAATCTTGCATTTGAGTCGATGCCGGATGGGACCATGCGTACTCGCGAACCGCATGAACTGGTAGCGGAACTAAACCGCCGTCATCAGGACGATTCAGAGACCGACCAATATTTCACTATGGTATATGCAATCATTGATCGAAGCACCGGCAAGGTTAAAATGTGTCAGGCGGGTCACCCAAATCCGCTGGTTCTGCAACCCGGTGGCAAGACCCGTTTTGTCGGTGAAGGCGGCGCGCCGGTTGGTCTGTTCTCATTCGCCGAATATGATTCAATCGAATTCACCCTAGAGAAAAATGATCAATTATTCTTATTTTCTGACGGGGTAACCGAATGTGAAAAACCCGATGGCTCGCTGTGGGATGAGCAAGGATTGAGTGAAATGTTTAGCGCCCAGCCAAATATAAATCTGGCAAAATTTCCCGGCCAACTGATTGAAAAATTGAGCAATGTTCATGGAAACAGCGAATTTACCGATGATGTATCCGGTGTGCTGATCAACCCCTGGGCCGCAACAAACGAAAACCATCCCGATACGACTAAGAAGGCAGCCTGATCTCAATCAGGTAGCCCCAAAATCAGGTAGCCCATGTACTCACTACCTGATTTCAAAACCGGTCAATCAAACAGGGAAGGGTAAAAAACTCTATCCTATAGATTGGCCGGTTTTTTCCCAATCCGCTAAAAATGCCGCCAAGCCCTTGTCGGTCAATGGATGGGCCACAAGCTTACCAAGCGTAGAAGGTGGAATGGTCGCCACATCAGCCCCGGCAATGGCGCAATCCTTCACATGATTTGCGGTGCGCAAAGATGCCGCCAGCAATTGAGTTTCAAATCCATAATTGTCATAGATAGCGCGAATTTCTTCTATCAGCTCCATGCCATCAATATTAATGTCATCCAACCGGCCGATGAAGGGCGAAATATAGGTCGCACCCGCCTTGGCTGCCAAAAGCGCCTGATTGGCTGAAAAGCAAAGCGTAACATTGGTTTTAAAACCCTCGTCACTCAGCGCTTTGCAGGCTTTCAGCCCGTCCATTGTAAGGGGCAATTTGATGCAGATATTATCGGCGATCTTGGCAAGCGTTTTTCCCTGCGAAATCATGCCTATCGTATCGATTGCGGTTACTTCACCAGAAACCGGGCCATCAACAATCGCACAAATTTCAGCCAAAGCCTCATCAATCTGACGGCCGGATTTTAAAATCAGCGAGGGATTGGTTGTAACGCCATCAATCAAACCGGTTGAATTCCATTCACGGATTTCATCCACATCGGCGGTATCAATAAAGAACTTCATTTTTTACTTCCTGGAAACTGGGGCGGATTTTTTTAACAATAAATCAGGCTTTCCTTTATCATAAATGAACGGCAATGATAGCAAAAGGAATCAATTTGACCAAGAATGCCTCCATCGTTCCCATTTTACTGCCAATCCCGGCGGAACGCGCCTATTCCTATCGCGCGGGCGTTGATATGCAACTTCGCCCCGGTGATATTGTGCAGGTGCCACTTGGCCCGAGGCAGGTTACAGCCGTGGTGTGGGATGGTGAGAGCGACCAGGTTGATGCCAAAAAACTACGCGATGTAACTCGCAAATTTAACTGCCCGCCCATACGCCCGGAACTTCGAAAATTCACTGAATGGATTGCCCAATACACTCTTTCCCCACCGGGGCAGGTTTTACGGATGATTTTGCGTGTGCCGGCCGCCTTTGACCCGGAAAAGCCAACCGAAGCATGGCGCTATAAAGGCCCGCCACCGGAACGAATGACCGCTGCCCGCAAACGGGTGATCGAACTTGCAACGGAAATATTGGACGCAGATGCACCACCAATGGCCTGGACCCGCCCAGGCCTTGCCCATGCGGCGGGCGTAAGCACATCCGTGGTCAATGGATTGATCAAACTCGATGTTTTCGAGCAGGTCATGATCCCCGCCCCGCTGGCGGTCGACCCCCCTGACCCCGAACATTCAGGCAGCACGTTAAACCCCGAGCAGGCAGAGGCCGCCGACCAGCTGCACGCGATCATGGGTGAAAACAAGTTCAGCGCCGCCCTGCTGGATGGGGTAACTGGTTCCGGCAAAACCGAGGTTTATTTCGAAGCCATTGCAGATGCTATTCGACAGAATAAGCAGGTGTTGATTATGCTACCGGAAATTGCCCTCACCACCACATTTCTGGAACGCTTTGAACAGCGCTTTGGCACGCTACCGGGCGAATGGCACTCGGGTATGAACCCGAAACGGCGCGAGAAAATCTGGCGACAAATCGCATCCGGTGATGTTCAGGTCGTTGCCGGCGCCCGCTCTGCTTTGTTCCTGCCGTTCAAAGACCTTGGGTTGATCATCGTCGATGAGGAACATGACAGCGCCTACAAACAGGAAGATCGGGTGTTTTATAACGCCCGCGATATGGCGGTGGTGCGCGCCTCCATCAATAATATCCCAATTATCTTAGCTTCCGCCACACCGTCGATTGAAAGTCGGGTAAATGCCGAACGCGGTCGCTATAAACATATTATCCTAAGCGCTCGCCACGGCGGCGCGGTATTGCCGGAGCTGCATGCAATAGACATGCGCAAAAACCCGCCGCCGCGCGGGTCATTTCTCTCGCCCGTCTTGACCAGGGCAATGGCCCGCAATCTGGAACGCGGAGAACAAAGCCTTTTATTTCTCAACCGCCGTGGCTATGCACCGCTCACCCTTTGCCGGGTTTGTGGCCATCGTTTCCAATGCAAAAACTGTACCGCCTGGCTGGTCGAACATCGCTTTCGCGGCACCCTGCAATGCCACCATTGTGGCCACAGCGAGCGCCAGCCAGAATCCTGCCCCTCCTGCGGCACGCTCGATCATCTGGTTGCCTGCGGGCCGGGCATTGAACGGTTGGCAGAGGAAACTGACAAACTGTTTCCAGATGCCCGCATCATCCTTTTATCATCCGACATGATGGGCGGTGTTACCCGGTTGCGGCTGGAACTTGAAACCATCGCCAAGGGTGAAGCAGATATTGTCATCGGCACCCAACTGGTGGCCA
Organism: Rhizobiaceae bacterium; assembly: GCA_026981655.1. Taxonomy (GTDB): domain Bacteria; phylum Pseudomonadota; class Alphaproteobacteria; order Rhizobiales; family Rhizobiaceae; genus SZUA-100. The sequence goes on along the minus strand of JALSIJ010000131.1, from coordinate 9,646 downwards.
AAGGACATAACTTCCCGCTGATGACCCTTGTTGGCGTGGTCGATGCCGATATTGGCCTCAATAGTGCAGACCCACGCGCCGCCGAGCGCACATTCCAATTGCTTTCGCAGGTGACCGGACGTGCCGGGCGCGCCGGGGGCAAAAGCCTTGGCCTGTTGCAAACCTATCAGCCAGACCATCCGGTGATCAAAGCCATTGCATCGGGCGATAGCGAGGCTTTTATTGCCCGCGAAATTATTGCCCGCGAGCAGGCGGGCCTTCCCCCGTTTGGCCGTTTAGCAGGCATTATCATTTCCGGCACAGATCGTCGCGAGGCTGAAAATCACGCGCGCGCATTTCGAAACGCCGCCCCCAACCATCCTGAAATCATGGTGCTAGGCCCGGCAGAAGCACCAATGGCTCTGGTTCGAAGCCGCTATCGTTTTCGCATTCTGGTGCAGGCATCACGCCAAACAGGTTTGCAAGAATTCCTGCGCCAATGGAGCGCCCGCGCCCCAAAGGCCCGTGGTAATATCCGGGTGCAAATTGATATTGATCCGCAGAGCTTTTTGTAAGTTTAGCTGTTCTTTTAGATGGCATTTTCACCACCAACCCCATCACTTCAAGTAATATGTCAGGGCCATTGAGATACAGTGGCGCAATTCTTCTTCGGCAATCTCATCATCGAGATTAAAAATAATGCCGCGGTTTTTCTCAAAAGAAAACTGATCGGGATAGATTTCCCGAAAGTCCGAAATCAACGTCGTCTGGCAATGGACATATAGCCCATATTGGTTTTTATCAACCATCGCAGCCAGCCGAATGGGCGTGCCGCTTTTGGGGCGAATAGTTTGATAGGAAGGTGTATCCCATTTCAAACTTTCCTCGATCTCGCCCACCCCTTTGGTGGATGAGGCAAGATCAAAGATCATTTCCCGTAAAGCGTAAAGCTTCTCACCAAGCGCCTTAGGCAGCGCCTGGTATTTATCGTCAACATCTTTGTTTTTGAACGGATGCATGAATTAGAGTCTTTCATGTTTACATGGAAGCACTCAAGTCGCGCAGAGCAACCGGTGCATTGCACCGCACCCGCGTAGGCCAAGGCAACGCCTCTAGCAGCCGTGAGCGAATACAATTTTGAGCGATTCTATCAAATTATGAATCGCGCAAGCCGTAAGCCAATTTACAAGGACAACGAACTGAATTCTGCAATCACCGCATCGCCCATTTCGCTTGTGCTGACCTTGGTCATGCCGTCTGACATAATATCAGCGGTACGCAGGCCTTTTTCCAACACATTGGATATGGCTTTTTCCAACCGGTCGGCCGCATCAATCATATCGAACGAATAGCGCAGGCACATGGCAAAAGAAGCAATCATCGCAATCGGATTGGCCGCACCGGTGCCGGCAATATCAGGGGCAGAACCATGCACGGGCTCATAGAGTGCTTTTCGCGCACCGGTAATTGGGTCTGGCGCACCAAGTGAAGCCGACGGCAACATACCAAGAGAGCCGGTCAACATTGCCGCCACATCAGATAGCATATCGCCAAACAGATTGTCGGTGACAATCACATCAAACTGTTTTGGCCAACGCACAAGCTGCATACCGCCAGCATCGGCCAGCATGTGTTCCAGCTCCAGATCAGCATATTCTTCGCCATGAACCTTGGTAACGACCTCGTTCCACAGCACCCCGGAAATCATCACATTGCGTTTTTCCATTGAGGTCACCTTGCCCTTGCGAGTTTTGGCCAGATCAAAGGCAACGCGGGTTATGCGCTCAATTTCAAAGGTGTCATATACCTGCGTATCAACCGCTCGCTTTTGCCCATTACCAAGATCGGTGATTTGCTTCGGTTCGCCGAAATAAACCCCGCCGGTCAATTCGCGGATAATCAAAATATCAAGACCCTCCACCACTTCCGGGCGCAGCGACGATGAATTTGCCAGTGCCGGGTAACAAATAGCCGGGCGCAGATTAGCAAAAAGCTCCATATCCTTGCGCAACCGCAAAAGACCGGCTTCCGGGCGCACATCATAGGAAACATCATCCCATTTAGGCCCGCCAACAGCACCGAATAACACCGCATCGGCGGCCATTGCCTGTTCCATATCCGCGTCCGATATGGCCTGACCGTGGTCATCATAGGCAGCACCACCAACCAGACCTTCGCTGGTTTCAAATCCGGTGGAGAGGTTGTCATTCATCCAGGAAATGAGCTTTCGCACTTCGGCCATAGATTCAGGGCCAATGCCATCACCGGGCAGGAGAAAAAGTTTACGGCTTGCCATCTGGTTTTTCCTTGTTGGTTGGGAGGGTTAAAGTCGATCATCCGCGATAGGCGGTGACCTCAATTTCAATCTTCATTTCGGGTTTAATCAATCCGGCAAGGATCATGGTTGCAGCGGGTCTGATCTCGCCAAAATACTCACCGATTATGGCAAATACATCATCAACATATTGCGCTTTAGTTACAATATAATTTGCCCGCACAACATCGCTCAACGAAAAACCCGCCTCATTCAGGGCTGATTTGATGGTTTCAAAACAATTGCGCGCCTGATCTTTCACCGCATCCGGCATGATCATTGTCTGGTAATCATATCCAGTAGTGCCGGCAACAAAACACCAATGAACATCCGGCGTTTCAATCGCAACGGCGCGCGAATATCCCGCCTGTTTTTCAAATGGCGAACCGGTTGAGATCAGTTTTCGATTTGAATTGCTCATAAAAGTTCTGCGATTTTCAGTTACACCCAGGGGCGGCGGTCGCCCAATTCGGCCTCAAAAGCATCAATGCTGGCAACTTTTTCCATCGTAAGCCCTATGTCATCAAGCCCGTTCAGCAGGCAATGTTTCTTAAATTCATCAATATCAAATGAAATCGTTCCCCCGTCCGGGCCTTTGATTTCCTGTGCCTCAAGATCAACAGACAAGGTTGCATTCGCTCCACGGCTTGCATCATCAAGCAGTTTTTCCAACTCATCTTCAGAAACCACAATCGGCAAAATACCGTTCTTGAAGCAATTATTATAAAAGATGTCGGCAAAACTGGTTGAAATCACGCAGCGAATGCCAAAATCAAGCAGCGCCCACGGCGCATGTTCACGGCTGGAGCCACAACCAAAATTATCACCGGCAACCAGAATTTCCGCCTTGCGATAGGCTGGCTTATTAAGCACGAAATCCGGGTTCTCAGACCCATCCTCATTAAACCGCATTTCAGCAAACAGGCCTTCGCCAAGACCTGTGCGTTTAATTGTTTTCAGATAGTCTTTCGGAATAATCATATCCGTATCAACATTAATGATAGGCAGGGGGGCTGCAACGCCGGTCAACTTGTTGAATTTTTCCATGATAACGGATCCTGTTTCAGTAATTTTGCCAACCATATACCACAAGATCGGCCAAGGTCGAGAGATCATTCAAAAAGGCCGCAGATGCATCAATATCGTTTTAATCTGAGCGGCTACAATTTTCCCAATTTACAATGACAGGCAATTATAGCAATTTACAAACTGGTTTGACGAAAGTCAGAATAAATGTCAGTGTTATTGACATAAAATAAGAAAACCAAACCCTATAACAAAACTAAACCGGGAGAACATTATGAAATCATTAATCAAAACAGCATTGGCCGGCGCTCTGATATTGGGCGCATCAATTGCAGCCCAGGCAGAAACCACCATCAAGGTAACTTTGCAATTACCAGCAACCCATTCATTGGGCAAAAACTGGATTGCCTTTAAAGAAATCATCGAGAAAGAATCCGGTGGCGATCTGAAATTGCAATTGTTCCCATCCGCCCAGCTTTACAAGGACAAACAGGTTCCTGAAGCTGTGGGATCCGGTGCAATTGAAGCTGGTTCCGCATTTTTGGGCCGCTTTGCCGGTTCCGTACCAGCGGTTGAAATTATAAACCTGCCATTCTTCTTCCGTGATGAAGCCCATTTGCGCGCAGCCGTTGCAAACGGTTCCACCATGCGCAACATTCTTGATGCGGCCGTGGTTAAAGAAACCGGCGCCAAGGTTTTGTGGTGGCAGGCATTTGGCCGTAATGTCTATCTCAACAAAGGTGAGCCAATTCGCACCCCCGCAGATTTGAAGGGCAAAAAAGTCCGCACCTATGGCAAGGTTCTAGGCTGGACAGTTGAAGCCCTTGGTGGCGCACCAACGCTTATGTCGGGTTCAAAACAGTTCCTTGCCTATCAGCAAGGTGCCGTTGATGTGGGCATGACCGGTGCTTCTGCAGTTAAAAGCCGTAAGCTTTTTGAGGTTATGGACAACATGACCCTTTCCTATGACAGTGCAATTGAATTTGTTGCCGTTATGAATAACGACTTCTTCAATTCACTTTCGGCCAAAAACCAGGAAATCATCACCAAGGCCGCTGCAATTGTTGAAAAACAACTGCGTGATGAAGTCTATGGCGGTGAAGCCGCTGTGGTGAAAGAAGTTGCCGATAAAATCAATGTGGTTGAACTGACCGCAGAAGAGCGCGCCGTATGGGTTGAAGCCACCAAATCAGTGGTCGACAAATTTGCTAAAGAGCGCGGTGACGTTGCTGTTAAAGCCATTGAAGCCGCCAAAGGCCTGTAAGACAAACAAACGAAAGCGCCCCGTCATTGCTAATTGGCGGGGTGTCATTAATCGCACCCATGATCAAATTCATTGACCAACTATCAGAGATTGCAGGCCGCTTTGCCGCCTGGATTTTTTTTGCTGTGGGTTTGATCATCACCTATGAAGTCTTCATGCGTTATGTGTTTACTGCCCCGACAATCTGGGTAGACGAGACCGCCCGCATTGCGCAAATTTGGGCCGCTTATCTTGCCGGCGGCTTTGCGCTAAAACACCGCGAAATGATTGTCATCGATATTGCCTTTCGAGACACAAAGTCGACTTTACGCAAGATAATCGAGACTTTTTCGCTGTTGGTCATCATTATATTTTGTGCAGCCGCCGCATGGTACGGCTACGAGCTATGGCTCAAAGCAACGCTGAAAGGCCACACAACCGATAGCTATCTTGGCACGCCAAAATGGCTCACCCATGCCTCCATATGGGTAGGCTTCGGGCTGTTGCTTTTACAGGCAATTGCAGAAATCATCAAAGTATGGACAATCGGTATTCCCGATAAAGATGTTCTGGACGGGGCGCACTAGATAGATGACTGCAGCCATCATCATATTGGCCTTATTGGCCCTGTTAATATTACGCGTGCCGGTGGCCTTTGCTATGGGCGCGCTCGGCGTGTTCCTGCTGTGGTATTTTCCCCTACCGCTAAACGCTGTGCCGCAACGTCTCTATGGCACGATGGATTCGTTCGAGCTACTGGCTGTGCCTATGTTCCTTTTGATGTCAAACGTGCTATTGAAAGGCAATGTCGGGCGCGATTTGTTCGCAGCCGTGCAAAGCTGGGTCGGCCATTGGCCAGGCGGGTTGGGCGTTGCGACGATCTTGTCCTGCGGCATGTTTTCAGCCGTTTCAGGCTCCTCGGTTGCAACCGCAGCAACCATTGGCACTGTGGCCATTCCTGAAATGACCAAGCGCGGCTATGACCGCCCCTTTGTTTTGGGCCTGCTTGCGGCCGGTGGCACCTTGGGCATTCTCATTCCACCCTCAATCCCGCTGATTATTTACGGCATAATAACCGAAGTCTCGATACCGACACTGTTTCTGGCGGGCATCGGTCCCGGCTTGTTTTTAGCCAGTGTTTTTATTATCTATTCAATCATCTATGCCCGCGTAAAGGGAACACAGCAAAATCTTGAAAAAGCCAGCTGGCAGGTAAGGCGCAAAGCAAGTCTTATGGCCCTGCCGACCGTCGGGCTCGCAGTCGCCATAATTGGTTCAATTTATCTGGGTATCGCCACCCCATCTGAAAGCGCCGGTGTTGGCTTTGTTCTGGCCATCATCATAACTTTTGCTATGGGGCGGATGAATTGGCAAAAGCTCAAAGACGCCACGTATGATTCGATGAAAACCACAACGATGATTTTCCTCATCATCGCCGGTGCCAAAGTGTTTTCCTATGCGATTACGCTTTATCAAATTCCGCAGGATATTTCAGAATTGCTGACCAGCAACATCACCGACCCAACAATGTTTATGTTAGCCGTCGGTATCGTATTGCTGATCATCGGGTTTTTTCTGGAATCACTCTCCATGTTGCTGATCATGGTGCCGGTGCTTTTCCCGGCCCTGCAAATGGTTGGTATTGACCCGATTTGGTTCGGCATATTCTTCGTAGTGCTGATTGAAACCGCCCTTATCACCCCGCCCGTGGGGCTAAACCTTTTCATCATTCAAGCAGTTGGCAAAGCACGGCTGGAAGAAGTGGTCAAAGGCGCGTGGCCCTTTGCCTTGATGATGCTATCCACCGCCATTTTGCTGTGGTTCTGGCAAGGGTTGGCACTCACAATTGCCTATGGTTTTAAATAATACCGCGCTCCAAAAACGGCTCATTGCGCAATATCCTGTCATAGGAAAACCTCGAGCAATCTATAGATTTGTAACGCCCATATACAATGTGTTCGGCCAGCGCCCGCCCGGCCGCCGGCGCCTGCTGAATACCGTGGCCGGAAAAGCCATTGATAAAGTATAAATTGCTCAAATACGGATGAGGTCCGATAATCGCATTTTGATCAAATGTATTATATTCATAATGCCCCACCCATGCATGGCCCATCTTTATTGCTTCAAAGGCCGGAATACGGTTGGCCAACGCGGGCCAGATTATCTCATCAAACAAGTTATAATCTGGTTCAAAATCCTGCCCATTGGCCTCATAATCCCGATCAGGCGGCGGTGATACACCGCAAATATAACCCACCCCCTCCGGACGCACCCAGACACCAGAAATATCAACCACCAAAGGCATGGCCGCAATCTTGGTTTTACAATCAAAAGAAAATACAGTGCGTTTTCGCGGTTCCACCGGCAAATCTATTCCCGCAAGAGAGGCAATATACCCAGCCGCAGGCCCGGCGGCATTGACCAGTTTCGAGCAATAAACTCTGTTCCCATCCGCAAGTATCACCGCCTTCACTTGCCCCTGAGCATTTTCAAACTCGACAACTTCATCATCGATAAATTCAACGTCACGCCCGCGCAATACCTTTCTGATTGCCATTAAAATCGAATGCGGGTCAAACCAACCATCGCCCTTAAGTCCAATTATACCCCCGGAAATATCTGACACATCGAGAAAGGGGAATTTTTGTTGTAAGCCGTCAGCGGTCAACAATAATGAGCTTGCACCGGCTTCAATTTGGCGCTGGCAATTTTGCGCCAGCGTTTCCGCACCTTCATCGCCCGCAAGTACCAGATAGCCCTGTTCCTTATAACCAGGATCGGTAGCGAAATGATTTTCAAACCTGCGGAGAAATGAAATACCAAACTGCGAAAGATGGATATTTTCTGCTTCCGAAAACTGTTGTCGAATGCCACCGGCAGAAAGTGTGGTTGAGGCTTTAGCAAAGCTCTTGTCTTTTTCAACAATTGCGATCGAGCCTGCAAACCCTTCCTCACGCAAAAACCATGCGGTGCAACTGCCCATAATGGCACCGCCGATAATCACCACATCAAACTGATTTTCGCTATTCATCCAGACAGGAAACAATAAAGTTTACCCGCACGCAAGATCATGCATTAAATCTCTGTAAGGAAATTAAATACAGGAGATTTCACTATGCATGTATATAGGTTTTTGACCGGAAGCGACGATTCAGCCTTTTGCCACAAGGTCACCAAAGCGCTTTCAGAGGGGTGGATTCTGTATGGCTCACCCAGTCTTTCAACCGGAGGCGATGGCAAGACAATATGCGGCCAGGCGGTAACCAGAGATGCTGGCGATATTAAATATGACCCGGACAAAAAATTGACAGACTATTGAGAAATATTGAGAATCAATTCAGTCAATTACGAGCCCCCACATGATCCATTCTTCAGATGAGTTTTTTCACCCGGTTTCAGGCATGGAAGTGCCGCGATTTGCAGGCATTCCAACCTTTATGCGCTTGCCAAATTTGGGCCTTGATCATGAGCGCATCAACGAAGTTGAAATGGGTATTATCGGCGTTCCGTGGGATGGGGGCACTACAAATCGGCCCGGCCCCCGGCATGGTCCCCGCCAACTGCGCGATTACTCAACCATGATCCGCCGTATAAATCCGGCAACCGGCATAGACCCCTTTGCACTGGTCAATTGTGCTGATCTAGGGGACGCTGATATTAACCCGGCAGACCTGCTGGATTCGATGCAACGTATAGAAGATTTCTATAACAAAATTATCGCCTTGGGCATTGCTCCCATGTCCGCTGGCGGCGATCACCTCATCTCACTGCCGGTGCTTCGCGCCCTGGCCAAAGACCATCCCATTGGCATGATCCATTTTGATGCCCACACCGATTTATATGACAGCTATTTTGATGGCTACAAATATACCCACGGAACCCCATTTCGCCGCGCCATAGAAGAAGGGCTGCTTGACCCCGAACGGGTGGTGCAAATCGGCATTCGTGGCACGATGTATGACGGCGAAGATATCGAATGGGGCCGCTCCCAGGGGGTAACGATCATCCCGATTGAGGAATATTTTGCCCGTGGGGCCAAGGACGTGATGGCCGCAGCCCGCAATATCGTCGGCGATGGCGATACCTATTGCAGCTTCGATATTGATTTCATCGACCCGGCCTATGCCCCCGGCACCGGCACACCGGAAATTGGTGGCCCAACCAGCTTTCAGGCGCAGGAGCTGATCCGCCTGATGGACGGCATCAATCTGGTCGGTGCGGATTTGGTTGAGGTTTCGCCCCCCTTTGATCCCTCCGGCGGCACTGGTTGGCTGGGCGTTTCCATCATGTTTGAAATCATGTGCGTATTGGCGCGTTCAATTTCAGCCAAATGGAAAGGTCCGCAGGTGACAAATTCATAAGGCCAGGCCGGCAAGGCAGGATTTCAGCTTTGAAACAGCCGCATTGATGCTGCGCTCATCTTGCACAAATATCTTCGCAGTATCGCCCATTTCGCGGCGCAAACCTACATTATTTAGCAAGGTTTTCAAGTGGGCGCGAAACTGATCCAGATCATCCAACGGCGCTAAAAACCCGGTTTTTTCATGGTTCACAACCAGCGGCACGCCCATATTGTCAAAAGCCACAATCGGCAATCCACTTGATGCGGCTTCAAGATAAACCATGCCAATCGGCTCTTTCCAGCCGGGCCAGATGAATATATCGCTGGCTTTCATATAGCCGGTCACTTCAGATGACGGCACCTGCCCGCACCAGAAAAGCCGTTCAGCAGAAATGGTCGAAAATGCCTCTCTCACAGCGTCTTCCTCCGGCCCACCACCAACAATCACCATGTTCCAGGGCTGATCCTGCATATCTTCCAATATCTTGGCCATCAGGGTAAAATTGTGATCCTTCTTACCCTTGCGCATCATGCCAACGGTGACGATTACCGGTATTTTCCGGTCCCATGCTTTTGGCAACTCAGCCGCTTCACCGTCCTGCAATTTTTCCAAATCAATAAATGGCGGAATGGCACAAAGCTGTTCGGTTGAACCAAGCAACTCGCTTAAATATTGATAATCCGTTGGCTTGAACCACAAATGCAAATCAGCCAGCTTAATGCCCGCTTGAGCCTCTTTTCG
>JALSIJ010000130.1 GCA_026981655.1 Rhizobiaceae bacterium | reverse complement strand
ATTTTTCAAACCGGTGTACATAAAGCCGGTCAAGGGCGTTCAACTGCGCCAGGCCCATGTTGATGGCGGGCTGAAAGAACCAATTTTGGTTTCAAGTTTTCTATTCGCATCAAAAGCCAAAAAGAAACAGATATTTTTGATCGTCAATGGCCGCCTCAATCAGTTTGAACTGGAAAGCGCGGTTAAACCGGAATTGGCTGATATTGCGCGTAAATCGATTACAGAACTTACGCGCAGCCTACTTTCGACCAAGGTTTATCAAGGCTATGTTCGGGCCAGAAACTCTAATACACGCTTTAATCTGATCGCTATTCCCGACAATGTTACGCCTTCCAAAGAGGCATTGGATTTTGATCCGAAAAGAATGAGAAAGCTGTATGATGTTGGCTATCGGATTGCCACATCTTCATCTCCGTGGAAATCTGAGCCGCCACGATTACAGGCCAATGACCGTATTGCACGGGCCAATTGAGGCGATTTCGAACAGACTGTTTCTCGGTTAAGCGGGGCAATGTGCCTTTTATATTCTGCGTGAGCGAAAACTACCGAGGCCAAAGTTACATGGATAAAAAAAGAACGGCGCATCGTTAAAACACGCCGTTTAAATTTTGATTATAAAACTGGAGAAATTAGATTATTTGGTGAAAACCATGTCGCCGCCCGGTGCGCCGGTGTGGCATGCAATGCAGCCCTTTTTCTTGCCCTTGGCAACCTTGCCCGCAAGCATCATGCCCTTGGGGTTTTTATCAAGCGAGCCATCTGGAAGAAACTTCGCCCAGAACCAGTCTTTATTGTCGGTATCATATCCAGCTTCCCGCTTAAACATAACGGTTACTGCACCTAGATGCTTGCCGCGATCGGCTTGAACTGTCTCAACTTCCACATCTTTTGGACCGTAATTGCGTTTAACAATCACTTCGCCGGAATGTCCGTTTACCGAGGTTTTGCTATAAAATGTTTCAAGAACAAATCCATGCGGTTCTGTGCCTTCATATGGGAAGGTGTTGATTGTATCGCTACCGACCAGGCGATCTTTTTCCAATGCGGTCCACAGTGCTTTCGCGTAGGCTGCATCGTCTTTGCTACCAAACGGTGCCATTTGGCTTTGTCCGGCAGTTGACGAAAGAGCGATGGCAGCAGCTAAAACCAACCCGCCAATTTTTAGTTTTTTCATAAGTATTCTCCCACTATTTGTGATGCAATGAGTTATGCTACTGAATGTCGCAATCACGCCATATTCACGTTCGCTTGAGCAAAATCACAAATTTTTGTTAATCCTCTAAAGCGCAATGAAATCAAGGTTTTTGATAAAAATCACGCTCCCGTGATTGGACAATCTGCCATCTCCTTGCCCCAATAAATAAAGTTCAACAGGGAGGAACGATAAAGTTATGAATGTTATCTCGCAGAATATCAAAGTGTCACTTTCCATTTGCATAATTGCATTGGGTATGGGGGAAGCGCATGCCGCCGGCGACATTGAAAAAGGGGAAAAGGTTTTCAAGAAATGCATGACATGCCACAAAATCGGAGAGGGTGCGAAAAATGCCATTGGTCCCGTATTGACCGGGGTTGTGGGGCGAAAAGCGGCAACGGTTCCAGATTATTCTTATGGGAAAAGCATGCGTCAGGCTCGAGAAACTGGACTTGTGTGGAGCGAGGAAAGTCTTGATGGCTGGCTAACCAATCCTAAAAAATATCTGCGAAAAATTCTGGATACCCGCAAGGCTAAATCCAAGATGAAATTTAAACTCAAAAAGCAGGCCGACAGGGATAATGTGATCGCCTATTTGAAAACCTTTTCAGTTGAAATAAAAAAAGACGCCATGAAAAAGGATGGTATGCAAACTGAAGCCACACCGGGACTGGCAAAACCAGCTATGGTGGTTGCGGCAACTGATATTTGTGTCGAGAATCAGTCTGGAAAAACACTGCTATTTGTTGCTGAGGCCAAGGGCGGTGAGCGGGTGGTTAAAACACTCAAAGCCGCCGAAAACCTGTGTGTACCACAGAAAATGATTGATGCAGGCGGCACGGTTGGCGTGTTTCTGGATGAGGATGCGATGGAAGGGTGCTCGCGGTTGGCGAAAGCGGGGCAGCCTGAGCGTTTGGTTGCCTATGAACCGTTCGATAATTGCACCTGGGCCCAATAAAATCAGCACGATAGTAATTTTGCATTTTAAATTATACCCCCCCCCCGATGTGAAAGTTACATCGGGGGCGTGGAATTATTCTACAGTCCGTAATGGTCAGCAATAACCTTCCAGCCATCCTTGGCTGAATCAACAATTTTGAAGAGGTCAATATCTTCTGGAGAGACGGTTCCCTCTTCCACCAATGCTTCAATATTGATGACCCGTTCCCAAAATTTCTGACCGAACAACAACACGGGAATGCGTTCCATCCGGCCGGTTTGAATGAGGGTCAGTGTTTCAAAAAACTCGTCCAGCGTGCCAAACCCGCCTGGAAATACAGCAACTGCCCGTGCCCGCATCAGAAAATGCATTTTGCGGATCGCGAAATAATGGAAGTTCAAACAAAGCTCAGGCGTTACATATTTATTCGGCGCCTGCTCATGCGGCAAAACGATGTTGAGGCCGATAGAATGTGCATTAACATCCTGCGCCCCGCGGTTTCCAGCCTCCATAACTCCCGGCCCGCCACCGGTAACCACCACATATTCCTTGCCGTCTTTCTTCAGAGATTCCAGTGATGCCATTTGTGCAAACTGTCGGGCTTCCTCGTAATATTTTGAATTCTCTTCCAGGTTTTTTCTGGCAATCGGGGTTTTGGCAGCCCAGGCTTCGCCGCCGGGCTCTGGAATTCGAGCGCCGCCAAACAAAACGACGGTGGATTCAATGCCCGCTTCAGCCAGCACCATTTCCGGTTTCAGCAATTCCAGTTGCAGGCGTATAGGTCTGGTTTCTTCCTTGCAAAGGAAATCCTGATCATCAAATGCCAGCTTATAGGCCGGTGCTCTGGTTTGCGGGGTATCTGGAACCTTACGCACCCGTTCGCGGTCTTCGCCGGAATGTTTGAGGGGGTTATGGTGTTTTTCGACTGGAGTTGAACTCATAAATTAATTCCTGTTTTGTAATAGAACGTGGGATCATGGACCAGATTGATTGACGCTTTGTAACGCTTGGCATAGTTTCGCAAAAAATTGAAATAGGCGGTCAGAACTTATTTTCCCGCTAGCGAAAGGAATATCTATGGGCAATTCAGATTTAGTTCAATTACAAGCGACAATCGACAAGGCATTTGATGATCGTGATAATGTTAATCTAACCACCAGCGGAGAAATTCGCGAGGCGGTGGATGAAGCATTAAATTTGTTGGACAAGGGCGAAGTCCGGGTTGCAGAAAAAGCCGGTTCCAATGGCGATTGGCAGGTCAATCAATGGCTGAAAAAGGCCGTGCTTTTGTCTTTCAAATTAAATGATATGGAAATTATTCAAGGCGGTTCCGGTCAGTCCAGCTGGTGGGACAAGGTGCCATCGAAGTTTGATGGCTGGGATGCCGATAATTTCCGCAAAGCCGGGTTTCGCGCCGTACCAAACTGCATTGTACGCCGTTCAGCCTATATCGCCCCAAGCGTTGTATTGATGCCGTCATTTGTTAATCTTGGCGCCTATGTGGATGAGGGTGCTATGGTCGATACATGGGTGACCGTTGGCTCATGCGCGCAAATTGGCAAGAATGTGCACCTTTCGGGCGGCGTTGGCATTGGCGGGGTGCTGGAGCCCTTACAGGCCGGCCCGGTGATTATCGAAGACAATTGCTTTATCGGCGCGCGTTCAGAAGTTGTTGAAGGCTGTATTGTGCGTGAAGGTGCGGTGCTTGGCATGGGCGTGTTTATTGGTCAGTCCACCAAGATCGTCAATCGGGCTACCGGCGAAATCTCCTATGGCGAAGTTCCTGCTTATTCGGTCGTGGTGGCTGGCACCATGCCCGGTAAACCAATGCCAAACGGCGAACCTGGCCCCAATCTCTATTGCGCGGTTATCGTAAAAACAGTCGACGAGCGCACTCGTTCCAAAACATCAATTAATGAGCTGCTTAGGGATTGATCTATAAAATGAGTGCACAATCAAAATATACACTGAAATGGTTGTTTTTCGGCTTTGATGGTCGAATAAGGCGGATGACCTATTTTCTGTCAGGTTTATTTTTTGTGATGCTCTACACCTATATTACCGTCGCAATTGTTCAAACCCCTAAATCCAGTGCGCTGTTGGGTTGGCTCGGGTTAGCGTTCCTTGGTTTAATGGTAGTATCTTTATGGGCGACAATAGCGCTTTCGGTAAAACGGCTGCACGACCTTGGGTTTCCTGGAACCTTGACCATAGTTATGTTCATCCCAATGCTGTCATTTTTATTCTTTTTTGCACTCTGTTTGGTTCCAGGCAACCCGGGAAAAAACCAATATGGTGCTTCTCCTGTAATGCCTGATCAACAAGGTTCCCATGACTGACGCTCTTTCCAGACCGACTGAATTTTTACAGAATTTAATCCGTTGTCCTTCCGTCACGCCAAACGAAGGTGGGGCGCTTGATTATCTGCAGGTTGAGTTGGCAAAACTCGGGTTTGAAGTGCATCGGGTGGTTTTTAGTGATGAAAATACCCCGGATGTGGATAATCTTTATGCCCGGATGGGCACGAAAGCGCCTCATATTTGCTTTGCGGGGCACACAGATGTGGTGCCGGTTGGCAATGAGAAAGATTGGTCGAAGCCGCCCTTTGAGGCTGAAGTCGTCGAAGGCGAGATGATCGGGCGTGGTGCCGTCGATATGAAAGGTGGCATTGCCTGCTTCATGGCCGCAGTCGAAGCCCATATCTCAAAGTACGGTAAGCCTGAAGGTTCGATTTCATTCCTGATTACCGGCGATGAGGAAGGCCCATCAATTAATGGGACCGATAAATTACTCAAATGGGCAAGTGAACGCGGTGAAAAATTCGATGCCTGCATTGTTGGTGAGCCTTCAAATTCTACTAAGATTGGCGACACCATTAAAAATGGTCGACGTGGTTCCTTGTCGGGGAAACTAATTGTGCATGGGGTTCAGGGCCATGCCGCCTATCCGCATTTGGCCGATAATCCGGTTCGTGGGCTAATGGATTTGCTCGACAGTTTGTTGGCAACGCCGTTTGATCAGGGCACAGATGAGTTTCAACCCACCAATCTGGAGGTGACGTCGGTTGATGTGGGAAATCCCGCCGCTAATGTCATTCCAGCCTCCGCCTCGGCAATCTTCAATGTGCGCTTTAACGATACCTGGGCCGGAAGTTCTATGGTTGAAGAGATCAACAAGCGGTTTGAACAAGGCGCGGCTAAAGCAAAAATCCGCAAAGGCAAAAACCACCCGGTAAAATATTCAATTGAATGGATTGGTCGGGTAAGCCCGGTATTCCTGACTATGGATGAACGGTTGATAAAAATACTTATGGCGGCAATCCGGTCTGTAACCGGTAGCCTGCCAAACCTTTCAACCGGTGGCGGCACTTCAGATGCGCGCTTTATCAAAGACTATTGTGCTGTGGTTGAGTTTGGTCTGATCGGTCAAACAATGCATCAGGTTGATGAACGTGTTAGCCTGGAAGATCTTGAAATTTTGACCAATATCTACACTGAGTTTCTGGATGGATATTTCAGCAGAAATTCTTAATTGGGTTCAGACCCTAACAATATTGGCCCCGATACTTATGAATTTCAATGCAAATTATATTTTATTGAATATGGCTGCCAGCATCAAAATAATGTTTGGTGATGCGCAGGGTGTTGGTGAACTGGATCATTCCGCATCCGGGTTTCTCCGGTCATTTTGGGCGCTGTTATTAACGGTGCCCTTTACGCTAAGCAATAAATATTCGGAATTTAACTCAATCGTCAAATCAAGTGAAACCAATCAGACGATTTCGGTTTTCCCGTATTTGCTCATTCAGGAAATGGCCTCGCTGCTGGCCTATTTTCTTTCCCTGTTGGTTCTTTATTCAATTTGTCGAATATCGGGCTTCAAGCATCGATTTCCAATTGTTGTTATCTCGCTCAACTGGAGCAGCCTGTCGATGACTATTTTGTCATTTCCGGTTTTGGTTTTAATGGGAGCAATTGGTCAAGCCAGCGCAATTTTACCATTCATGGTACTGGCATTGATGATTGTCTTTACGCTGGCGATGTTCAATGTGCTGCGTTTGGCGTTGGAAATACCCGTAAGATCAGCAATAATTTATGTTTTCGTGCTTTCGGTATTTGAGATCATTGCCTATTTTAAACTACTGGAATTGGCCGGACTATAACCACGACAATTGGGGAATGGCGCATATTCATATTTATTACACGTGATTTTAGTGGTTTAGCCTGATAAAGGACGGGAGCGGTATGGGAGGCAAAATGATTTCGCAACAAAAATTACTCAGTTTCATCGGTGGCATATTGTTCACTGCGGCCATGATGTTTTTTTCCACAACATCGTCACAGGCCGGGTGGAGGGAAGATGTTCAGGTATTTAAAATCGGTATAGTCAGCGACCGGGAAAGGTCTGTTGCAATCCGGCAGATTGAACCTTTTCGAGAGGCCCTTAGCCTGGCAATAGACATGCCGGTAAGTGTCTTTGTTTATAGAAAATTTCGCGGTTTGATTAATGCGCAATCCAGCAAAAAAATCCAGTATGGCGTATATACAGCTTCATCATTTGCCACGGCATGGGCAAAATGCAAGTGCATTAAACCTGTCGCTGCGGCTAAGCTGACGGGCGGTGCGGTTAAATACCATTCGATTCTGATTGTAAGAAAAGACAGGTTTTCCAAAATAAGTGAATTAAAGGGAAAGCGAATTGCAATTTCAGGCAAAAATTCCCTTTCAGGCTATATCGTGCCCAAAAAAGAGCTGGACGGTAAAGACCTTCGTTTTGTTGATCTGCCCGGTAAACCAGATGATACGGTAATTGTAGGCGCGGGCACAACGACCAGTAGCCGTAAACTGTTTCAGGAAGGTCTGGTTGATGGGCTGTTTGGATGGAGTACATTTGATGCAGCATCCGCCGACAGCGTTGCAGGCGAGGTGGCAATGGCCGGGACGTTTTTTGATCTGACCAGTATTAATCTGATGGATGCGAGTGAATTAAAGATTGTTTGGAAATCAAAACCCATATTCACCGGGCCACATGCAATTGCGACTACTGTACCAAAGGTTTTTGAAAACAAGATTGGTGATTTTCTACTCAATCTTTTTAATAGCCATCCGCGGGCCTATGATTCAGTTGAAAATTATCGCGGCGGTGGTTTTGCCGAGGTTGAATTATCTGATTATCAGCCGCTGATAGATATTATTGATGCCAGAGACAAGGTTGCTGACATTGCTCAGACTAAATAGCATTCGGCCCGAAGGCGATTTTATTCGCTTCCGGGCCGAACTAATTAAATTTCAAACTTGATTTAGTTTGTGAAGCCAATCGTGCTGCTTGTGCGCGGTACATTGTAATTGGTCTCGTTGAAATAAAATGTATCAATAAGGTTTGCACCAAGCGACGGGGCGTATTCATAGGTGACTTTTGATACAACCAGGAATGTATTTGGCAGCCTGATATCGTCCGGGATCGGATAACTTGAACCGGGTTGCGGTGCAGAGGTATTGCCTTTCTTGCGCGACCAGACAACCGTTGCAGCGCCGTCACCATCTATCTGCACACCGATCACATGTATCTTTAGCGGGGTCGCAGTGTAGGGAGCCATAACAGCGCTGGATGCATTCATGATGTTGTCTACCGTGGTGCCTGTCATGGTTTCAGACTGGGCGACAAGATCGGAAAGTGTTGCCGCAACCCGTGAGACTTTTCGACTGTTGGTAACACCAAGTGCTGTTTCAGCAACCCCAAGATATATACCGATGAGCATGGGTGCGATAAGCGCAAATTCTACGCCGCTAAGGCCTTTAATATCAGACTTGAAAGTTTGCAGGGCATGAGAAGTTGCAAAATGTGCGTATTGAATTTTCTTGCGGATATTCATCTTGATTACCTGAATGTTGTTATCGGGTGATTTGGGGGAGGGGCAGCGGCTTCCTAGTCAAACGGTTCGTTCTGGAAGGCGGTAGTCGCAACAAGCAGGCGCTTTCCATTTGAAAGGCCGGTTACGCTTTGCCATAAAATATCCAGAAATACCGGCCACTCATAGAAAGCCCGAACGATCACGGTCGAACCCGCCGACCCGGTATCAAAGGAAAGCCCGGAATTGTCGAAATTTCCGTCGACATCGCGCGGTGTTGTCAGTGGTGCATCTGGAAAGTTAACATAGGTTTTGACATCAAGCTGAATAGAGGCGCATTCAAAAAGGCCCCAGGTTTCCGCACAAATTTTATCGCGCACCTGAGTAGCAGTGGTCGTGTCCGATTGAATCTGACCGGTCCTGATTTCACGGCCAACTGTATCGACGCCAGATTCAAATACCTGCGCGGCAAAAAAGCCAAGAGCTGTTTCCAGAATTGCAAATATCAGCATAAGAAATGGCAGCGCAAGCATGCCAAATTCAATTGCAGCAACGCCGTCTTCATCATCTTTGAACCGCCTAATAGTTTGAAGGCCAAAGAAGCTATGTCTGGAATTTGTTTTAAACTGATGCTTAGTTTGCATCGAATTACCCTCACCAACTGCATTTAATGTGCTGAATAGATCTGATTATTCAGACCTTCTGGCCCTGATTATTGAAAAGACGAGGGCACCATCACATTCACGATTCATGAAGTGTTTTAACGGCAACTTATGTAATTACCGTTGAGGCAGGGTTAGCAATCTTAGCGGATCAGTTAACAATCAGGTAACCATAAGCCAGAATTAGCGAATATAATTCGATTGTGGGTCTTCTGGCTTCGAGATTATACAGTCTTACAAAGACGCACCGACTTAAATGGTTCTTTATGCATCATATGACTGAAAGGTAAGATGTCGGTAAATACAGAATTACGTTATTTACGCTTTGCAACAGCATCTGAAAGTGCGTTGCGTTCTTTAATCTGCGTTGCCGCGGCCTGGAATGTCGATTTGTTATCGCCGATGGTCAATGTTGGTTCGCAAATTGGTGAGCAAGCTAATGTTTCTCGCACTGCCCTGCGGTAAATCCTCACCGTATTGGTCTCATGGCCTTGAACAACAATTGTTTCGTCAACAATTGGTTCACCGTCTGCATCAAGAATAACAATATTGGTCACCCCAAAACTTCTGCCGGTTAAAACCAAAGTTTGCGCATCTTGGATGGCTGCATCGGCAATTGATGGATTGCCAATTATAATCGTGTCCGCTGGTCTGGAAATTCGAAGAACCTTTGCCCGGTCAATCGTAACGATTACTGGCTCTGCATTTGCATCGTTAACTGAGACGACAGAAGCAACACTCGAACCCACCAATATTGAAAAGGTGAATGCAATTAACTTGCATGAGAAATTACTTGGCGCGTTCATTACCATCTCCAGATTATCGTGATTGCATTGCACACTGTAATAAATTGGTGAATGAAGTCTTAAATAGCCGAGCGTGAGCATCATATAATATGGCTCTGAACGTGCTATATATAATGTAAGGCCCTGTTTGCCCGCCAATGTGGCTAAATTGATTTATCAGTTGGGGGTTCTCATCTGGGGCGAAAAACCAAACCAATCAACCAACATAATCGCAGCAACATAATTCAGACCCATGCGCGCCTGCCTGATGTTCAATATACATTGGATTGCCATTGATAGAATGCGGGCGAATTATTTCAACGATAATTAACTGTAATGCAAGGCCGGTGTGCAGTTAGTGTTTGTTAATCTTGTTCGTTAAGTCGTTCTCAACGCCTGTCCCATAGATTGGGCTCATCCGATCAATGAATAACAATTTGACGGATTTGCTGTAAACAAATGGATAAGGAACACTATTATGAAAAATGTAATCGTACGTTTTATGAAAGACGAGTCTGGCGCAACTGCTATTGAATATGGCCTGATTGCTGCTTTGATTTCAATCACTATTATTACTGCTGCTACTTCAATCGGTACTGGCATTGCTACTAAATTCAGCTCTGTTTCAACTGCTGTTTCTGGTGCTGGCTAATAATACTGGTGGTAACACCAAATTTAATGACCACCCTGTCTTGCGACAGGGTGGTTTTTTTTTGATATTTGCAATTACGCCGCATCTTACAAGCTATAGTTATATAATAAATAAACGCATATTTACGCTGTATTAAATTAACTGCGCTATTAAAACTGCAACGTATAATTTGGCGGTTTTGAAATGTTGGAAATTATAATTTTATTGCTTTTCCCTTTGGCGATGTTCTACGCTGCGGCCTCCGACCTGTTTTCGATGACGATATCAAATAAAGTTTCCATTATTCTTGTTGCTGGATTTGTGATTTTGTCATGGGCAATTGGCATGGATTGGGCGACCATTGCTTGGAACTGGGGTTTGGCCGCAATCGTTTTAACGATTGGCATTGGCTTTTTTGCGGTCGGTCTTGTTGGTGGTGGCGATGTCAAACTGGCAGCGGCTACGTCACTGTGGCTCGGCTGGGAGCACACATTGCCATATCTCATCATGGCAAGCTTCATGGGCGGGGTATTAACGCTTATGATTATTATCGCCAGGGCGTGGTCATTGCCGGTTGCATTACATAATGTTGAGTGGATCAATCGCCTGCACAATAAGGAAAAAGACGTGCCTTATGGTATTGCTCTGGGGCCTGCAGCTGTTTTAATTTATCCAGAAACGCCCTGGATGCAATATGTATTCAATGCAATAACCCATTAACTGCCCCGGTCCTAGTGCCTAATACTACCCCCGAAATAGCCCTGAAATCCGCCCTGTGAGGTATTTACTCATCGGCATTATCCAATGCAATTATTTGGATTTTGCTTGTAACAACAGTGGCGCTTGCCTCCATTGAGCTGCTGAGCCGACGAATATTTATATTCTGTTTACCAAAGATCACAGCAATTTATTAACCATAAATACACACTTCCCCTGCAAATATAGATTCAGAAATAATTTGTTTTGGTGTTCAGGAAGCGTGGTATGAAATCCATTCGATTTTTAATATTGGGAATTGCGATCCTTGCAGCAGGCGGGGCGGCATATCTCGCAATGAATTTGGCCACCCCAGAGCCGGTTCAACAAGTGGTTGTAAAACAGGCACCTAAAATTGAGACTGTTTCGGTCTTGGTGGTTTCAAAGGATGTCCCCACCGGCAGTAATTTAACTGTAGACAGTCTGAAATGGCAGGAATGGCCCAAAAAGGGTCTCAACAAGGGCTTCATCACCAAGAAAAAGTCGCCGGATGCGATGGAAGAAATGGCCGGCGCAATTGCGCGCTCCACATTTTATGAAGGCGAGCCTTTGCGTGAAGCCAAGCTTGTTCGGTCCGATCGTGGGTATATGTCGGCAATACTACCAGCCGGCAGGAGAGCAATTGCCACGGCAATTTCAGCAGATACCAGCGCTGGCGGATTCATTCTGCCAAATGACCGGGTAGACGTAATTATGACCCGGCGGATAAAAAAGGGGAATAAAACCTCTTTTGTCACGGAAACTATTTTGGCCAATGTCCGGGTTTTAGCAATCGACCAGACAATTGAAGATAAAGAAGGCGAAAAAGTCGTTGTTGGTGAAACAGCAACACTGGAACTCGGCCCGCGAGAGGCGGAAATTCTGACCGTCGCACAACAAATGGCAGACCGCCTGACGCTGGCGCTTAGAAGCCTTGAGGATGCAGATATTTCTCAAAGCAAAGGGGCTGAGCATCTTTTGTCAGGTCAGGACCGGAAAACCCGCGGAAATATTCGAATAATTAAATTTGGCAGCACTCGTGAAGTTCTTCCAAAAAAATAACAATTTAACAGAGATTGAGCATGATTAATATTGTGAAATCAAATGAAGCGGTCAAAACTATGATTGATACCGGCGGAATTGGCTATAAAATTACCAAACTTGTTAGCGTGGTATTAATTGCCGCTACAGCTTCGTTTGGCTCTATTACACACAGCGATTCCAAAGGTGCATCGAGCACCTTGCGTATCAAGGCCAATGATTCGAACCGAAACCGGTCTGTAAAGCTTGGGCTGAATAAGTCGCTTGTGGTTGAGCTTCCTGCCGATGCCCACGATATACTCGTTGCAAACCCGGATGTTGCAGACGCTGTAACCCGGACCGCGCGCCGGATTTATCTGTTTGGCAAACAGATTGGCCAGACAAATATTTTTGTATTCGATGGACGCGGCAAGCAAATCTTGAGTCTCGAACTGAATATCGAAAGAGATATCAACGGTCTGGTTGAAACAATCCAGCGCCTGGTACCAGGTGCCGATGTCGATGTTGAAATGATAAATGATAATCTGGTTTTGACCGGCAATGTGCCAACCCCGCAGGCATCTGCCAAAGCGGCCCAAATTGCCCAGATATTCATTAGGGGTGGCGAAGCTACACAAAATAACAACAATTCAAACACGGCAAATAATTCAGGTGGCATTAATCTGATTTTGGGTGAAGATCGTCCCCAAAGTACAATTGTTAATTTGCTGCAGATAGACGGCGAAGATCAGGTTATGTTAAAAGTGACGATTGCTGAAATCAGTCGTTCGGTGGTTAAACAGCTTGGTATTGATACAGACTATACCAAGAACACGGTTGGCGGGTTCAGCTTCAGCCAGCTCGGTGATAATCCATTCTCGTTGGGTAAAATTGCATCCTATTCAAGCAGCGTTCTGGGTTTGAACAACTTGCAAAGCACGGTACGCGCGTTGGAGCAATCGGGCGTAATGCGCACCCTTGCCGAGCCAACACTTACAGCCATTTCCGGCGAAAAAGCCACCTTTTCGGTTGGTGGGGAGTTCCCCGTATCCAACGGGAAAACCGATAAGGGTTCTGTATTTAGAGACGCGCCAAATGGCGAAATAACTTACGCATTTACCGAGTTCAAGGAATATGGAATTTCACTTGATTTTACCCCGGTAGTGCTAACCCCCGGCCGTATTTCATTGAAAATCAGAACCGCAGTTTCTGAACCAACCGCAGAGGGCGCCTACAATATCCCACGTGGTGGGTCGGCCTCAGCCTCGGTGCCGGGCATCAGGAAACGGGTTGCAGATACAACTGTCGAATTGCCCTCCGGCGGCTCGATGGTCATTGCCGGCCTGGTGCGTGACGATATACGCCAAACTCTTGCCGGTTATCCCGGACTTTCAAAATTGCCAATTTTTGGAACCCTGTTTCGAAGTAAGGAATTCCAACGCCATGAGGTTGAACTGGTAATCATAGTAACACCCTATCTCGTGCGCCCAACAGCGCGGCGCAAATTATCGCGCCCCGATGATAATTTTAACCCTGCATCAGATGGTGCTGGCTATTTTATGGGCCGCATAAACAGGGTTTACGGAACTACAAAAGCAAAGCTTCCGAAGGGCCGTTATGTCGGCACCGTCGGCTTTATATTTAACTGATGACAAGCGGGAATACGGAGCATCCGATCATGAATATCTTTAAATCATCGGCCGCGATATCCTCGGGGTTATCAGGCGGCAAATTTAGCAATAAAACCGTTGCCCTGGCATTTGGTCTGGTTGCGCTGACAGCGTTATCCGGTTGCTCAAATGTATCCAAGCGGCACTTTACAGTTGGATCTGTTCCAACTGATTATCGCACTAAGCATCCGATTGTAATTTCGGAAAAAGAGCAAACTATGGATATTCCTGTTGCCTCCGGCTCCAAGGGAATGCCTGGACCTGAAGTAAGCGCGGTAACCGGATTTGCAAGCCTCTATAAAAAGTCGGCTAGTGGTTCAATTAACATTCTTATCCCGTCGGGTTCTGTAAATGAAAGAGCTGCAAAGCGGGTTGCAAGGGAAATTATTGGCGTACTTCGTTCGAACGGTGTTTCGCGAAACCGAATTATTCTTGCGCCATATGAGGCATCAAGCCATGGCTCGTCAGCACCGGTGCGTCTCTCATATTCAGCAATTCAGGCAGGAGTAGATGGTTGCGGTCAATGGCCTGCCGATCTCGCTGCAGATACCGAAAACAGAAATTATCACAATTTTGGATGTGCGTCGCAGAGCAATCTAGCAGCACAAATCGCCAATCCTTCAGATCTACTCGGGCCTCGAGGTAGCACTTCCATCGATGCCGAACGGCGTTTGCGGGTGATTGATGCTTACCGAAATGCACAAAGTCCTTCAACCGTATCAGATGCACTATAATAACGTCTGTTTAATTACAGGCCAGAAAACGGAAAATCAAAATGTCCAATCTTGTTCAAGAAGAAGACAACATCGACATGACTACCCCGCAAATGGAAAGCCCCGCACCAGCAGCTATTCCTGAAAAGGAAACTGCGCCGGCAATTGAAACTCAAACGCCTGATGAGCTTGCTCAAGTCCGGCCGTTGCCAAGAATTTCAATACAGGCTTTTTGTGAAACCGCGCCCTTGGCAAGTTCCATTGAGCAGACCGGCCAGGACCGGCGCATGGCGAAAGTTCATTTGAAGGTTCATATGGGGGGCATCTCTGCTGCCTCGGAATTTTATAGTCAGGCACCAACGCCAAACCTGGTAATTGTTGAGTCAGTGCTGGATGGTCCGGAGCTCGTCAAAAATCTTGAAAGTCTGGCAAATGTCTGTGATCCGGGGTCCAAGGTCGTTGTCATTGGTCATCACAATGATGTTCAATTATATCGAGAGCTCATCTCAAAGGGTGTGTCTGAATATCTGGTAGCCCCGGTGTCTATGGCCGACATTATGAAGGTGGTGTCGGATTTATTTGTAAACCCGGAATCGGAGCCGCTTGGACAAACCATTGCATTCATTGGTGCAAAAGGTGGTGTCGGTTCTTCAACCATCGCCCATAATGTTGCATGGGCAATATCGAGTGAGTTTGAAACCGATTCGGTAATTGCCGATCTCGATCTGGCATTTGGAACGGCCAATATCAACTTCGATCAGGACCCGGCGCAAGGTATCGCTGAAGCGGTGTTTTCTGCGGACCGGATTGACGATATTTTTCTTGATCGGTTGTTGGCGAAATGTGCCGATCATTTGAGTTTACTTGCAGCCCCATCAATGCTGGATCGTACCTATGATTTTGGCGCCAAGGATTTCAATCAGATGATTGAAGTGGCGCAGCGCGGTATCCCCTGTGTCATTCTTGATGTCCCTCATATGTGGACCGGTTGGACAAAGCAAATCCTGTCGTCAGTTGATCAGGTGGTTGTAACAGCAACACCCGATCTGGCAAATTTACGAAATTGCAAGAACATTATTGATACTCTCAAAGAGCTGCGCCCAAATGACAGCGCACCGCACGTGATATTGAATCAGGTGAATATGCCAAAACGCCCCGAAATTAGCGTTAACGATTTTGTTGAACCGTTAGACATCGAGCCACTGGCGGTTATCCCGTTTGATGCGGCTTTGTTTGGTGGCGCGTCTAACAATGGTCAAATGATAGTGGAAGCCGATGCAAAGCATGAAACCGCGGCGATTATGTCGACGATTGCACAGGTACTAACAGGTCGTTTGGAATCTAAAGGTAACGGTAGCAGCGAATCCATATCATTCCTTGGAAAACTGCTCGGAAAAAAGTAACGGAATTTGTTGAGCAAAATTAGAATTTCACAATTTTGTATTCAGTAATTGGAGAGTTGAATTTATGTTTGGCAAGCGCGGAAATGGCTCAGGCTCAGGCGGTTTTGGTAAAACCCAAGACGCGTCAGTCGCCGTTGAGGATACCGTTGCTAAGGTCGCGCACCCACCAGAAATGGTAACCCCGCAACCTGAGCAAGGTGTAACTGAACTGGCGCCCCAGCAGCCGAAAATTGATGTTGAAGCGCAGCCAATAGCACCTGGGCAGGCTAATCCTGCAGCCGATACTTCACCTGCCGTGTCTGCAGCTGATCTGGAGCCCGTACAGCGGCAAAAACCGACTTCCATGATGGAAGAAATGGAGCCTGCTGCGGAACCAGAAACCCGGGAAAAATCTGAAGATTATTACGATGTAAAAACAACAGTTTTTTCTGCATTGATTGATACCATCGATCTATCCCAATTATCCAAGCTCGATAATGAGGGCGCGCGCGAAGAAATTCGCGATATTGTCAATGATATTATCTCAATTAAAAATATCATCATGTCGATTGCCGAGCAGGAAGATCTGCTAACCGATATTTGTAATGATGTACTTGGTTATGGGCCGCTTGAACCTCTGCTGGAACGCGATGATATTGCCGACATCATGGTCAATGGGGCCAAGGTAACCTATATCGAAGTTGACGGAAAAATGGAAAAAACCAACGTCAAATTCCGCGACAACGACCAATTAATGAATATTTGCCAGCGTATTGTGAGCCAGGTTGGCCGTCGGGTGGATGATTCAAGCCCCATATGCGATGCGCGTCTTGCAGATGGTTCACGCGTGAACGTTATTGCCCCGCCATTGTCGCTTGATGGACCGACGCTGACAATTCGTAAATTTAAAAAAGACAAGCTTACCCTCGATCAATTGGTGAAGTTTGGTGCGATCTCTCCCGAGGGCGCGGAAATTTTACAGATTATCGGAAGAGTGCGCTGCAATATCGTAATTTCCGGCGGTACGGGGTCTGGTAAAACCACGCTACTCAATTGCCTGACCAATTATATTGACGAAGACGAACGGGTCATTACCTGCGAAGACTCCGCCGAATTACAGCTGCAACAACCCCATGTGGTGCGGTTGGAAACCAGACCGCCCAATCTTGAGGGTGAAGGCCAGATCACCATGACGGATCTGGTGAAAAACTGCCTTCGTATGCGCCCTGAACGTATTATCGTGGGCGAGGTTCGTGGCCCGGAGGTCTTTGACCTGCTACAGGCAATGAACACCGGCCATGATGGTTCAATGGGCACAATCCATGCGAATACTCCGCGCGAATGTCTTAACCGCATGGAATCGATGATTGCTATGGGCGGGTTCACCCTGCCGGCAAAAACCGTGCGTGAGATTATCGTCGGTTCCGTCGATGTTATTATTCAGGCGGCCAGACTTCGTGATGGTTCACGCCGCATTACTCATATTACCGAAGTGTTGGGACTGGAAGGCGATGTCATTACTACCCAGGATGTTTTTGAGTACAAAATGACCGGTGAAGACGCAAATGGGAAGTTGACAGGCATCCACATGTCCACCGGTGTCGGGCGGCCAAAATTTTGGGAGCGCGCTAAATATTTTAATGAAGAAGTCCGCCTTGCGGCAGCCCTCGATTCAGCCGATTTGAAACGGGTTGATTATGAACGTCAAAACGGGGGGGCAATCTAAATGTTTGGGTTTGATATAATTGTTCTGGCTTTTGTTGGTTTGGTTGCCCTCAGTATCGGCGGGGTTGGCTACGCATTGATGTTCAATCGAATTCAGTCTGAGGACAATTCGAAAAGACGTATTAATTCAATCAGAAACACCACGCGGACGAGTGCTGCTGTGAGCAGCAAGGTACGTCAGCGGGCTGACGCAAACACGCGTAGAAAAAATGTGGAAGACACGTTAAAATCGGTCGAAAAACAAAAAAACATCGACAAAAATTCTAAAAACCCGCCGCTTGAGGTAAAAATTGCGCAAGCCGGATTGAGTTTGACATTGAAGAAATTCTACACTTATTCCGCAATTCTTGGTGGTGTCGCCGCTCTGGTCGTTTTGCTTACTGGTGTTACACCGATTGCCGCAATCGGTGCTTTTGCCGTATTGGGCGGCTGGTTCCCGCAATGGGTGATCAACTTTCTCAGAAAGCGTCGGATTAACAAGTTTTTGCTCGAGTTTCCAAACGCCGTGGATATTATTGTGCGCGGTGTTAAGTCTGGCCTGCCGTTAAACGATTGTTTGCGCATTATTTCCCGCGAGGCCCAGGAACCTGTTCGTTCTGAATTTCTCAAGATTGTCGAATCCCAACAAATGGGGCTTTCAATTCCAGAATCAGTACAGCGATTGGCACAGAATGTTCCCTTGTCCGAAACCAGCTTTTTTTCGATTGTGATTACAATTCAGTCTGGTGCCGGTGGTAACCTTGCCGAAGCCCTGGGCAATCTTTCCAAAGTTTTACGCGACCGTAAAAGTATGAAAGCCAAGATTATTGCAATGTCGATGGAAGCCAAAGCTTCTGGCGTCATCATCGGAGCATTGCCAATTATTGTGGGTGGCCTGGTCTACATCACCAGTCCTGGTTACTTGACACCCTTGTTCACCGAAGAAACCGGACAGATTACTATGCTGATCAGTGCCGGATGGATGGGGCTGGGCATATTCATCATGAAAAAAATGATCAATTTCGACTTCTAATAGGGCTAATGTATTATGCTGTCTCTCGGCCTTGAAAATGCACAAACAACGACTTTGCTGATTGCCGGCGCATCTGCGCTTGCGGTATTTGCGACCATTGTATCACTGACTCTGCCGCTGTTGGGACGCGATGAACTGGCTCATCGGATGAAGTCAGTCGCGCTGGAGCGTGACAAAATCAGGGCAAAAGAACGAGCCCGTCTGACGGCTGAAAAGAACAACAGAAACCAGAAGGTAACCAAGACTGAACCGAAGGCCCTGGTAAAAGGACTGGTTGACAGTTTGAACCTGAAAACCGCTCTTGCGGACGAAAATACGCTGAAACAATTGGAACAGGCAGGCCTGCGCGGCCCCAACCCTTTGTTTATTTTCCTGTTCATGCGGTTTGTCTTGCCAATTGTATTTTTTATTGCCGGGGCATTTTATATGTTTGTGCTTGGCGATCCTGAACATGGTACTATGACCAAATTACTGGTTTCGCTGATGTCTGCTTATGCAGGTTTCTATGCGCCAATCCTGTTTGTCAAAAACAAACTGAAAGCCCGCCAGGCCGAAATTCAACGTGCATGGCCCGATGCTCTCGATCTCACCTTGATCTGCGTGGAATCCGGCATGTCCATTGAAGCTGCATTTCGCCGCGTTTCAGAAGAAATTGGCAAGCAGTCAATCGCGCTTGCAGAAGAATTGGTGCTCACTACCGCAGAGCTTTCATTCCTGCCAGACCGAAGAATGGCCTATGAAAACTTCGCCAAGCGCACAGGTATGGAAACTGTGAAAAACGTAATTACCGCGCTGGTACAGGCAGAACGTTATGGCACACCGCTCGGTGCAGCATTGCGGGTATTATCGGCTGAAAACCGGGAAATCAGGATGATGGCCGCTGAAACCAAAGCGGCTGCTCTGCCGCCAAAACTAACGGTTCCTATGATCCTGTTTTTCCTGCCCGTGCTGTTTGCCGTTGTATTGACGCCGGCTATTATGCAGGCATCCGGCTCCGGATTCTAGAGCGTGTCCGTCTTTGACGGGTACACTCTATTTTCTTTCGCTCACGGCCACTTGATGCTACGCACCAGCCTTCGCGGGGGCGATGCATTCGCATTGGGCCGGTTCCACCCTCAAATTGATTTCATCAATTTGCACATCGGGCTCCAATCGTGGCCCGACTGCGTCCATTTAAACATGACGTAGTCTAATTGGTTCGCCCAGTTTAAAAACACCAATAATAACGCAAAACCCCGGTAAAACCGGGGTTACTGTTGACTGGAGATCAAACCTGCGAGGGAGCATTCTCCCCA
>JALSIJ010000129.1 GCA_026981655.1 Rhizobiaceae bacterium | reverse complement strand
TATGCGTGAGGTCGGAAATAATGGAATTGCGGTGGCCAAAGGCTATGCCATGAGCGACGAGGACCGGATGCGCGCCCATCTGATTGAAAAGCTGATGTGCAATTACGCAATAGATACCGGCGATCTGACCAAAATATTTGGCGACATAGCCCGGCCGGTTGAAATTGAGCTGCAGGATTTACATGCCCATGATGAGGAAGGTTTTATCATAAAAAATGAAAGCCATTACTCAATCTCAAAAGAAGGCAGGCCCTATATCCGCTCGATTGCCGCGACTTTCGATACATTCTTTGCCAGCGGCAAGGCGCGGCATTCTTCTGCTGTATGACAGTTAGTCGTCAACTTTGCCCTTGCCGCAACTGATATAGCTTGAACTAAATGTAATTTTCCGGGCCGCATCCAACTTACCATCGGCAAGCAAGCTCCCAATGGATTTCAATTTGGTGACCAAACGATAATTGGACATAATGGGCTGAAGCAAATCAAGCTGCCGGGCATCTTCCTCCACTGTAGCGATATCGGGTGCGTCGAAACCAAAATGCTTTGCCCTTGTGTAAAAGTAATAACGCTCTCTATAACTGACAAAAATCAAGAACAGTTCACTATATTTAAGAATGTCACTTAATGCCGGCTTATAATCGCCACAGGCAGCAAGGTCAAAAAGTATTTTAAAAGATTTTCTCAAACCTATTTCGCGACTGTCATAGATTTTCCCCGGTTTATCTCCCAGATTGGTTCCCGGAATAGAGAAATAATAAAATTCAGGGTCCAGTTTTTTTTTCATTTTCGATGATCGGATTGAGTATTGAGAGCGCCCGACACCGCATGAAACCAGGTGAATTGGCGGATATAATCTTGGTGAAAAAATTATTCTTTACGGTTTTGTCTGTCAGCGCTTTGGATAATTCAGGATTGAGGTTCAAAAAACCGGTTTTTTCCAATTTCAAAAGCTCATTACACTCACCCTTTGCTTGAAGTGCCAGATATTGCTTTTGTTGCGCGGGCGATAATCCTTCTTCAAATGGCCGGTCGATATAATCAAACCATGGGCTGTTCGGCGATAACCAGTTGCCGCGCCCCTCCTCAACCACCTGTTTGAATGCATGGACCTCACGAACAAATTTATCAGCAGTTGCAGTCTCTGATGCTGACAAAGCTGCCGCATTCAGAACGGGAAGCAAGATAATCAATTGTAGAAATGCAGCAATAGCCAAACGGCAAATAAGTTGGCGGCCCATTTTACCTTGTCCCCATATTTCCAGAAGCGGGTATTTTTGCACCATAACAAATACAACCCTGGAAAGAAACTATGTTAATATTAGAGACGTCGCAGCGGCATTTGAAATCGCACGTAGGGCATTAAGTGAGCGCACGTGTTTACGCGCAAGCGAGCGACTATTAAAAGAGAGCGCACGTGTTTACGCGCAAGCGAACGTTAAATAAAGCGCTCACGCAAATGGCGTTGCCATTGCTCCGCGAGGGCGCTTCGCGCTTCACCTATCGGTTCAGTTGGAGCATCAAGTGAGCGCACGTGTTTACGCGCAAGCGAATGACTATTAAAAGTGAGCGCACGTGTTTACGCGCAAGCGAACGGAATACTAAAGTGAGCGCATGTGTTTACGCGCAAGCGAGCGACTAAACAAAGCGATTCGCAAGATTTGAATCATATAAAATGGTGGGCGATACTGGGATTGAACCAGTGACCCCTACAATGTCAATGTAGTGCTCTCCCGCTGAGCTAATCGCCCGTTATTGAACGGATGGCCAATTGTGGCCCTGTTCGGGAACGGCATTGCACCGTCGGGTGCGATACACCACAAAATACGGTTCAAGGTCAATAGATATTCATCGCATAAGGCAAAAATAGCCAGCTTGCATTTTCATCCATTACTTTAACTGCCCAAAAAGCCAGTGTTAGGCAGCGGACTCATAAAATTGGCACCATAGTCTGACTGCGGCGAGTTTTATCATTGCCATGAAGTTTTGTGATGTTTTTTCGTACCGGGTTGCGATGCGGCGAAACGAGGCTTTCAGTCTCCCAAAAAACCGTTCAATGAGATTGCGTTGTTTGTAGAGTTCAGCATCAAATTCTTTGGGCATCTTTCTATTCGATTTCGAAGGAATAACATCGCTTGCCCCCTGTTCCCAAATCATGTTTCTGATCCAGTCCGCATCATAGGCCTTGTCCGCCAGAACAGACTGCCCCGGCTGCAACTGATCCAGCAAGACCCGGCACACAGGCGCATCATGGTCTTGTCCTGGTGTCAGATGAAACCTGATCGGCAAGCCCAGTTCATTGACCAGGGCATGGATTTTGGTGGTCAATCCGCCCCTCGAGCGGCCCATGCATCGTCTGCTGTCGTTTTTTTAAGCGTCGCCGCAGAATGATGCACTCGCACACTCGTTCCATCAATCATCACCAAATCTGCGTTGTGTGCATCGGCCACGGCATCCATAACATCATCCCAGATGCCGGCTTTCGACCATCTGCTGAAGCGATTGTATACCGTCGTGTAAGGGCCGTACTGATCGGGTAAATCGCGCCACGGACAGCCAACCCGGAGGGCATAGAAAATACCGTTGATCACACGCCGATCATCCACACGCTTAACGCCGCGGGACTTGTTGGGAAGAACGCATTTGACAAATTGCCACTCAAGATCACTCATATCAGAACGAGACATAAACCTGCTCCATGTTGCCGAATCAACAACATTGAATCACATCACGCTGATTTTATGAAGAAATTTATGGGTACGCTGCCTAAAACATAGGTGAAATCAGGCGGCGGCCAGCATCTTCTCAACTTCGTTGACAAGGTCTTTCAGGTGAAACGGTTTGGAAAGAACCTTTGCATCCTTCGGCGCATTGGATTCAGGGTTAAGTGCAACGGCGGCAAATCCGGTGATGAACATAACCTTCAAATCCGGGTCAAGCTCAGTGGCACGCCTGGCAAGTTCGATCCCGTCCATTTCCGGCATCACAATATCGGTCAGCAACAGGGAAAACGGCTCTTCGCGCAACCGCTCATAGGCGCTTGCCCCATTGTCAAACGAAATCACATCATATCCGGCATTTGCCAGTGCTTTGGCCAAAAAGCGACGCATATCATTGTCATCTTCTGCAAGTAATATTTTGTCCATCAATCCATCCGAATTGCATAAGGTGGGCCATTGCCACCTTCAAAGAAGGTATTATACTCCGATGCGGCCAATCAAACACCCGCGGGAGCAGCTCTTTCCGCCACATTAATTCACAAGCCTATACGAGTTCATTCAGGTAAATATCAAGTGAACAATACGGTAAAGTGATATTTTATTACTCCCGGTCATATATTTTAGGCCAAACAACGCTTCAAACAAGGCGAAAATGGGCAAACACTATCCTAGGGCCAGTTGACAAACTGGCCCTAGACAGCCTGAATCACAACTGCCAAACTGGGATTCAAGAAAACACCGATTGCAAACATTCAGGATATTTAATGATTACCGAGGAGTTCAGCGACAAAATTCCTCCCTTTAGCGTTTCTGCTCCGGCAGAACAGCGTGTTCCCTATGTGTTTAATTCGCCCCATAGCGGCCGCGTATATCCGCCCTCGTTCTTGCGCTCATCAAAACTTGATACAAGCCAGATCCGGGGGTCAGAGGATTTCCATGTCGATGATCTTTTTCAGGATGTGGTGCGCAT
Source organism: Rhizobiaceae bacterium (assembly GCA_026981655.1). Taxonomy (GTDB): domain Bacteria; phylum Pseudomonadota; class Alphaproteobacteria; order Rhizobiales; family Rhizobiaceae; genus SZUA-100. The sequence continues at coordinate 15,976 of JALSIJ010000129.1, read as the reverse complement.
TGGTGCGCCGCTGGTCAAGGCTAATTTTCCGCGCGCCTTTGTTGATGCAAATCGTGAGCCCTATGAGCTGGATGAAAAACTGTTTGGAGAAAAGCTGCCATCCTACTCAAACAGAAAATCCGCGCGCGTTGCCTGCGGGCTGGGCACCATTGCCCGGGTTGTTGCAGAATCCCAGGAAATCTACCACGAAAAGCCAACCATTGACGAGGCCCTGAAGAGGGTAGAAAAACTATACCGGCCCTACCACGAATATTTGCGCAAATTGCTCGCCCGCACCCACGTGCAATTCGGCTATTCAGTGTTGATTGATTGCCATTCAATGCCCTCATCCGCTGTTGGTGGCTCCAACAGCAACAAACCCGATATTATTATCGGTGACCGATTTGGCACCAGCTGTTCGTTTTATATCTCATCTGCAATTACCGAGATTTTTAAAGATCTGGGCCTCAAGGTTGCCCGCAACAAACCCTATGCGGGCGGCTTTATTACCGAGCATTACGGCAGACCTGATCTTGGGCTTCATGCGGTGCAGATCGAAATCAATCGCGGCCTTTACATGGACGAAAAACGCCTGATATTGACCCCCGGATTTGAGCAATTGCGCACGCAAATTGCCATGTTTGCTGAACGAATTGTTGCCATCCCCGATACAAGCTTCTATCCCGAAAAGCAGGCAGCCGAATAGCACGCCCAACGGGCGACCTCATTCCCACCATCGAGAACCGATTGATGAACCAACTTACTTCATTCATGCACAGGCTTTGCGATAATGCGCAGGAAGAAACCTTGCCACGCTTTCGCACCGGCACCATTGTTACAAACAAACTCGATGCAGCCTTTGACCCGGTGACGGAGGGCGACAAGAATGCAGAAAAGATCATTCGAGAAATGATCAACAAAACCTATCCCGAACACGGGATCCTCGGTGAAGAATTTGGCAATGAAAATCTTGATGCTGAATATATCTGGATCATTGACCCGATTGACGGTACCCGTGCTTTTATTTCCGGCATTCCGGTTTGGGGTACATTGATCTGCCTTGCCAAAAACACCCACCCGACGCTCGGCATCATGCATCAGCCTTTTACCGGCGAGCGATTTTTTTCTGACGGCGCATCAAGCTGGTATCTCGGCCCCGGCGTCAACTCACAAACAAAAATCGAGACCCGTGATTGCAGCGCGCTTGCCAACGCCGTGTTGATGACCACCAGCCCACGAATTTTCACACCAAATGATCAAGCGGCCTATGACCGGGTGGAAAAAGTGGTCAAACTCGCCCGCTATGGCACTGATTGCTATGCCTATTGCATGCTTGCCTCAGGCAATATTGATCTGGTGGTTGAGGCCAATTTAAATGCCTATGATGTTGCAGCCCTCATTCCCATTGTCGAAAACGCTGGCGGTTGCATGACCGACTGGCAGGGGAAACCAATTGACCTGCTGAATATCGGTGAGGGACATATATTGGCCTGCGCCAATAAAAGCCTGCAAAAAGAAGCAATTGCCTTGCTAAATGAGTGAGCCGGACAAAACACACCCGGTAACCATTCGTTAATACTGAATTGCATCCGCAGATTGAGTTAAGTTATTTCTCAATATTTTCAGCTAAAATTTCCTGCATATTTTAGACAGGAGAAACCATACCGTGTTGCAAAAAGTTCAACTTCCAATCATGACCCCCCGCCACCTTGAAACAAACAAACCCAAAGATGGGTACCGCCTGATTACCCGTTCAGATATGGACGGCCTTGTATGCGCGGTTCTGCTCAAGGAAATGGGATTAGTGAGTGAGATTAGCTTCGTCCACCCCAAAGACATGCAGGACGGTAAAATTGAAGTAACAGATCGCGATATAACAACCAACCTGCCCTATGTTCCAGGTGTATTTGTTGCCTTTGACCATCACGATTCAGAAACCAAACGCCTTGGCGAGCTTCAGGATAATCATGTCATTGACCCACACGCGCCATCGGCTGCCCGTGTCGTCTATGATTTCTTCGGTGGACGCCTCAAGTTCCCCAAAGTTTCAGATGCCATGATGCTGGCGGTAGACAAAGCAGATGCTGCCCGGTTCAGCCGCGAAGATGTACTCAATGCGGAAGGGTGGGAACTGCTGTCATTCCTGATGGACGCGCGTACTGGTCTTGGCCGCTTCAGGGAATTCTCCATTCCCAACTATCAATTAATGATGGAATTGATCGAATATTGTCGGGTGGAACCAAATATTGACCGCCTGCTACAATTGCCTGACGTGGCTGAACGGGTTGATCTGTACTATGATCACCGGGAACAATTTGAAGAGCAAATCAAACGCTGCACCATGGTGCATGGCCCGCTCGCGGTCTTAGACCTGCGCAACGAAGATGTTATTTTCGCTGGCAACCGTTTCATGATCTATGCGCTGTTTCCAGAAACAAATATCTCCTGCCATGTGATGTGGGGCAAGGCCAAACAAAATACCGTGTTGGCCTTTGGGAAATCTATCTTTGATCGCAGCAACACAACCCATGTGGGTGAATTGATGCTGCGTTATGGTGGCGGCGGCCATGCGGCTGCTGGCACATGCCAAATAGAAACCGATAAGGCTGAAGACGTGTTGGCCGAGCTTATTGCCACGGTAAATGCAGAGGCTGAGTAGGCGTGATTAGAGCGGCGTCAGCGCAATAGCCGTTGGCGCCACACTTTATTGCCTATTCAACCGGATTTTCCTTATTCCGACCCCGGAATAAAGGCATCGATGGCAGCAAGAAGTTGCTCGCGGAATTCATCACGTTCCTGAAATTGCTCATGCTTGGCCCCGTCGATTACCAGACAGGTTGCCGATGGGATGTCGTGCCCCAGTTCTTCGGCGGCCGCAGGCGAAACCACATGGTCATCACCTGCTGCAATGAGAAGGGTTGGAATGCCCAATGTTGAACGAACAGCAGGTTCCTTCATTTCATCCATTGCCCGGCACGCGGCATAAATCCAGCCAATCGTGGCACCGCCAATTACCAATTCCGGATAGGCCCTGGCAAACTCGCGATTGCGCTCAAACCGCGTGAGATCGGAAGTAAGATTGTTCTGCTCAAAAGGTCTGGTAACCATGCTGGACGGGCCACGCTCAACATAGGCTTCACCCAACCCCAACACGGTTGCGGTACTGGTTAGGTATTTCAAAGTGGATTGGCTGAATGGCAGGCTGTTCAGCGCCAGCATTGGCGAGGTTAAGACCATTCGCTGAATACGGTTTCTTTCCCGCGGCATGGCCAACAAGGCAACAAGCGACCCGGTCGAATGGCCCACCACATAAAATGGGGCGACACAATCCGGCAAGGCAATCAAATCCAGGATCGTATTAAAATCAACAACATATTGAGAAAAATCTTCGATATAGCCTTTTTTCGGATTATCAAGCATACGCGATGATGCACCCTGCCCGCGCCAATCAAACACCAGCACACCAAAACCGCGGTCACGGAAATCATTCACCGTTTCAAAATATTTCTCAATAAATTCTGTGCGCCCGGTGAGGATTAGTATGGTGCCTTTGGAAGGACTCTTGATCGCTCGCCAATGGGCATAACGCAAGGTTACCCCATCAGGAGTATCAACTCCACCGACCTTCGCCCCATCCGGGATCAGGTTATTTTCTGTTTCATAAAGGTGCATGATTTGTTGCCGGAGATTTATGCAATTTCTAAAGCTTACCTATACAATGAAATCATCACTCTCAAGTTAAATCCATTCAATACGCATTGAAAACCGATGACATCAGCGTCACCGGTTTCCAATGCTGCCAATGTATGAAGGGGCTGACACATTGACAGTTATCTGAGACGTGATTTGGGGCGGTAACTTGGGAAAGTTATTTTAGGCGGTTATCCAAAGTTGCCTTGGCAATTACCAGTTCGCCAACTCCATGCGCCATGTCTAGCGGCCGCTGCCATAAGTCCGTCTTTCATAATCGCCTAAATTGGGATCATTGCGATCAAGATAGGGTTTCTTCTTGTTGGCACTGGCCCGACGATTGCGGTCTGCGGCAGCCTGTGCAGCGCGACGTTTGGCTTCTGCATTTGCCTGGTTTGCCCTGCGGGCAGCATCCGCCCTTTGTTGAGCAGCCAGACGCTTGGCTTTTGCTTCTTTCGCAGCTCTGCGCTGGGCTTTTGCATCTCTAGCGGCCTTGCGCTGTGCAGCAGCCCGGCGCTTGGCATCGCGAGCGGCTTTTCGCTGGGCATGGCTGTTGCCGATGCCCGGACGACGGTTGTAATTATCGTCATAATAGGGTGGCTCCACAGGTCTAGGACGGTAATTATTGACACTGCGTACCCGGCGAATTCTCAAAATGTCGCCATAATCTGCATCGGCAACAACACGAAATATCGTGCCAAAATCGTCCTCGGCCCGCAGGATAACCACGTCGCCACGAAGCCGATAATCAGAGACAGGAAATAGTCCACGGCGTCGTAATTTTCGATGAATTCTGCGAATTGGCACGCCATTAAAGTCCGTGCTCTGAACTGGCAGAATGTTACCTGCCCCACCAGTCAAATCATTCAAAAGGCTCTCGATGCCAAATTCCAGATCGATATTCAACTGTCCGGCACTTGCCGGTGTGGAAAACGATGCTGTTGCGAATATGGCACCACAAATTACGCCACTTAATATTGTATTTTTTCCTAGCATTTTTAACTCCATGTCTCTGCCAAACGGGCAGTCTTGTCAGCCTGAAATTAATCTAACAATTACTCACTGAACCTATTCATAAGAACCTGTTCATTTTGCGTTCATCTTAAACAATAACCTTATCAATCAAATGTGGGTTATCACCCATCAGTTCAAGCGTTTAACACCGCAAAGGTTAGATTTTTTATACTATTCAGTCATCAAAAACACTTGAAATGACCCAATCGCACCCCATATTTGTTGCATGGATGCCAATTGGATCCATACCCAAAAGCGTGCTGCCCAAATTCGGGGGCCGCTAAGTTAGTTTAACCAGTCGCTCAACAGGAGGACTCCTCATGCGAAACTTTGATTACTCCCCCCTTTATCGTTCCACCGTTGGCTTTGATCGCCTGTTTTCCCTGCTCGATACGCTGGGCCAGCCAGATCAGTCCGCGCCAAACTTCCCCCCATATAACATCGACCGCACCGGTGAAAATGCCTATCGTATCTCGATGGCTGTTGCCGGCTTTTCCGATGCCGATTTATCAATTGAGGCAAAGCAAAATGTGCTGACCGTCAAAGGTGAACAAAGCACTGTTGAAGATGAAGATGTCGAGGTTCTGTTCCGTGGCATCGCATCACGCGCATTCGAACGTCGCTTTCAACTCGCCGACCATGTGGAAGTACGCAATGCACATCTGGAAAACGGCCTGCTCCATATCGAGCTGGTACGTGAAATTCCCGAAGCAATGAAAGCCCGCAAAATCGAGATCGGCAATAAAACCCCCAAGCAGATTGAAGCCAAAACCAAAAAAACGGTTTCGACCAAGTAAATATTTGATCTCCAGATCTGCTTGAATAAAACTGAACAAAATTGAAGGCGCTGCAACCGGCAGCGCCTTTTTTATTGATCAACTATTTCCGCGACAACAATTGATCAAGCGATAATTTTCCAGCCCCTTTGACCACCAGAACAACCAGCACAAAAACCCATAATAATCGCTGGTCATAAATAATGGCATCAGGAAAACGATCAAACATTGAACCGATGAATTTGGGTTCCAGACCGTGATAAGCAATATCCACGTAGGACTGAACAACCACAAAACCAATCATGCCAAGCGCGGCAACGCGGGTAAACAGGCCCAGCAAAATCATCAAAGGAAAAAGAAACTCGGCCCAGGTTCCAACAATCACAATTAAATGCCAGGGAAACACCGGAATTGCGCTAGTATCATATCCGGCAGCTTCTAAAATCGGAGGTAAAATCTGCCCGAAAGCCCCAACACTTGGCGTAATAAAACCAAAGAAACCCTCACCAAGTTTGGTTAGGCCTGAATTATAGTAATACAGCCCCAACACGCTGATAAAAACCAGCCGCGCGGCAAGCCCTAAAAACCAGCCATCCAGCATCCGCTCAAGACCACCAAACACGGCAGAGTGCATGCGCTCAATCATTCCAAACACCCCACGGCGCGCAGGAGCCGATTGCTCTTCAGTTACATTTTCCATGCTCATAATTCAGTTTTCTCCGCTATTTTTTGTTGGCCTACAAATCAATTCGACAAAACGCACCACATACCAGCATGCCGGAAATTTGAGCCGGCAAATCAAAATTTTCAACGCTACCCATAGCAATACCGGCAGCCGCCTCAAGTGTCTCGCCACCGGCAAGTGCCGAAATAAATTCAAAACCTCCCTGTGGCAAAATCAAGGTCTGCACATCAAGCACCGGCCGGGTAATCAGAATATCTTCACCCACAGATAGATCAATATCACTACAATCCGCCCCCTCGCGGTTGCGGTCCATCAATGAGGCAGCAGGCCAGATTGAGCGAAATATCCACATCGAGGAATGAGGAACAAACTTTGCGCGGCCCACATCTTCGCCCGCTATATTGCCAAGCTCGCCAGCCTCCAACGGGCTTACATCCGCCGCATGGTAGGATTGCAACCAGGCATATTCGACCCTTGCCACATCTGCCAGATAAGGAAAGTCTGCAACAGGTGGAAAGTTTTCCAAAAAAGTGCCAAATTCATCGCCATACATAAATAGGATGGGTTGCGTTGGTGGAAATTGAACAATGAACTCCCGTGCCAGGGATACAAAAAACTCATCCCCCACTAGCCGTTTGATTGCGGGGAAATTTGCGCCCATCGCGTCAATCAGGCTTGCCATGACATTGTTGCGATAAACCGAGAATCTTTTTTCAGAAGCAAGTCCATCAGGCCCAACCAGGCCTGGCGGGGTTTGCACTTCAGGATCAAGAAGAGCATTGGAAAACCCGGATTGTCCACCAGAAAGATACTCACTGTCAGGCATTGGCGACATGGTCAGCTCTTTCCTGGAAATTACTCAAAATTCCTTCGGCAATTTCAGCTTCCTTCAGCAATATCGGCCAGGCAGGAATATCATCATCCCATTCGATCAAAGTTGGCAATCCACCCGTTTTGGCAATCAGTCGTTCATAAAGAGCCCAAACCACATCGGCCACTTTGCGATCATGCGCATCTATAAGCAGCGGCCTGCCTGCCTCATCTTCATCCGGGGCATGACCGGCAAGATGAACCTCGCCCACCAGATTAATTGGAAAAGCATCGAGATAGTCTTCCGGCGAAAATTCATGATTGGTTGCCGATACATAAATATTGTTCACATCAAGCAACAACCCGCAGCCGGTTCGCTCGGCAATAGTTTTGATAAAATCAATCTCACTCATGGTTGATTGTTCAAAGGCCACGTAGGTCGACGGGTTTTCCAGCAGCATTTGTCGGCCAACAACTTCCTGTACCAAATCAACATGGTCGCAAACCCTATCCAGAGTCGCCTCATCGTAGGGCACCGGCAATAGATCGTTCAGATAGGCCCCATCGTGGCTGGACCAGGCAAGATGCTCGGAAAAAAGCCCCGGTTGATATCGCCTGTTCAATTCAGCCAACCGTTTCAGATGATCCATGTTTAATGGGTCTTCGCCGCCAATCGATAGTCCGACACCGTGCAATGATAATGGATATTTATCGCGAATTTCACCAAGTTGGCGATGCGGCACTCCGCCGGCACCCATATAGTTTTCCGCATGAACCTCGAAAAAGCCAATATCTGCTCTGCTGGAAAGAATTTCTTCCACATGTTCGGCCTTTAGTCCTGCACCCGATCTTGCCGGAATTTCAGAACCAATAGAAAAAGGCCCCCGGTCGTTTGAATTTAATTCATTCATTTCCCTGGGGCCTCCTTCAAAATTTATAGTCAATAGACCAGAATTAAGCAGGAACGTCACGCTTAAGTTCAGTCAAAGAACCTTTACGGTCGCCTGGCAGGCTCATTGTCTTGCAGGTGCCAGCATCAACCATTTTAAATGCATTGCCTTGATAATCAACTTTAGATGATCCAGCACATGTTGTTCCTGCACCAGCTTTACAATCATTTTTACCAGCAAGAGCTACACCGTAGCATTTTTCTTTTGCAGCAGCAGAAGCAGTGCTTACGCTAGCAATAGAAAGAGCAGCAACAACGGCACCAGCAACGAGTGAAGTGGCAGCAATTTTTTTAACAGACATGGAATTCCTCCGATTGTGTTGAACTAATTATCCCGACATTCCAGGATAGCCGGAACATGGGGTAAAAAAAATCAAATTGGAAATCAACCTAAGGTAATGTATTATAACACTTTTGTGAGAAACCCGTTATCTGCTTGACTGGGTTGCGCACTAAACGCGGCATAATCCCGGTTACCCCGTCATTTTTGAAAATTACAATCCGCACTTTGGGCCGCACTTTGGATAAATGTCGACAGGTTCGCCTATTAGGGTCAGGACTCATTAATTTCATCCATTCTGCGCTCGGTAATTTGATTGCTGAATTGAAGGAATATCGCAGACAATATCAATATTTTTAAGATATTACGACGTATTCATCGATCAAATTACCCGCGCCCAAAGGGTTCGAAAGGAAGCACACGCCTGAAAGTAATAAATACTCGAAAAGGTACCAACCTGTCCTTGCGCTTTATTTCTTTCATTCGAATACTTCTTTTCAAACAGAATTGTATTAAATTAATGAGTTCTGACCCTAAGGCCTCGATCGGGAAGTTTCATCGACAAAATAATATGGATGAAAACCCGGCCCCTGAAATAAGTTCAGGGGCCGGGCCCTTAGCATCTGCTTCAATCAAGAACATATAGCCGACTATACCACGCATTCGGGGGCAGCGATTGCGTGATCGACAATACATCTCTCTATTGCAGATGCTAAATTAATTCTCTTAGGCTATTAATAACTTCGCCTTTGGCAATCATTTTAAACCAATTTTTCCAATATTCCCTATTTTACTTACCCTAAGGAAACGCCACACGCTATTTAATTTAGCGCGATATGAGCGATAAATCAAAAAAAAGCTTACCAATTCGTCAATGAATCCAGTCTCTTTCTAATCTAATTGCAACTTATTTTTATATTCACCCACAACATCTCCCATTGAGATGACAATTTTTCTATCAACAGCTTGCCCAAGGGGGGAATTTCTGGCAAAGTCAGATCGAATAGGACAGCAACACTGTCCTAATTGCCAATACTGCCAAAGCAAATTCCACAAGATGGAAAAAAGGTGGTACTACATTGGACCTGACATTGCGGCAATTCGCGATAGCGTAATTTACGCTCGCACATGCAAAACCAGCTGATGTGATCATTTGCCTGACCAGAGCATAGGATTACTCAACTTTGACATTGAAGCAAATAGGCCGACTTTGCCGCTTCAGTCAAAATTTCAATTGAGCGAGGCTTAGCCGACATGCTCCACGAGCCGCAATTCCTTTGCGACCCGGCAGGTAAACGACCGCTGATTTCCAGCGCTTTAAAGACTTAATCACCCGGCTCGCGCGGGGAATGATAGAGGAATTGGACATGAACAATAAAGCCAACGCCATTCACACATTGGGTAGTCAAAAGTCTGTGATGAAAATGTCCAATCGTAAATCAACGACCAGCAGAAAACATGAAGGTCTTTATGACCCTCGACATGAACACGATGCCTGCGGTCTGGGTTTTATTGCCAATATGCACGGCACAAAATCCCATAAAATCGTCCAGAATGGGTTGCAGATTCTGGAAAACCTCGAGCATCGCGGAGCTGTCGGTGCCGACCCGAAAATGGGCGATGGTGCTGGTATGCTGGTGCAAATCCCGCACGATTTGCTGGTTGAGGAATGTGACAAAATCGGTTTTTCGCTGCCAGAACCGGGCCAGTATGCGGTTGCCCACATATTTTTCCCCACTGATAAAGAAATTGCCGGCAACCTTGAAAACATAATTTCAGCAGCAATTGAATCCGAAGGCCAGGCTCTGCTTGGCTGGCGCGAGGTTCCTGTTGATAATTCCAGTCTTTCAACTGCACCCGACATTGCAGCATCCGAACCTCGGCATAGGCAATTATTCATCAAGCGTGGCCCTGCAATTGAAAGTGAAGCAGAGTTTGAACGCCGTCTGTTCATTTTGCGCAAGGTTATTTCCAATCGGGCAATTGAACAAATCGGCCGTCGTGAAGACTTTTACATGGTCTCGCTCTCCTGCCGAACTCTGGTTTATAAGGGAATGTTTCTGGCCTATCAGCTACGCGACTATTATACAGATCTCAGCGACCCGCGTTTTGTATCAGCCCTTGCGATGGTGCATCAGCGCTTTTCAACCAACACATTCCCCTCATGGAAACTCGCCCATCCTTACCGCATGGTCGCCCACAATGGTGAAATCAATACATTGCGCGGCAACGTAAACTGGATGGCGGCCCGCCAGGCGTCTGTGTCATCACCCTTGTTTGGTGACGATATTAATAAACTGTGGCCAATTTCCTATGAGGGCCAGTCAGACACCGCCTGTTTCGACAATGCGCTCGAGTTTCTTATGCGCGGCGGATATTCAATGGCCCATGCGGTCATGATGCTTATTCCCGAAGCATGGTCGGGCAATCCGCTCATGCATGAGGACCGCAAGGCGTTTTATGAATATCATGCGGCATTGATGGAGCCGTGGGATGGACCGGCCGCCGTGGCCTTCACTGATGGCCACCAGATTGGCGCGACACTAGACAGAAACGGCCTGCGCCCCGCGCGGTTTGTAGTACTCGAAGACGGCACGGTAATTTTGTCCTCCGAGGCTGGTGTTCTGCCGATTGACGATGCAAAAGTTGTTACCAAGTGGCGGCTGCAGCCGGGTAAAATGCTGCTGATTGATATGAAAAAGGGGAAAATTATTTCCGACGCGGAAATAAAGAAAGAACTTTCCAACGCAAACCCCTATTCAAAATGGCTGGCCCGTACACAAATCGTGCTGGAAGACATGCCCGACCAACGCGGCATCCGACGCAAGAAATCCAAATCAGAACTGCTCGATCTGCAACAGGCATTTGGCTATAGTCAGGAAGACTTAAAGCACCTGATGATACCGATGGCGATAACCGGTCAGGAAGCTCTCGGTTCAATGGGAACCGATACGCCAATTTCAGCAATATCGTCAAAATCAAAGCTGTTATATACCTATTTCAAGCAAAATTTCGCACAGGTGACCAATCCACCGATTGACCCAATCCGTGAAGAATCGGTGATGAGCCTTGTCTCCTTTATCGGACCAAGGCCAAACCTTTTTGATCTGAAAGGCCTTGCCAATCAAAAGCGGCTTGAGGTTCGTCAGCCAATTCTTACCAATAATGATCTGGAAAAAATCCGCGCCATTGGCGATATTGGCGATAACCAGTTCCAGACCAAGACCCTCGACATTACCTATAATGCCGAAAAGGGCGCTGACGGAATGCGCGGAGCGATTGACCAGCTCTGCGCCCGGGCCAAACAATCGGTAGCCGAGGGCAACAATATTATTATCCTGTCAGACCGCCAATTTTCAGCAACCCGCATTGCTATCCCGGCACTTTTGGCAACAGCCGCCGTTCACCATCACCTGATCCGCAACGGACTTAGAACCTCTGTTGGTCTGGTGGTTGAATCAGGTGAGCCCCGCGAAGTTCATCATTTTGCAATGCTGGCAGGCTATGGCGCAGAAGCCATCAACCCCTATCTGGCCTTTGACACTTTGGCCAAAAAACATGCCGATGGTGATCTGCCCGATGAAGTCGACGAATTTGAAGTGGTCGAACGCTATATTAAAGCCATCGACAAGGGCTTGCTAAAGGTGATGTCCAAAATGGGCATTTCAACCTACCAATCCTATTGCGGTGCTCAGATATTCGATGCGGTCGGGCTGGCATCTGACTTTGTTGAGGAGTTTTTCACCGGCACCACAACCACAATCGAAGGTATCGGGCTGGACGAGGTCGCCAATGAAACGGTCAACCGCCACGCCGATGCCTTTGGCGATGTGCCCTATTTGCGCAGTTCGCTGGAAGTTGGCGGCGAATATGCATTGCGTACCCGCGGTGAAGCCCATGCATGGAACGCCAAGGGAATATCCAATCTGCAACACGCAGTAAGGGGCAATTCGCAAGATCATTACCGTGAATTTGCCAAAGACATCAACGAGCAAAACGAAGGTCTGCTGACCATTCGCGGCCTGTTCAAAATCAAGAAAGCCGAAGAAATCGGCAACAAACCGGTGCCATTGGATGAAGTTGAAAGCGCGGCTGATATTATCAAGCGCTTTGCCACTGGCGCAATGTCCTATGGCTCAATTTCCCGCGAGGCCCATACAACACTGGCCATAGCCATGAACCGTATTGGCGGTAAATCCAACACCGGCGAAGGTGGCGAAGAACCTGACCGCTTTACGCCAAAGAAAAACGGCGACAGCATGCGCTCGGCGATAAAGCAGGTCGCATCCGGCCGCTTTGGAGTGACAACCGAATATCTGGTCAATTCCGACATGATCCAGATTAAAATGGCGCAAGGGGCAAAACCCGGCGAAGGCGGTCAATTGCCCGGCCATAAAGTCGATGCAGTGATTGCCAAGGTGCGCCATTCAACCCAAGGGGTCGGCCTGATTTCGCCTCCACCGCACCATGATATTTATTCAATCGAAGATCTGGCGCAGCTGATTTATGACTTAAAGAACGTCAATCCTACCTCCGATATTTCAGTTAAGCTGGTCTCGGAAGTTGGCGTTGGTACGGTTGCCGCAGGCGTTGCCAAGGCGCGTGCCGACCACGTGACCATTTCAGGCTACGATGGCGGTACGGGCGCAAGTCCCCTTACCTCGATCAAACACGCGGGCAGCCCGTGGGAAATTGGCCTTGCTGAGACCCACCAGACGCTGGTGAAAAACAAATTGCGCTCACGCATAGCGGTTCAGGTAGATGGCGGTCTGCGTACGGGTCGCGATGTGGTTATCGGCGCATTGCTGGGGGCCGATGAATTTGGCTTCTCCACTGCGCCGCTTGTGGCAACTGGTTGCATTATGATGCGCAAATGCCATCTCAACACCTGCCCCGTGGGCATCGCTACCCAGGATCCTGTTTTGCGCCGCCGCTTTACCGGCGCACCCGAACACGTGATCAACTATTTCTTCTTCGTTGCCGAAGAAGTACGCGAGCTTATGGCACAACTTGGCTTCCGCACATTCAGCGAAATGGTTGGCCAGATCGAAGCACTGGATCGCCGCGAGGCTATCGAGCACTGGAAAGCCCGGGGGCTGGATTTCTCCCGCCTGTTTTACAAGCCTGAAGTCGATGCGAATGTGGGAATTTTCCATTCGGAAACCCAGGACCATAATCTTGGCGATGTGCTGGACCAGAAACTGATCAAACTTTCCAAAGCTGCTTTGGATGATGGCACGCCGGTCAAATTTGAAATTCCAATCGGCAATACGGACCGCACGGCCGGCACCATGCTATCGGGCACACTGGCCAGAAAATATGGTCATGAAGGCCTGCCCGATGGCACCATCCACATCAAGATGAACGGCACAGCCGGTCAGGCATTTGGCGCATGGGTTACCCGTGGCATCACGTTGGAACTTGAAGGCGAAGCCAATGACTATGTTGGCAAAGGTCTTTCCGGTGGACGGTTGATTGTCTATCCATCAGCGAAATCAGTCCAGATTATACCGGAAGAATCCATCATTGTCGGCAACACTGTGCTATATGGCGCCATCGAAGGCGAATGCTATTTCCGCGGCGTCGCGGGTGAGCGTTTTGCCGTTAGAAACTCCGGTGCGATTGCGGTTGTCGAAGGCGTTGGCGATCATGGTTGCGAATATATGACCGGTGGCGTGGTTGCCATACTTGGTAAAACCGGGCAAAATTTTGCCGCAGGCATGTCGGGCGGTATCGCCTATGTACTGGATGAGCATGGCTCATTCGCCAACCGCTGCAATATGGCAATGGTTGAACTTGAACCGGTGCCGGAAGAGGCCGATCTGATGGAACAAATTCACCATCAAATCGGCGACATCGAACATCATGGACGGGTGGATGTTTCATCCGATATGACCCGCTATGACGATGAGCGCCTGCGCCAATTGATTACCAATCATCACAGATATACTGGATCAGGCCGGGCAAAAATGATTCTTGATGACTGGGAAAACTATCGTCCGAAATTCGTCAAGGTAATGCCGGTTGAATATCGCCGCGCATTATTGGAAATCGAGCAAGATCAAAACCGTGCTGCGGCACGGTTAGCATAAGGGAAATCAATATGGGTAAAGTTACGGGATTTCTCGAAATTGATCGTCAGGACAGAAAATATCGTCCGGCATCAGACCGCATTCGCAATCATAAGGAGTTTGTTATTGCGCCCGATGAAGGCAGGCTGCGCGAACAGGCGGCCCGCTGCATGGATTGTGGCATTCCCTATTGCCACGATAGTGAAGGCCTGCGCGGTTGCCCGGTAAACAACCAGATACCAGACTGGAATGATCTAGTTTATCAAAAGAAATGGAAGCGGGCCTCAATTAATCTCCATTCCACCAATAATTTCCCGGAATTTACCGGACGTATTTGCCCCGCGCCCTGCGAGGCCTCCTGCACGCTCAACCTGATTGACGCACCGGTGACGATTAAATCTATCGAATGTGCAATTGTCGACCGCGCCTGGAAAAAGGGCTGGTTAAAGCCGGATATTGCCAAGAACAAAACCGGCAAGAAAATCGCCATCATTGGTGCCGGCCCGGCCGGAATGGCCTGTGCGCAACAATTAGCCCGCGCCGGCCACGATGTGCATCTCTATGAGAAAAATGCCAAGGCCGGTGGCCTGCTTCGCTATGGCATTCCAGATTTTAAAATGGAAAAACACCATATCGATCGCCGCGTAGAGCAAATGGAGAAGGAAGGCGTTACCTTCCATTATAACGCCCATATCGGCGGCAATGTCGATTTGAATGAACTGAACGCCAGCCATGATGCACTTGTAATGACCGGTGGCGCAGAAAAAGCCCGTGACCTGCCGATTGATGGCCGTGATCTGCAAGGTGTTCACTTCGCAATGGATTTTCTGCCGCAACAAAACCGCCGTAATGGCAATGAGCCGATTGGTGATGTGGAGCCAATCCTGGCTTCCGGCAAACATGTGGTTGTCATCGGCGGCGGCGATACCGGCTCCGATTGCATTGGCACATCGGTGCGTCAGGGCGCGCTTTCGGTCACCCAACTGGAAATCATGCCGCAACCACCTGAAAAAGAAAACAAGCAATTATCGTGGCCGGAATGGCCTTTGAAACTGCGTACTTCCTCAAGTCATGAGGAAGGTGCCGAGCGCGAATTTGCCGTCACCACGCTTCGCTTTGAGGGCAAAAACGATCATGTTTCAAAACTTATCTGCGCCCGGGTTGATGAAAATTTCAAACCCATTGAAAACAGCGAGTTTGAACTGAAGGCTGATCTTGTATTATTGGCTATGGGCTTCGTTGCGCCGGTCAGCAAAGGCATGATCGAAGGCGCTAATCTCGCACTTGATCAGCGCGGCAATGTGGTTGCCAATACCGATGATTACAAAACCAGCAAAGACAAAATCTATGTCGCCGGTGACATGCGTCGCGGCCAGTCTCTGGTTGTATGGGCAATACGCGAAGGCCGTCAGGCCGCCCGTTCTGTCGATGAATATCTAATGGGCGCAACCAACCTGCCAAGATAATACTTTCAAAGGCTTTGAAAATTAGAGCACTTCTTGAAAAGTGGTAGCCGGTTTTCGGATAAGAAGTGCGTAGAAACAAATTACCGTGAGCGAAAAATAGAGTGTATCCGTCAAAGGCGGACACGCTCTATCGCCTGCCGGTCTGCGTATCGGCGAGCTTGGGTGGCACATAGGTGCGCCGTGGCCACACCGCGTCATCGGCCCGCCCCGCGACATAGCGCTTTTCTATAGATTTCTCATCGCCTTTATTGTCGAC
>JALSIJ010000128.1 GCA_026981655.1 Rhizobiaceae bacterium | reverse complement strand
CCGTCATTAACAAGCCCGGTCGGGCGGCGGAAGAAATAATTGCTGATGTGATGCCGGAAATTATCCGCTCATTCCCGTGGCCGAAATCAATGCGCTGGGGTGAAAAGTCAGCCGATGCCGGTTCGATGCGTTGGGTGCGGCCATTGCAATCTATTCTCTGTACATTCGGGCCGGAAACCGAAGAACCGGTTGTGGTGGATTTTGAAGCGGGCGGTGTTCGTTCTTCCAATATTACCTATGGCCATCGTTTTCATGCGCCTGCCGCGATTACGGTTCGTCGGTTTGGCGACTATGTAGCGGCACTTGAAAAAGCCAAGGTTGTGCTTTCGGCCGAGCGGCGGCAGGAGATTATTCTAAGTGACGCGAAAAACCTTGCTTTTGCCCAGGGGCTGGAGCTGGTGGAAGATGCGGGGCTTCTGGCCGAGGTTGCCAATCTGGTTGAATGGCCGGTCGTATTGATGGGCGAATTTGACGCGAGTTTCCTCGATATTCCAGACGAGGTGGTGCAACTGACCATTCGCACCAACCAGAAATGCTTTGTGTTGCGCGGCGCCAAGGGCGCACTCACCAACCGGTTTTTGCTGGTCTCCAATGTCGAGGCCAGCGATGGCGGGGTGGAAGTTGCTAAAGGCAATGGCAAGGTGGTCGCGGCGCGGTTGTCGGACGCGAAATTCTTCTGGGAAAGCGATCTGGCGACTGTCGAAAAAGACGGCTTTGAACCGTGGATAAAAAAACTCGATAGTGTGACCTTCCATGCGAAACTGGGCACACAGGGCGAGCGGGTGCAAAGAATTGCTGCGCTGGCGAAAGAACTTGCGCCAGTTGTGGGTGCTGATCCTGAGCTGGCTCATCAAGCAGCCATGCTGGCGAAAGCTGACCTTGGTTCAGCGATGGTTTATGAATTCCCCGAAGTGCAGGGCTTGATGGGCCGTTATTATGCGGAACGGGCGGGCAAGGATGCTTCCGTTTCCCGTGCCGTTGAAGAACATTACAAACCGCAAGGCCCATCGGATGATGTGCCAAGCGATCCGGTGAGTGTAGCAGTGGCTCTGGCCGATAAACTCGACACACTTGTGGGCTTTTGGGCGATTGATGAAAAACCCACCGGCTCCAAAGACCCGTTTGCATTGCGTAGAGCAGCGCTTGGAGTGATCAGGCTTGTGCTGGAAAACGGGGTTCGGATTTCAATAATACAAAATGCGATGAGGCACTTTAGCAACTATCCATTCCTTGATCGCGCAAATGCAACTTTGGGGGACGCGTTTAACAAATTGCAAGAATGTAAAGGCAAACTTTCAGACCCAAATTTTTGTGGAACTTTATTGACCGGGACTAGGGAGGATTATGAAGAGAAACTACCTAAGCTGCAGTCTCATTATTACAACTTACAAAAAGAACTAGCTGGCTGGAAAATTTATATAGATGGGTGTCCTATCGATCTCCTCTCGTTCTTCCACGACCGGCTTAAAGTCTATCTCCGGGATCAGGGTGTGCGGCATGATTTGATTGATGCGGTGCTTGCTTCTTCAATCTCCCCCCCTGAGGGGGAGAGATCAGCGCCATCAAACAATGGCGACCTGTTGATGATTGTGCGCCGTGTTGAGGCCTTGCAACAGTTCCTTGAAACGGATGATGGCGCCAATCTGGTGGCGGGCACGAAGCGGGCGGCGAATATTTTGGCGGCGGAAGAAAAGAAAGGCACCAAAGTTGCCACAAGTGTGGACAAAGCCTTGTTCAATACGGATGAGGAGCGGGCGCTGTTTGACTCACTTGAGGAGGCCGAGAATTTTGCCAAAATGGCGATCGAGCAGGAAGACTTTGCCAAGGCGATGGGCTTCTTGTCCAATCTACGCGCACCGGTGGATAATTTTTTTGAAAATGTGATGGTCAATGATGATGATCTGGCTATTCGGGCCAATCGTTTGGCCTTGATGCAGCGTATAAAGGCTGCGACTGAAACGGTGGCGGATTTTTCAAAGATTAGCGGTAGTAATCACCCCTCATCCGACCCTTCGGGTCTCCCACAAGGGGAGAAGAATACGATCGAAGTTGCAGCACGCTACTCGAAAATTAGTGGGTAGGCTGCTAAAAAATTGCAATGCTGATGTGATGGCGAGCGAAGAGCGAGCCGCCGCTGATGCGGCGCCCATACGGAGGCCCAAATTGAGCCCTTAGGCGAAGCATTGGAATAGCCGTGAGCCAAAATAAAGGACAATACTAATGACAAAAATCTGGAATATTTATCTCTCCGGTGAAATTCACTCCGATTGGCGTGAACAGATCGAGCAGGGCTGCAAGGAAGCCGAATTGCCGGTGGAATTTTCAAGCCCGGTGACCGACCATGCGGCCAGCGATGATTGTGGTGTTGCCATTCTTGGGGCCGAACCCAACAAGTTCTGGCACGATCACAAGGGCGCGCAGATTAATGCTATTCGTACCCGCACGCTGATTAATGAAGCTGATATTGTAGTGGTGCGCTTTGGCGACAAATACAAGCAGTGGAATGCCGCATTTGATGCGGGCTATGCATCGGCGCTCGATACGCCGACCATTATTATGCATGGGGGCGACCACCAGCACGCGCTGAAAGAAGTGGATGCATCTGCACTTGCTGTTACGGAAACGGCCGCTGAGGTGGTGCAGATTTTAAAATATGTGATTACCGGAAAATTGGTTGATTAGTAACTGCCTTCGCCGCCTCCATCTCCACCATCGCCGCCTTCAACATCGCGGGTAGATTTTCTGGTCTTGGTTTTAAGGCTGGACTTTTTGCCGAGCAGGCTTCTTTCCAATCCTGTCATATAGGATTCAAGCTGGTTCAGCGAAGGATTGGTCGATTGAATATAGGCTTTTGCCTGTTTCATTGCCACAACCAGTTTGGCATTTGTAACACCGCGCGCCGCCAATGGCTGATTTGATTGCTGACTTCTGGTGATTGCAGTGCTTTTGCTGGTTGCCGTGCCGCCGGCACCACCGCCCCCTGCAGCGCTGCCGCCAACCGTGGTTGTCAGCTTTGCGCTTTTGATTTTTCCCCAACGCGGCCCACCAAGATATACGCCCGCATACATGATTTTAGCCCTTGTCGGCTTTGTTCCGCCAATTAGCAAGGCATCGTAAAACATGCGGTGAACCAACTGCCAT
>JALSIJ010000127.1 GCA_026981655.1 Rhizobiaceae bacterium | reverse complement strand
TTCAATCGTGTCAGCTCTTCCGTTCGTTCGCGAACCCGGCGCTCCAATGTGGTATTTGCCTGACGAAGGGCAGCGGCAGCTTTCACCCTCTCGCTGATGTTGCTCCAGGAAACCACAAGACCGCCATCCGGCATCGGATTGGTCAATATTTCCAACACCCGTTCCTGCGATGGCAGCGACAATTGCCAGGCCGTTCGCGATGAAATTAATTTCTCCACCAGTTGGTCGCTGTCATTAATTGCATCCTCATGCCCCCCCTCACGGGTGACAACCGTATCAGCAATATGGGTCAGCGCCGTGCCAACCTGCCCGATTGATGAGGGAAGGTTTAACAATATTCGAAACTGCCTGTTCCAGCAGGTCAACCTGAAATCCTGATCGAAAACACTGATGCCCTGCTCCACCTGGTCAAGCGCCGTTTGCAGAAGATCACGATTATATTGTAATGCCTCAGATGCATCATCCAGTAATGCTATTGTATCTTTTGGCGAGGCCTCAAACTTCTTTAGTAGCAGCGATAAAACAAGCCGCGATGATGCGGCACCAATGGCACTGGCGAGCAATTGCTCGGCAAATTGCAACACTTTACCGCTGGCAATCGCGTCATCTATTATTGGTGAGTTTTCGTTTTGGGCAAATGTTTCAAACGATCGATTGGTTCGTTCTACACCCAGATATCGGGCAACAGTTGCGCGAAGATCACCAACGGTAATTGGTTCATTCCACAGGCTGATTGAGGGAGCAGGTGTCCGGCCCATCGGTACAAATACGGCTGCTTGTGTTAGTTCGTTGATTTTTGGTGCGCGCGAAAGTGAGGCAATGACATAGGCCAGCGTGTTGATTGAAAGCGACCAGAAAACCCCATGTGAAAGTGGCGCGATGTCCATGCCAAACAGGGCCTGGGGTCGCAAAAATTCGATTTGCATGGGGCCATTTATCAAAAATGAACTTGATGGATCAAGCAGGGTTGGCAGGAATAATGTATAGGCCCAAGTGGCAAATCCGGCACCCATGCCCCAAAGGGCACCGCGGGCGGTCGCCTGTCGCCAGATCAAGCCGCCAAAAAAGGCCGGTGCAAATTGGGCAACAGCTGCAAATGATAAAAGACCAATTGATGCAAGGGCAGCACTGTCTCCCACTGCCTTGAAATAGATATAGGCCAAAAACAGGATTAAAAATATAAAGGTCCGGCGAATGCGCAAAAGCAACCGCCCCATATTCTCAAATTCCACATGATCGCCAAAGCGTGAGTGGCGCAAAAACAGCGGCAAAACAATATCATTGGAAATCATGATCGCCAGTGCCACACAGGCAACAATGACCATAGCGGTGGCCGCAGAAAGCCCGCCAATAAAGGCAAACATTGGGATAAAGCTGGAGCCGGAAAGGATAGGCAATGTCAAAACAAATGTATCCGCATTCGCATTAATACCGAAGGTCAACATACCCCCAAGTGCGACGGGTATAACGAACAGATTGATCAGGATCAGATAGACCGGAAACAGCCATTTGGCCCGTTCGAGCTCTTTTTGGGAGTGATTTTCCACCACCCCCACATGAAACTGCCGTGGAAGCAATATCATGGCAAAAAAGCTGAGCAACGTCATAACGGCAAAATTGCCGATGCTGAAACCATCGCTGAATATTTTGACAATTGGTTCAGATGCCTGCGCTTGTGAAAGCAGATCGCCCAACCCGTCAAACATCGTATAGGTGACGAACAGGCCGACGGTTAGAAAGGCGGCAAGTTTAATAACAGACTCGGCCGCAACCGCCAGCACAAGCCCTTCCTGGTGTTCGGTTGCATCGGCGTGACGGGTGCCGAATAAAATAGCAAAAACCGCCAGCAATATTGCAACCAGCAAAGGCGTGTCCACCAGCCGGCTGGCATCTTCCACCGCATTTGGCTGGTAATGATCGACCATAATGGTGACAGAGGTGGAAATCGCCTTTAGTTGTAACGCGATATAGGGCACGGTTCCAAGCACTGCAATCAGAGTTGCAACCGCACCAACGGCGGTGCTTTTCCCATATCGTGAGGCGATAAAATCGGCAATTGAAGTAATGCGCTGGGCTTTTGCAACACTAATAATGCGGGCAAACAGCCGGTGTCCAGCGGTGACCATCAGGATTGGGCCAAGGTAAATCGCCAGAAAGTTAAACCCGCTGCCGCTGGCCATGCCAACAGAGCCAAAAAATGTCCATGAGGTACAATAAATCGCCAGTGACAATGCATAGATAACCGGGCGGCCAGGAATGCCGGCGTCAGACTGTTTCTTGCGGTCGCCATAGCTTGCAACGACAAACAGCAATAACAGGTAAATCAGCGCTGTTAGGACGACAAACCAACCTTGAGACATGCTCACTCCGCTTTCAAATTAGCAGTGCACCAATTCCGCAAATGATCACAGCTTGAGCACTAAATCAATATTTATGCTTAACGTAAGGTAAACATATGCTATTGTAATAACCTGCAAGCCTGCACTGAAAAATTATGCAGGTAATGACAACAAACCAAAATGTGGAGTTACTTATGCTTGAAGAATTCAAAAAATTTATAATGCGCGGCAATGTTATGGACTTGGCTGTCGGGGTTATTATCGGGGGTGCTTTCGCGCTTATTACAAAATCGCTCGTTGGTGATGTTATTATGCCGGTTGTGGGGGCAATATTTGGCGGGTTGGATTTTTCTAATTATTTCCTGGCCTTATCTTCGGAAGTGACGGCTACAACCCTGAAAGCGGCCAAAGAGCAGGGAGCTGTATTGGCCTATGGTAGTTTCATCACTGTGTTGATAAATTTTGTCATCATCGCCGCGATTATATTCTTGATGGTCAAGGCCATGAACAATATGCAGAAAAAAGAAGAAGAAAAACCAGCCGCTCCACCAGAGCCTTCAAATGAAGAAAAGCTGCTTGGCGAAATTCGTGATGCATTGGTAAACAAGTAAATATCATATGTGCTGAAAAATAATTAGCCCCGGTGTTTGGCACCGGGGTTTTTTTTACGTGCATTTTAAAATAGAATCAGTGATCATGTTTCATGGCGCTTGCGTCATGATACGAACATGCTCCAAGGTCATAAATACGACCCGGCGCTTATGCGCCGCCCAGGCGGAGCGATGCGTATAACGCATCTTGCGTGAGCGAAATTTAATTAGACTGGCCCATTCGAAGAATGATACAGCCTAATGATTACCTACTACATTCTTCCAAAGGAAAATACGTTGGATCACCTGTTGAAATCCCTGCGACCTGAAGCAGCGACCACGCCCGAGAGTGGCATTGTGGCAGTATTTAATTATGGCCGCGACCGCGAGGGGCTTACCCCCCTGTGGACCGGAGAGGGCGATCTGCCGACACCTGCATTTATCCATAAGGCTGCAACCGAAGGCCTTGAGGCAGGAGATACATTTTACACCTGGCAGCGTGGTGTTCCCCAATTGCGTCAAGCCCTGGCCGACTACCATGAGCGGGTTTATGGAAAATCCATGCCATCGGAGCGTTTTTTTGTAACGGGTTCTGGCATGCAGGCAATTCAACTGGCCATTCAGGCTGTTGCCGGTGCTGGAGATGAGGTTATTGTCCCCACACCTGTCTGGCCCAATATCACCGCAGCGCTTGGCGTAATGGGTGCAAAGCCAGTGGCCGCAGAAATGGATTTTTCAGAAAATGGCTGGTCACTTGATTTACAAAAACTTGCATCAAACATAACCCGAAATACCAAAGCATTGTTTATCAATTCGCCCGGAAATCCGACCGGCTGGATGGCCGATCTTGATCAATTGCGGGAAATACTGGATCTCGCCCGCAAACACGGTCTTTGGATAATCGCCGATGAGGTATATGGCCGATTTGTTTATAATGGGGAACGGGCGCCGTCATTTTATGATATTGCCGAAGAAGATGACCGTATATTATACGTCAACACATTTTCCAAGAACTGGGCGATGACCGGTTGGCGAATGGGCTGGATTTCAGCACCGCCCGAATTGGGGCAGGTAATCGAAAACCTCATTCAATATTCAACATCCGGTGTTGCCGGTTTTATGCAGCGTGGTGCGATTGCGGCACTGGAGCAAGGGGAGAGTTTTTTCCTTGAACAACGCGAGAAAGCCCGCCAGAGCCGCGATATTTTGATGGAAGCATTGCGATCAACCGGTAAGGTGCGATTTGCGGTCCCTCATGGAGCGCTTTATTTATTTTTCTCCGTCGATGGAGAAAAGGATGCGGTGAAACTTGCCAAACGGTTGGTGGATGAGGCCAATGTGGGGCTTGCTCCGGGCGAGGCATTTGGTCTTGGAGGGGATGGCTATCTGCGCGCTTGTTTCCTGCGTGACACTGAACAGGTAAAAGCCGCCGCTGCCAGAATGGCTGAATGCATTCGATAAAGTAAATATTAAGGCCAATTGCCAATTTATCAAAAAATCAGTCCGATCAACCATCTGTAAATTCATTTGAACTATAGTGCCTCCAGATATTTATGCGGGGAATAATTTCCTGATTCTGAATTCTGCGGCGGTACTAAATTAAAATGGAACTTTTGAAGCGCGCAAAGCTTGAATTTCGCCAGATCCTTTGGGCCTTGGCTGGATTTTCCTTTGTTATCAATCTATTGATGCTGACCATGCCGCTATACATGCTGCAGATATATGATCGCATTTTACCCTCCCGCAGTGTCGACACACTAACCTTTCTTTCGATAATTGCAGCCACTGCATTAATAGTTCTGGGCCTATTGGAAGTAGTGCGCATGATTATTGCAGCGCGCGCTGCTGCGAGAATGGAGGCCATTTTAGGTGCAAAAACACTTGTGACAACCATTAGCCAGGGTCGGGCAACCCAGGGCGATATTCAGCCGATGCGGGATCTGGCGGCGGTTAGAACGCTGGTTTCCTCGCGCGCAATATTTGCATTGCTTGATCTGCCATTTGCTCCTTTGTTTATTGGAATATTATATCTTCTGCATCCGCATCTGTTTTGGCTCACACTCGGTGGTGCAGTGATCTTGGCAATCGTTGCCGTTTTGAACCAGTCGGTCGGTGCAAATATGGGTAAGATTGCAGCTGAAAAATCAACCGCTGCGATGGGTGCTGCCCAGTCCTATGCAAGAAACTCTGAAACCATGTCGGCTATGGGTATGGTCGAGAATGGAACGGCAATCTGGGGCCGGGCCAATGCGGATGCGCTTATTGCTCAAGACCATGCAGGATTGAAGGGAGCGATCTTCACCGGTATATCGCGGACCCTTCGAACCGGATTACAAATTGCAATATTGGGCTATGGCGCTTTTTTGGTGCTTCAGGGCGAAATGTCAGCCGGGATGATATTTGCAGCCTCTATAATATCTGGCCGTGGCTTGCAGCCAATTGATCAGGTAATTGGCGGGTGGCAGCAATATGTTTCCACCTGGGCCGCATGGCAGCGATTACAAAAGGTCTTAATGAATGCGCCAGAAATATCTGAGCGCACAAAAATGCCGGAAGCAAAGGGTAAAATCCTTGCCGAAGGTCTGATTGTCATGGCACCTGGTTCCACACCCGATAATGCTCAGCTGAAGCGGGTAACATTTTCACTTCGTCCGGGCGATTCAATGGGTATTGTTGGCCCAAGTGGTGCTGGAAAATCTACACTTGCCCGGGTTCTGGTTGGTGCATTGCAGCCACAGGGCGGCACGGTGCGGCTGGATGGAGCAGAGCTTGCCAATTGGGATATGGCGGATTTGGGCAAGGAAATAGGCTACCTTTCGCAGGAAGTGGAGCTTTTGCCAGGAACCGTTGCCCAAAATATCGCAAGGCTTTCACTAAAGGGCAATGCCAAACTGGTATTGGACGCGGCGCAAAAAGCCAATGTCCATGAAATGATTTTAAAACTGCCAAATGGTTATGACACCTTGCTTGGCCCCGGCGGGTTTTCCCTTTCCGGCGGCCAACGTCAACGAATAGCGTTGGCACGGGCCTTTTATGGCAATCCAAAACTGATGATATTGGATGAGCCGAATGCCAATCTTGATGAAGAGGGTGACGCGGCTTTGGCGAGCGCCCTGGCGGAAGCCAAGAAAAACGGGGCAACCGTTATTCTGGTTACCCAGCGGCCGCAGATTTTAAACGGTGTCGACAAGGTTTTGCGCCTGCATGCGGGTGCGGTGGATTTCTTTGGTACAAGGCAGGAATTTGCCACCAAACTTGGTGCCCTGCGCCAAAAGGCTGCTGAAATGAGAGCAGCAATGCAAAAAACCGAAGCAAACCGGTCGGCTAATCCACCCATTCGGTCCAGCGCGAGGACGAATTAATGAGCATTGCAGATGCAGTCCCGGACTTGAATAATGACTGGGCCGCCCGCGTAAACACGACCATCAAATCACCGGTCAGGTTTGGCTTGGCTGTATTGCTGGTCTTTGTTGGCGGGTTCATTCTCTGGGCTTCATTTGCCCCATTGTCTGGCGCAGCTGTTGCGCCGGGTATTGTTGCGGCATCCGGACAAAATCAGACGATCCAGCATCTTGAAGGCGGTATCGTTGAGGAAATTCTGGTGCGCGAGGGAGATCGTGTCGTGCAGGGGCAGGCTTTGCTGCGGCTTGATAAAACCGCGCCCGAGGCAACCCGGAACCGCCTATCAAGATTGATATTTGCATTAGATGCAAGAACGGCGCGTTTGCGGGCCGAGCGTGATGGCGAAAAAACATTCGCTTTCCCGCCAGATTTGATAAGTCGGGCAACAAGCGCCAGCCTGCAAGGCGATTTGGCTGAACAACAACGAGAATTTACCAAACGGCTTGCCCGGCACAAATCAGAACAAAGCATTCTTGACCAGCGTATCGCTGCATTAAATGAGCAAATTGAAGGCTATAAAGTTCAAAAGGCGGCGGTGGTCCAGCAGCTTGATGTTGTTCAAAGTGATCTGAAACGAAAGCTGAAATTACTTAAGCGCGGGCTTACTCAGCGCTCGCAGGTTACATTGCTGCAACGCAATGAAGCTGATTTAATGGGCCGGGTTGGCGGCTTTACCGCCGAACTTGGCCGGGCCAGAACCGCAATTATTGAGGCAAAGGAACAGCAGGAGCAATTGCGCGCCCAGCAGGCTGAAACAGC
This sequence comes from Rhizobiaceae bacterium, assembly GCA_026981655.1. Classification (GTDB taxonomy): domain Bacteria; phylum Pseudomonadota; class Alphaproteobacteria; order Rhizobiales; family Rhizobiaceae; genus SZUA-100. The sequence continues at coordinate 12,743 of JALSIJ010000127.1, read as the reverse complement.
CGTTACAACGCTCAATCAGTTGCGCCGCGAGAAAGCCGATGCACGCGAGCAATATTTTGCTGCAAAAAACATCCTGGACCGCGTGGTCATCCGGGCACCAAGTGATGGCATTGTGGTAAAACTCAATAAAAATACCCGTGGCAGTGTTGTGCGGGCCGGCGAGGATATTCTTGAGTTACTGCCCACCACAAATGAACTGATCGTTGAAGCAAAAGTATCGCCACTTGATATTGATGTTATTACCGTAGGTCAGTCTGCAAGTCTGAGATTTTCAGCACTTAATCAACGTACGACGCCAGAGGTTCCTGCAACGGTGATTTATATTTCAGCCGACCGGTTGATTGATCCAGCCAGTCAGGAATCATTTTATACGGCAAGGTTGAAAATTGCAGAGAATCTTCCCGATTCGATTGACCGTAGTAAAATATTTCCCGGAATGCCGGTGGAAACCTATATCAAAACGGGTGATCGAACATTCTTTGATTATGTGAGCAGGCCTATAGTCGATTCGTTCAGCCGGGCATTTCGCGAGGAATAGGTCCGGTTTGGCCAACCGCTGGCAACCTTGAATTGAATCAATCATGCCCTTTATCAATTCGTCTGCGTTCTATTGCATCATCAGGTGTTAATAATGACGATGGTGCTTTTTTAGTAGGTCAACCTGTGACATTATAATTCCTGTTAGGAAAATTCTGGTCTCCCTGGTTTGGAAGTCCCGGTGATCCGAAGTAGGGAAAATGACCAACCAAAGTTTTAAACGCCAACTGGTAACAATAATGTCTGTTGATGTGGTTTCTTACAGTCGTCTGATGGGCGAGAATGAAGGAAACACACTTATTCAACTGAACAAGCACCGCAAGACGGTGGAAAAGTCGGTCACCAGCTTTGGCGGTCGAATGTTTGGTGTGGCTGGTGACAGCCAAATGGCCGAGTTTTCAAGCCCCATTGATGCGGTTCGAAGTGCGGTTGAATTTCAGTCAGCCATTCATGAGGGAAACAAGCTGCTAAATACCGATCAACGGATGACTTTGCGGGTCGGGTTGAATGTCGGTGATGTTATTGTAGAAAATGGCGATCTGTTTGGTGACGATGTGAACATTGCGGCCCGCTTACAAGAAAGTGCCCGCCCCGGCGGTGTGGCAATCTCACATACGGTGCTTTCCCATATTGACGATCCAGCGGACTTGAATGTCACCGATGCGGGCTACCAGAATTTCAAGAACATCAATATTCCAATTCATTTGTTTCATATACAGATCGGTGATGAAACCGAAGGTATGGGCAATTCATTGGCCGGAATACTGTCGGTTCCTGCCGAGCTTTCCCCTGTCCCCGGTTTTGCCAATCGGCCTGCCCTGGCGGTGTTACCCTTTTCAGATCAAGGCAGCAGCAAGGATTCCCGGTATATCGCTGAAGGACTATCTGAGGATATTGCTATTGGGCTTGCGAAAATGCGTTGGTTTCCGGTGATCTCAAAGAATTCCAGCTTTGTGTTTAATGGAAAACCAGTTGACGAGATGACGATTGGCCGAACGCTTGGTGCTCGTTATCTGCTTGAGGGAAATGTTCGTCTGCATGGCGAATTATTGCGTGTTTCGGCTCAATTGGTGAATGCGGAAAAAGGCATTAATGTTTGGTCGCAAACTTACCAATATCAACTTAAGGATATTTTTGAACTGCAGGATGAAATTGCTCAAAATATTATATCTGCTCTCAGTACCCAAATTGATATGGCCGAACAATCCCGCGCCCATGCCAAATCTCCAGAAAGTCTGGATGTCTGGGATTTGGTTAAACGTGGTTTGTGGCATCAAAACAAACTTACCGGCAAAGATTCAGCCATTGCCTTTGATTATTTTGAAAAAGCACTGGAGAAGGAGCCGAATTCTGTTGAGGCGCTGGTACAAATGTCTTTGTGGAATTTTTGGCATGTCTGGGCCGCGCGCAAGGATGATGGCAACCTGATTGAGATGGAGCGTTTGGCGCGTTTGGCAATGCATATAGATCGAATGGATGCGCGCCCGCACATGCTGGTGGGTATATCATTGCTGATGCGACGAAAAGCCGATCGGGCAAGGGTTTCCCTGGGTGAAGCCGTTCGGCTGAACCCCGGTCTTTCAACGGCACATGCATCCATTGGTTCGACTTATATTCTATCTGGCAATGGCGAATTGGCCATTCCGCCGTTAAAAACCGCCATACGATTGAACCCGGATGATATGTTTTGTTTTCATACTTTGGGAGAGCTAGCCTTTGCTCATATGATGATTGGGCAGCGCGATGCGTGTATTGAATATTCCGATCAGTCGTTGAAACTTCGTCCGGGCTACTGGTATGCCCGATTGGCACGAATAATTGCTTTGGTTGAGGCTGAAGCTATGGAAGATGCCAGGAAAGAGGTTGTTGAATTAAAGCAGCAAAACCCGGATTTGGGCATTGATGATATTCGATGGTTGCCCTTTGTCGATCCCGCTTGGAATGACCATTTAGTTGAAAAGCTGACATTGGTAGGCTTTTAAAGTCAGTCAACTAAGCCAATATATGTTGCTCAAAATACCCGTCTAAATGGCCAGTTGCCAGAGAGTGCTGTTTCAGATGGGGTTGGAAATCCCTGCCGCCATTGTCTGGAAAGCATCGAAGAGGGTGAGGCGATGTTGATTTTGGCCTTTCGGCCTTTTGGTGAAATTCAGCCCTATGCGGAAATAGGCCCAATATTTCTCCACGCCAGGGAGTGCGCGCCCTATGCCAGCCACAAGGACAAAATTCCAGCGGTGCTGAAAACAAGCAGCCCTTATCTGCTGCGCGGCTATGATAAAAATGAGCGCATTGTTTATGGCACGGGAACAATCACGCCAAATGAAGAGATCCCCCCCCATAAGGCGAAAGATTTATTCAGCGATAGCAAGGTGAAGTTCATTCACGTGCGCTCTGCCGGCAATAATTGCTTTCAGGCCCGCATTGAGCGGTCATAATTTGAATGGCGGCATCTTGTTAAACCGGTTTGCCCTTATACAGGCTTGAATGTCACCGGGTCCAGCCCGCCCATGCGGCAAACCTCTTTCCAGTCTTCCTTTGAAACCGGTTGAACCGAAAGTCGCATGGACGTTACCAGCGGCATTTCGGCCAGTTTCGGATTGGCCTTCACATCCTTCAGACTGACCGGATTTGGCACATCGGCAACGGCCTTGATATGCACACAGTCCCAGCGCTCGTCATCGGTGGTGCTGTCCGGGGCGCTTTCTGCTGACACTTCAATAATGCCGACGACATTCAGGCCTTCATTTGAATGATAGAAAAAGCCCTTGTCGCCAATTTTCATGGTGCGCATATTGTTGCGGGCCTGATAATTACGAATACCGTCCCACTCTTCTCCGGCCTCGCCCTTTGCCTTCTGCATTTCCCACGACCACTTGAAGGGTTCGGATTTAAAAAGCCAGTAATTCATCATGCATTTCCATTCGTGTAGGGGTTGGCCAGCAACCAGTTCCAGGGCTTGATTTCGACATTCTCAAACAATCCGGCCTTGGCGTAAGGGTCTCCTTTGGCAAAATCTTCTGCGCTCGCGAGGTCTTCCATCTCAACGATCAGCATACTGCCATTTGGGTTTCCATCACTATCCAGAAATGGCCCTGCTCCCTTGAGTCCGTCTTTAATACTTTCCAGATATTCCAAATGATCGGTACGGTTGGCTTTTCTTGTCTCCAGTGCGCCAACTTTATCGGTACATATAATGGCAAATATCATCAATCATTCTCCGTTGTTTGTGCAAATTAGCGCCTGAATGTTTTGGGTCAACCGCTTTCATTGCGAAGCGGTCGCGCGAGCAGCATGGTCATGGCCTGTTTCGGGGTTACTGTTCCATCCAGAATTGAAGCCACAGCGGAAATGATGGGAGCATCAACAGCCAAATTTTTTGCTAAACCTGCAGCAATTCCAGCCGTATAAATGCCCTCGGCCAGTGGCAGGTTTTCCTGCGATGCAGCCGCTCCCAATGCAACGCCATAGGCAAAATTGCGCGATTGCGGGCTGGAACAGGTTAAAACCAGATCCCCTAGACCGGAAAGGCCGGAAAGGGTGTGTGACCTGGCACCCATAGCCATTCCAAGCCGTTGTAACTCAGTAAATCCCCGGGCAAATAAGGCAGCCTCCGCACTGGCGCCAAGCCCCATGCCGCGTACGATGCCAACCGCAATTGCCAGCACATTTTTTAAAGCCCCGCCGGTTTCAACCCCGATAAGATCATCGGACGAATACAGCCGGAATGAAGGCGTTGAAAGGAGTGCCGCTATTTTATCAGCGTTGTCGATGTTGTCGGCGGCGATGGTTAAAGCTGTTGGCAGTTCGCGGGCAATGTCGATCGCAAAACTTGGGCCGGAAAGCGCCAGAATTATCTCTTGTGGAAAATATTTTGCCAATATCTGGTGCTGATAATGCCCGCTGCCATGTTCAAGTCCCTTGGCGCAGGCGATGATATGGGAAGCCTGTTTTAAATACGGTGCCAACGCACTAAGCGTTGGGCGCAACTGCTGGGCAGGCACGGCAAAGAGAATGATTTGCCTGCCCTGTAACTGTTCTGCATCAGTTGTGGCTGTAATGCTTTCGGGCAAATTAATTCCCGGTAACCGCTTCGGGTTTTGATGGCTCTCGTTGATGGATTTTGCCACCTGCTCATCACGAAGATAAATAAGACAATCATGCCCCGCCCGTGCTGTAACTGAGGCAAGGGCCGTCCCAAAAGCACCACCGCCAATGACCGCAATTTTGAATGTGCGTGCGCTCATACTTTTGTCCCGCGTTTGCCAGAGCCAACCTGCGCCGGCGCTTTTTCATCCAGCGGCCAGCGAGGACGTGCTGCCACATCAAGCCCGTCCGTGTGGCCCTGGCTGAAATGTTCGGCACCCGCCCAGGCGATCATCGCCGCATTATCAGTACAAAGCGCAAGTGGCGGGGCAAAGAAATCCCATCCACCGTCTTTGGCGCAGTTTTGCAAAGCCGTACGTATTTGTTGATTGGCAGCAACCCCGCCTGCAACCACCAGAGATTTGATCGCAGCCGTGCCATTATTTTCAGCTCGCATAATCCGCTCAATACGATCCTGTAAAACATCACAAACGGCCTTTTGGAAAGACGCACAAATATCGGCAATATCTTGGTCGCTCAACGGTTGTAGTTTGGTTGCTTCCTGCCGTACGGCTGTTTTCAATCCTGAAAATGAGAAGTCCAGCCTGTCCTGGCCTTTTAGCGGGCGTGGAAACTGAAAACATGTTTCATTGCCGTTCAATGCGGCCTTTTCCACCGATGGCCCGCCGGGATAGGGCAGCGAAAGCAGTTTGGCCGTTTTGTCAAAAGCTTCGCCCAGAGCGTCATCTATGGTTGTCGCAAGGCGTTTGTAATCGCCAAGGCCGTGCACTTCCAGCAATTGCGTATGCCCTCCAGAAACCAGCAGCAAAAGATAGGGGAATTTTACATTGTCTGTCAGCCGGGGGGTCAGTGCATGGCCTTCCAGATGATTAATTGCAATCAGCGGCTTGCCGGTGGTGGCAGAAAGCGCCTTCGCGGTCATTAACCCCACCATAACGCCGCCAATCAGCCCCGGCCCAGCGGTCACCGCAATCGCATCAATCTCATTCAATGTTATTTTCGCATCATCAAGCGCCGCCTGCACCACATTGTCCAGCGCCAGCAAATGCGCGCGCGCGGCAATTTCAGGCACCACGCCGCCAAAAGCCGCGTGTTCTTCTATCTGGCTTAATACGATATTGGATAGAATTTCACCCCGCCCATCTGCATGACGCAAAACAACTGCGGCGGCGGTTTCATCACAGCTGGTTTCAATACCAAGTATTTTCATGGATCAAATTCTCAAAACTGATGCGATATTGACGCATTTTCTACCGAAACTACCGCATTGTTTATCGGTATGAAAACCTGTAGGCATTCGCGGGTAATAAACATCGCCTAACAGATGGGTGCTATTCAATGCAATCAAAACCTGATGGAACAATTAAAATCGGCACCCGTGGGAGCCTGCTGGCATTGGCGCAGGCCCATGAAGTTCGTGATCTTATGGTCGCCGCACACGGTCTGGACGCGGACGCAATCGAGATTGTTGTAATCTCCACCGCCGGAGACCGGATACAGAATAAACCCCTGTCGGAAGTCGGTGGCAAGGGCCTGTTTTCGAAAGAAATAGAGCAGGCAATTCTCGATGGTCGTGTCGATCTTGGGGTCCATTCATCAAAGGATATGGCAACCACGTTGCCAGATGGTTTGGAGTTGGATGTATTCCTTCCGCGCGAAGATGTGCGCGATGCTTTCCTGTCCCCCAAGGCAAAAAAATTACAGGACCTGCCAAATGGTGCCGTGGTTGGTTCATCATCCATGCGCAGAAAAGCATTGATCAACAAATTACGCCCGGACGTTGAAGTGGTAATGTTTCGAGGCAATTTGCAAACCAGAATGAAGAAACTTGCTGCCAACGAAGTGGATGCAACACTTTTGGCCTTTGCCGGTCTTAAACGACTGGGCCTTGAGGATGAAGTAACCTCATTACTGGAGATTAAAGATTTTCCGCCGGCCCCCGGCCAGGGTGCAATCGGCATTGAAACGCGCATTGGCGATACCCGCATTAAACAACTTGTCAGCCCGTTGAATGATGCGGATACTTTTGCGGCCCTGACGCTGGAGCGTGCCTTTTTAAAGGCGCTTGATGGTTCCTGCCGCACTCCCATTGCCGGCGTTGCCAATGCTGAGGGCGATCAAATCAGCTTTTCCGGCATGGTTTTGAGCGATGACGGGCAGATCGCACATGATGGTTCCTGCAAGGGGGCTGTTTCAGATGCCACTTCGTTAGGCAAAGCAATTGGCGAGGAAATCAAGGCGAAGGCCGGGCCAGGTTTCTTCAAAGACTGGAGTTAAACCGTGAAGTTGATCGTCACCCGGCCGGAACCCGCTGCCACAAGAACTGCCAGCAAGTTGCGCGATCTGGGTCATGAGGTTTTTGTTTCGCCTGTATTGGAAATTGTTGATACCAGCGAAGAAATGCCAAAAGGTGATTTCTCTTTCGTAATCATTACCAGTGCCAATGCGTTGACGGTTTTAGGGCAGTGTAAGTTCGATAAATCTCTGCTTGAAACGCCACTTTATGCGGTAGGTGATCATACGGCTGAGATGGCCCGGGCAATGGGGTTTGTCGATGTCCATTCTGCGTCTGGTAATGCGGAAGATCTGGTTGCTTTGATTAAGGCGAATAAAACTAAGGCGCATACCGGGAATAATTCAGCGCTCTATATTTCCGGGGCAGATTCGACCCGTGGTTTTACCGATAGCTTATTGGACGCTGGGTTGAGTATTGTGCAGTGGGTAAGTTATAAGGCGAATTTAGTCAACCAACTAACTAAAAAATCTGCAGAACTATTGAGGAGCGGCGAGGCGGTTGGCGTATTGCTCTATTCGCCTCGTTCGGCCCGGCAGTTCAGCAAGGTATATGATAAGGTTCATAATACCCAAGATGCTGATAATATTATTTTATTTGCCATTTCTAATGCGATAAAACATTCACTACCATCATCCATGCAAAGCCGCTGTTCAGTGGCAACATTGCCTAATGAATCCAGCCTGTTTGATTTACTAAAAGATTAGAAATAATTCATCCCGCTCAACAAATCTTGCCGTTTAGCTGAAAAACTGAAAAACAGCACTTGATTGGGCCGGATTGGATAATATTTCAACTCGCTGATCAGCAATTTTCATTTGTAATCAGAATTGACCGCTTAAAGAGCGCAAATTCTAAAATGCATGGGCAAAGAATGGCTACTAAGAATACAGGTTCAACTGGTAAGGGTTCTCAAAGTAACAAGCCGGGAGCGCGATCACAAAACGCGCCCACCAGACGTACATCAAAAAAGGCGAGAAAACCAGTAACGATCGACCTGGAGCCAACAAAGGTTGTGAGCAAAAAATCAGCCAGGCCAGCAGACGATAGTGCGCCAAAAAAAACCGAACCCCAGACCGGTAAACCGACAGATAAGCCAAATGCGACTTCCGGTGTGGATGCCGCAAAGACCGTGTCCGCCAAGCCTGCCGACAAAATTACGTCTGAAAAGGCCAAACCGGCAAAAACAGGTTCAGTACCGAAATCTGGTAAACCGACCAGCTCTGCACCCGGTTCGGGCATTGGTAAAAAGCCAGCGCCGCGTGCTGACAACTATAATAAACCCGGCTTTGTTTTTGGTAAAGCTGCTGCCGGTTTCGCTGGTGGTGCAATTGCGCTGGTCGGTGCCTATGGGCTGCAACAATTTGGCGTTATTCCCTCGCCCGGCGATGCGAACACGGAACTTAAAGCTGAAATTTCCCGCATTGCCGAAAGCGTAAAAAATATCGGCGAAGGACAAAGTGCTGGGAGTTCCGCTGAATTGAGCAAAGAGCTTGCTGCGCGCATTGCAAAAATTGAAGCATCTCAGAATTCTATCGCTGCAAATATGGAAGGTCAGAGCAAATCCATCGAAGAGGTCGCTGCGACTGCTTCAGGTCTGGCAGCCAGGATTGAGAAGGTTCAAGAAACGTCTGCACGACTTGAGCAATCCATTTCATCGGGCAGCGCCGGAGAAAATGCCGCCCTTACGACCCTTGATGAACGGGTAAAGACGCTTGAAACTGGCGCTGGTAAGGCCGTTGAAATCGAAACACTTTCATCGCAGATAGAAGCGCTGAACAAACAGATGGCCGAAATATCGACTGCAAATAATGCACAAGCTTCGTCTGATGATGTAAAAGCCTTGAAGACTGAAATTGATAGCCTTTCTGCAAAAATCTCAGAGATGGCGCAAAATGCCACCAACAGCCAAACAGCCATTGAAAGCACCATTGGCAAGCTACAGCAGAGCCTGAAGGGTATTGGCTCCAGAGTGGATCAGGTCGTGGCCGATGCTGCGACCCCGCAAAAGGACGAACAACGGGTTGCGCGTGCTTTGGCAATTGCCGGTTTGAAATCTGCAATTGATGCCGGTGGTGGATTTGAGGGCGCGCTGACCCTGGTTGAAAGCCTGGGCGTTGATGAGGAAGCGCTTTCACCGCTTAAGCCATTTGCATCTATTGGGGTGCCAACCGTTTCCGCATTGCAAACGTCCTTTGCTGAGCTTTCTGATAAGATCATCACCGCAAATGCACCGGCAGCCGATAAGGGTGTCATGAACAAATTGTTCGCCAATATGCGCTCGCTGGTAAAAATTAAAGCGACCGGTGCGATTGAAGGAAACACGCCGCTGGCAATAGTATCGCGCATTGAGGATGGCTTGAAAAAATCTGATCTTGAGGCGGTGATCAAGGAATGGGAATTGCTGCCGAAAGCGGCAAAGGCTTTGTCTGGCGACTGGAACAAGTCGCTCAAAGCGCGCCATCAGGCAAACAGGCTGATTGAAAATCTATTAAACAAATTTATGACCGGTACGTCCGGGGCTGGGAATTAAGGGTAAAATTATGCTGCGTATATTGGTATTTCTCGCAATAGTATTTTTGCTGGGATTGGGATTCTCGTGGATTGCGGATAATCCGGGATTGGTGAAAATTACTTTGCCCGCTCAAGGTGGTGGCGCGGGTGGCCGTGAGATTGAATTGACCTTGATGGTGGCCGTGGTGGCGACCGTATCAATTATCGCCGGTGTTATTGTCACCTGGATTGTTGGTTCAAGTATCTGGCGTTCACCGGAAATCTTTTCCCGCTGGCGTCAGGGAAGACGTAAAGATCGTGGGTATTCTGCCCTTTCTCGCGGCATGATCGCTGCCGCTGCCGGTGATACTCAGGCAGCCCGAAAGCTTACCCGTGAAAGCGGAAAACTGCTCAAAGAAGAGCCTTTGGTATCGCTTTTGGACGCGCAAACAGCCTTGCTTGAGGACAACCGCAAGGTCGCACAGGAAAAATTCACCCATATGCTGGAAGAGCCGGAAACCAGGTTATTGGGTTTGCGTGGCCTTTATATCGAGGCTGAACGGCAGAATGAAAAAGAGGCAGCAGCCCATTATGCTGAACGCGCTATGGAACTGGCACCTGAGGCCGCTTGGGCTGGAACCGCGCTTTTGCGGCATCAGTCCAACGGTAATGATTGGGAGGGTGCTCTTAAAACGCTTGAGATAAACCGTTGGTCAAACAAACTCAGCAAGGCGGAAAACAATCGCTTGAAAGCCGTGTTACAAACTGCGCGTGCTATGAAGCTTGAAGATCAGGAGCCTGATCAGGCAAGAGCCCTTGCTTTGTCAGCTCACAAACTAGCACCGGAGCTGGTGCCCGCAGCGGTAATCGCCGCCAGAATTTCAAGTCGACTGGGAGATTATAAAAAGGCCTCCAAAGTGTTGGAAGCAACATGGAAGCTTGAGCCCCATCCGGAAATTGCCGATGCCTATGTGCATGTGCGTTCGGGTGATTCCGCCGCCGACCGGCTTAAACGGGCCAAATTGCTGGCCTCTAAACGAACCAATCATATGGAAGGTCAATTTGCCATTGCCGATGCGGCGATTGATGCGAAAGACTGGAAAGAAGCGAGGGCAGCCCTGGCGGCAATTTTGCGTAATAGCCCGACAGAACGCGCTTGCCTGTTAATGGCAGACATTGAAGAGGCAGAACATGGCGATCGCGGCAGAATGCGCGATTGGCTATCACGCGCGGTGCGTGCGCCACGTGATCCGGCCTGGACCGCTGATGGTTATGTGTCTGAGCATTGGGCCCCAATTTCGCCAATATCCGGTAAACTTGATGCATTCGAATGGAAGGTTCCGGTTGAAATGCTCGGTGGGCCAAGTGAAGTGGTTGATTATTCAAATTTGGCGACTGAGCCTTTGCCGGAAGAGGCCATTCCTGTGGTGCCGGTAATTGCAGCGGCTGCCGTCACGGTTGAAGTTGACCAAGAGCCGGTAAGCGAACCAAAATCTGAAAAGGTAATTGATCTGGAAGCGGATAAAAAGCCGGAAGTGATAGAAGAGATACCGGAAAAGCAGCCTGAAATTACTGAGATCGATGATGACAGCGCCGCTTCTTCCAAGGAAGAAAGTAAGGCAGACGATAGCGTAGTTGAGGCCGAAGCGGCTAAATCAGTTGATGCTACAAAATCTGTGGATGAAACCACGCCAAAGGCTAAAGCGTCCTCAAGTGGTGAGGCTCAAAAACCTGTAGCAAAAAAACCTGAGCCAAATGCAGTACCAAATGGGAAGGTTGCTGCGCCTGTTAACCAAAACAAGAAGGCCAAAGAGGTTGAAAAAACCCCGGAACCTATCGCGATCTCATCGGTAAATCAATCAACCTTGCTGGAAAACAAACCGATTATTCCCGATGATCCTGGCGTCAGCGAGAATGATGCAAACGAGCTTGAACCCGGCCGGTTTAAACTTTTTTAATCACTCCAGACCACTGAAGAACACGCCAATAATTTTATGATCCGGCGCGCGGATAATACGCGCCCGGACTGTGCCATTTTGAAAATCAAGTCGCCAGCCCCGTGCTGTTTTAGTGGCATCTTGATATTGCCCGCCCTCAGTAGAAAGCCTGTTGGCAATCTCGCTCATCATTGCCGGTGTTAATTCCTTGTTTGCTGGCGCATATATCCATTCTGCGGGAATGGCTTTTTGGGCAAACAGATAGGAAAACAGGCTTGGATCATCATTTGGCAATTCAGCGGATTGAGCGAACAAAGTTGAGCCAATAATAATTGCAAGAGCTGCTGTCAGGCTGGATAATTCAAAATTGCGCATGGCGTATTCCATTATTTATTCAGATACAAAACTCACAAATTCGTTCAATGGGCATCGCTCGGAAACAAGCGAATTCTCTATTCGGCTCATGTCAGCATAGCCAAGCGACATTCCGCAAATCACAACCTCGCTATCAAGCATGTTTAATTGTGATCGAACCACCTGCTGAAATGGAGCAAAAGCCGCCTGAACGCAGGTATCAAGCCCGTGGCCGCGCGCGGAAATCATGATGTTTTGCAGAAACATGCCATAATCCAGCCAGGAGCCGATTTCAAGCGCCTCGTCAATGGTAAATATCAACCCGACCGGTGCATCAAAGAACTGATAGTTTCGCCCGTGCTGCCGGTGCATTTTTTCCTTTTCGCCCTTCTTGATGTCAAGCAGACCATAAAGATCCCAGCCAACTTTCCTGCGGCGTGACAAATAGGGCTCTGGAAACGAGTCAGGATAGTATTTATATCGTGGGTCACGCTTAAATTCAGGGTCATTATGCGCCTCAAGTACGGCGTTGGATAATCGCGTCAGCGCATTGCCGCTAACCACATAGGTTTGCCAGGGCTGCATATTGGTGCCGGATGGCGCACGCGCCGCCGTTTGTAAAATTTGTTCAACCAATTCCTGCTCAACAGGTTTTGCCAGGAAGCCTCGCATGGAATGCCGCGAGGTGATTACCTGATCTGTCTGGCTTGGTTTAATCTTGTTTCCCATGCAAATGGCCTTGCTTTATTGTGTCTAAAATTGCGTATCATCGAGTTTTTCATAAATAATTTTCCGCATCAAACGGGATACGGTATTTGGAGCGAGAATACCCAAAACCCGGATTAATTTTGCCACCACACCGGGATATAGCTTCCGCTTATTTCCTTTTAAGGCGGTGATGATATGAGCTGCCAGAACCTCTGGTGCCATGCGTTTTGAGGCATCTGTTCCTTTTGGCGCATAGCGTTCTGCATGTTTGGTGCGAACCGGCCCTGGATAAACAGTCAAAATACTAATACCTAACC
>JALSIJ010000126.1 GCA_026981655.1 Rhizobiaceae bacterium | reverse complement strand
TCTTCTTTCACGGCGGAGACTTTTATCACCGCTTCGCCAAGATTTCCGACGAGCATTTTTAACCCGCCATTGGCGGAAAACGGTTCTTGTGTGGTTGCAAGAATGTTCTTGTTTCCGCTGGATTGGGGAATATCAACCCACTCGATATTTTCATTTTTGTTAAGTTTTGGCTCTTTGAGATAATGTTTCATGCCTTTGCCGACGATCGTACCCACATCCTCATGCAACAATCCGGCACCCAGCAATTCCTTAATGAGATAGCCCATGCCGCCTGCCGCATGGAACTGGTTTATATCGGCCAGCCCATTTGGATAAACCCGCGCAATCAGCGGAATACAGTCTGACAATTCAGCAATATCATCCCACTTCAATATTATGCCTGCCGCCCGGGCGATCGCAAGTAGATGCAATGTATGATTGGTCGAGCCACCGGTTGCCAATAGGCCAATAACCCCATTGACGATTGATTTCTCATCTATCATTTCGCCAATAGGGGTAAATTCATTGCCAAGGGCGGTAACCGCCAAGGCCCGTTTTGCGGCCTCTGCGGTCAGGGCATCGCGCATTTTCGTACCGGGGTTTATAAAACTCGATCCCGGCAGATGCAGGCCCAGAATTTCCATCAACATCTGGTTTGAATTGGCCGTGCCATAAAATGTGCAGGTGCCGGGGCCATGATAGCTTTTTGATTCTGCCTTGAGCAATTCATCGCGGCCAATTTTTCCTTCGGCATATAATTGCCGGATGCGAACCTTCTCGTCATTAGGCAAGCCGCTGGTCATCGGGCCGGCGGGCACAAATACGGCCGGCAAATGACCGAATGTAAGCGCTCCAATCATCAGGCCCGGTACAATTTTATCGCAAACCCCCAAATATAGAGCAGCATCAAACATATTATGCGAAAGACCGATTGCCGTGGACATGGCGATAATATCACGTGAAAAAAGTGATAATTCCATGCCTGGTTGGCCTTGGGTCACCCCATCACACATGGCAGGCACTCCGGCGGCAACCTGCGCCACGCCGCCCGCATCACGGGCGGCCTGTTTGATAATATCAGGAAATTTTTCAAAGGGCTGATGGGCCGACAGCATATCATTAAAGGATGTCACGATCGCCAGATTGCCCGCTTTATCAGCAGATAGCAGCGATTTATCATCCGCATCATTTGCCGCAAATGCATGGGCTAGATTTCCACAGGCCAGGGCCACCCGGTGCGGGCCATCGGCAACGGCTGCCCGAATTTTTGTTAGATATGCTTCACGACTATCGGCGCTTCTGTCGATGATTTGCCGGGTGATATTCTCAATGCGCTTATCGACTTGCATGTTTAAACCTCATAGTTTGGGAAACTGGTATTCGGGCAATAAACCGGGGCAATTTTCTGATCACTCAGTTAAGTCAGGGCGCCCAGAAAATATTGGTCTGCACGTCTTGTCGTTCAAGAACCCGGCTGATTGGCAATTCAGCACCGTCTTTCAGCGCATTTTCCAAAATTTTTCGCTTGTCTTTACCCTCGATATGAAGGGCCAGAAACCGGCTGGTGATCAACATTGGCATGGTGAGGGTGGCGCGCGGCTCTGCGACACTGGGAGCCTTGATTGCAACCACCGGCAGGCCAGCCGCCGGATTAACCGCCTCATCAAAATTGTCACCGTCCGCAAAAAAGGATGCCGTATGCCCATCAAGACCCATGCCCAAAATCACAACGTCAAACGGCAAGGGCAGCTTGACTATTTCATGGCAAATTCGAAATGCGGCTTCTTCGGGATCAACCCCGCTGGTGTAAAACGGCACAAAATTGGCAAACCCGGCTCGTCCGACAAGCAGGTTTTGTTTAACCAATCGCTCATTTGATCGTTCATCATCCGGGCCAACCCAGCGTTCATCAACCAGCGTTACCGTAATGCGCGTCCAGTCCAGTTCGGCCTGCGACAACAGCTTAAACAGCTTCAGCGGCGTATTTCCGCCGGATACCGCAATTGTTGCGGTGCCCCTGAATTGAATTGCCCGACCAAGCTGGTGCTCAATTTCGCTCGACAACACTTCAGCCAAGGTGTCGCGGTCTTCAAATTCATGTAAGGATAAGTGTTTGGGTAATTTTAATTCGCTCATCATTCCTCGCCATCATGCCAAGTATGACCATCACGTTCAATAAGCGCAATAGACGCTGAAGGCCCCCAGGTGCCAGCGGTATAGCTTTTGACCGGTTGGCCGGTGACCTCCCAGGCCCGCAAAATCGGGTCAATCCACTTCCACGCGGCCTCCACCTCATCACGGCGCATGAAAAGGGTCTGATTGCCGCGCACCACATCCAGCAATAACCGCTCATAGGCATCGGGACTGCGCACATTAAACGCTTCGGCAAAGCTCATATCCAAAGGCACATTGCGCAAGCGCATGCCGCCGGGACCGGGATCTTTAATCATGATCCATTGCTTGACACCCTCATCCGGTTGCAGGCGAATAACCAGTTTATTGCTAACCGGCGTGCCCGCAATAGATTCAAATATAGAATGGGGCACGGGCTTGAAATTTATCACAATCTCCGACATGCGCTGGGCAAGCCTTTTGCCGGTTCGAAGATAAAACGGCACGCCCGCCCACCGCCAGTTTTCAATTTTGACCTTGATTGCAACAAATGTCTCGGTATTGCTTTCTCCGTCTGCAAGTTCTTCCAGATAGCCTTTGACCGCACCACCCGATGAGGCGCCCGCCTTATATTGACCGCGCACGGTGAATTTGTCGGCATTTTTTTCCGTTATCGGCGATAGCGCGCGCAAAACTTTGAGTTTTTCATCACGCAGTGAATCCGCATCGGCAGAGGCCGGCGGTTCCATTGCCACCAGACAAAGCAATTGCAGCAGATGATTTTGCACCATATCGCGCAGCGCCCCGGCGCGGTCATAATAGCCAGCACGGCTTTCCAGCCCCACCGTTTCCGCAACTGTAATCTGGATATGGTCAATATGGGCCGAGTTCCACAGGGGCTCATAAAGTGCATTGGCAAAGCGCAGAGCCAGAAGATTTTGCACAGTCTCTTTGCCAAGATAGTGGTCGATGCGGTAAATCTGCTCTTCTCTAAAATATTTGCCAACTGTATCATTAAGCTCGCAGGCGGAATTCAGATCGCGCCCGATGGGTTTTTCCATAACCAGCCGGGCATTTGCAGTTATCAGATCAAACTGATTGAGCCGTTGGGCGATGTCGCCAAAAAGTGACGGCCCCACGGCCAGATAGAAATAGCGGATAATTTCATCGTCGCCATTTCCCAGAATTGATTTAAGTTTCTTCCAACCTTTGTCTGACTTCGCATCAATTGGCACGTAGAATAGACGCGATAAAAACTTATCCACCACCTCTGGTTCAAGCTCGCTCTCATCCACATGCTCTTTGAGTGCTTTTTTGGCAAAAGCGCGATATTCCTGGGTGCTTAATTCTGCACGTGATGCGCCGATAAACCGGGTCGGGTCGCTGATCTGGCCATCACGCTCGCGGTGAAACAATGCGGGGATCAGTTTTCGCTCGGCCAAATCACCGGTGCCACCAAAAAGTACTGCGTCAAACGACTGGACGGGTATAATCTGGCTGGTCATTAATTCTCTCCAAAGAGGCCTAAATAAATCATCAAATCAGCTTTAATCTAATCGATTTAAAAAGACCAGTTTTATGCAACATTTCCATGACATGATGAAAGCAAATCAGAAATATTTGCGAAGCCGGGTTTTCAAAATCTTACCATAATTATTCTTCGGCAGTTCAGGTAAAATAATATATTCTTTGGGCCTTTTAAAGCGCGCAATATTATCAAGGCATAGCTGATCCAGTTCAGCAATTTCAGGCGGTTCTCCCGGTTTTTTAGCAATGAAGGCAACCACCTCCTCGCCCCATTTTTCGCTTGGCCTGCCAACAACGGCCACCTCGTGAACCTGCTCATGATTAAGCAACACCTCTTCAACCTCACGCGGATATATATTGGAGCCACCGGAAATAATGACATCTTTTGAACGATCTTTGAGGGTCAAAAAACCATCCTCATCAAAGCTGCCCAGATCACCGGTCCATAGCCAACCATCGCGCAAGGAATTTGCCGTTTCCTCCTCATTGCGCCAATAGCCTTTCATGACGGCCGCGCCGCGCACCAGAATTTCTCCGGTTTCGCCCACATTGAGAGGCTCGCCTTGCGCATCCGCCACCCGCACCTCAACACAGGATTGGCCGGTGCCGGTGGAGGCCAGCCGCTCTTTCCAGCGCGGATGCTTTCTATCTGCCACCAAATGGCGCGGCAGGGCGGTGATTGCCATTGGCGATTCACCCTGCCCATAAATCTGGCAAAACCTTGGTCCCATCACATCTACAGCATCAACAATATCGGCCAGATACATCGGGCCGCCGCCATAGATGATGGTTCTGATTCCTTCGCCGTTTAAACCGCTGCTTTTTGCGCAATCCACCAGTCGGCGCACCATTGTGGGGGCGGCAAACAGATGTACATTATTCAGTTTTGGCGCTAATCTAAGAATTTCAGCCGGGGAAAAGCCCGCAGATTCAGGTATCACATGGCGCGCCGCCTTAATAACGTGCTGAAAATTATAAAGCCCTGCCCCGTGCGAAATTGGTGCAGCGTAAAGCACCGCATCACGTGAATAGACCTCATCAATATCGGCGAAATAGGAGAATACCATCGCGTGGATATTGCCATTGGTAATCATCACCCCTTTTGGCCGCCCGGTGGTGCCGGAGGTATAAAACAGCCAGGCCGTATCATTCATTGCCCGTGCAACAGGCTCGCCCAGACCATCATTTTCCCTCAGTCTGGCAAAATCATCGCCATCAATTTCAATGTAATTATCGACACAGGCAGGAAGCAGGGAGGCAATCTCGGAACCCAGTTTACGGCTTGCAAACAGCAGGCGACTTTCCGAGTTTTCAATAATCCAAGCGGCCTCACGCACATGCAGCTTGGCGTTTAAGGGTACGGCCACAGCACCGGAAAACCATATTGCATAGAGCAATTCCAGATAACGGGTATCATTGCCGGAAAGAATAGAAATTCGCTCACCCGGCTGAATACCGAATTCTTTTTGCAGCGAAAATGCAAGCCTTGCGACCCTTCTGGAAAACTCACGATAATTAGCAATGACTTTGGTTCCGCGCTGCAATGCGGGATTTTCAGGTGAGGTCTTTGCCGCGCGTACCAGCCAAATTGCCAGGTTCATTTATTTGATTTCCTTGTTTTGGCCCTAGGGTCAGGACCCATAAACAGGATCAAATTGATTCATACCATTTTGATCCTGTTTATGGGTCTGTGACCTAAAGTGAACCATTTGTTAACCGCTTCGTATTGATTTGCCTTCATTATAAGGAAAATAGTCTGGCTGAAAACACGGAATTTCGATGAGTATACTTGTAACCGGAGGTGCTGGATATATCGGCTCCCACATGGTGTGGGAACTGGTCGATCACGGCGAAGACGTTGTTGTGCTTGATAATCTGGTTACCGGGTTTGATTGGGCCGTGGCACCTGATGCAAAACTGATTATTGGCGATATTGCCGACCGGGCTTTGGTGGAAAAAATCATCAAAGAGCACGATGTCGAGGCGATTATTCACTTTGCCGGATCTGTTGTGGTGCCTGAATCCATTAAACACCCATTAAAATACTACCATAATAATACCAGCAATACCCGCACCTTGCTGGAAACAGCTGTGCGCTGCGGCATCGACAAATTCATATTCTCATCTACCGCCGCTGTTTATGCGGCTCCCAATGATTTAAAACCCATTCGCGAAGATGCATTGCTGGCACCAATGTCACCCTATGGGGCATCGAAGTTGATGAGCGAAGTTATGCTGCGCGATACAGCCAAGGCGCATGATATGCGTTATGTGATGCTGCGCTATTTCAATGTGGCGGGAGCCGACCCGCAGGTACGCACAGGCCTTTCCACCCGCGGGGCGACCCATTTGATCAAAATCGCCTGTGAGGCGGCCGTCGGCAAGCGCGATGGGATGGATATTTACGGCTTTAATTATGACACGCCGGATGGCACCGGCATTCGTGATTTCATCCATGTGTCAGACCTTGTCAGCGCGCATTATTCAGCGCTTGAATTTCTGCGCGACGGCGGGCAAAAATTCACCGGAAATTGTGGGTACAGCAAAGGCTATTCTGTGTTGGAAGTGGTCAACGCGGTCAAGCGTATTTCCGGCAATGATTTTACCGCCCGCATGGCGCCCCGCCGAAAGGGCGATATACCGGCAATTGTTGCCGATGCCAGCCGCATGATGACCAGGCTCAACTGGCAACCGAAATATGCTGATCTTGACCAGATTATTGCCCACGCGCTTGCCTGGGAGAAAAAACTTGCAAGGCGCGGGGTTGTTGCGCCACCACTGCAATATGACCCAATGATTAAAGCACTTAGCGAAAGAAACTGAGCATATCGTCATTTGCTCTTCTGGCCCGATTGCATTACCTGTAGCCGGTTCAACCACAGGGCCAATTATCGCGAAAACCAAATCCCATGAGCATTCTCCTTGGCATTGATACGGGCGGCACATTTACCGACGCTGTAATAATCAGCCGCAGCGACGATGCGGCCAGCTCTTCTGATTTTTTCAGCGGAACGGTGATCGCCAAAGCAAAATCGCTGACCACAAAGTCCGATCTGGTTGTTGGCATTGCCGCATCCGTTGAAAAAGTACTGCAAATCTCTGGTGTCACATCTAGCGAAATCACCCTGGTTTCGCTTTCCACCACGCTTGCAACCAATGCGCTGGTTGAGGGACATGGAGGAAGGGCGGCAATGGTGCTTGCCGGGTTCAGCGAAAAGGACATTGCCAACAACCCGCTTAAAAAGGCCATCGGCAGCGACCCATGCATCTATCTTTCAGGCGCGCATGATGCCAATGGCCACCAGATATGCCCGCTTGATCTTGGCCCGCTTGAAAGTGTGCTTGAGGATCTTTCCGGTGCTGTCGAAGGTTTTGCTGTTGCCGGATATTTCGCCGTGCGAAACCCGGCCCATGAGCGCCAAATTCGTGATTTAATTCTGGATAAAACCGGCATGCCCGTAACGTGTAGCTATGAGCTTTCTGACCAGTTAAACGGGCCGAAGCGTGCCCTGACCACCTTGCTGAATGCGCGGCTGATTTCTATGACCGCCCGGCTCATTCAAGCAACCTCTGGCCTTTTGAAGCAAAAGAACATCGACTGTCCGTTGATGGTCGTGCGCGGTGATGGTTCGCTGGTTTCAGCAGAATTTGCCATACGGCGGCCGATTGAGACCATATTATCCGGTCCTGCCGCCAGCCTGATCGGGGCGCGGTGGCTGACCCGCAAAGATAATGCGTTCGTATCAGATATTGGCGGCACCACAACGGATGTGGCCGTGCTTGAGAACGGGCGGCCAAAGATAGACGGTAGCGGCGCAAAGGTCGGCGAGTTTCAAACAATGGTCGAAGCCGTTGCGATGAACACATTCGGACTTGGCGGCGATTCTGAAATCAGGCTCGAAGAAACAGGGTTAGAGCCTGAGATCATTGTTGGGCCGGGGCGGGTAATCCCGCTCAGCCTTTTGGCAATGGAACATAAGTCAATTGTACTTTCAGCGCTTGAACGGCAATTGCGCTCACCCATTCGCGGGCGATTTGAAGGCAAATTTGCCATTGCGTCGGGCTTGAATATTTCAGCCATGCCGGAAGGCGCATCAGAACGGAATTTGCTTGAGCAAATCACACTTGCCCCCATTCCTTTAGACCGGTTGCTTTCGAGCCAGTCGCAATATGCAACCTTGCAAAAACTTGTTCGAAGCGGCCACACTCTAATATCCGCAGTCACCCCAAGCGATGCCATGCACGTATTGGGCAAATATGATGCCTGGAACGGGGAAACCGCACTTTTGGGCCTTTCGTTGTTTGCCCGGCAAAAAAATGGTCGCGGCCAGCCAATCGCCAAAGACGCCAATGCAATGGCAGAACGTATTCGGACAAAAATTATCAACCGCTCGGCCGATATGGTTCTATTGGCCGGCTTTCGCCAGGACGGGATGGATGGAAATAGCCTGATCAATCACCCGCTGGTCAAGAAAGCACTGGCTGGAGAAAATGGCCGGGTCAATGTGGATGTATCACTCGACCGACCGTTGATCGGGCTTGGCGCATCTGCTCACCAATATCTGCCACCCGCAGCCAAGCGATTGGGAACCTTATCAATCATCCCTGAACATGCGGAAGTGGCCAATGCGATTGGGGCTGTGGTTGGCCAAATTGAATTGGCATTCACTGTCATGATATTGCAGCCAAGTGAAGGTATTTTCGAGGTTGCGGGTGGAAAGTGCCGCTCTTTCAACGATATTGAAAGCGCAAAGGCCTTTGCCAAAGAACAAGCCGACATTGGCGTTACAAAGCGAGCGCGTGAGGCCGGTGCTGCAGAATTTACCGTCACATTTGAACAGGATTTGAAAATGGCGACGATTGAGGGCCAGGAAAAATTCATTGAAGGCACGATCACAGCACGCATTGCCGCACGCCCTTTTCAATTAAGGATTAAACCAAAGGAGGGTTTGACGTTTACGTAAAGCCTGTTAAATCACACCAAAAGCAATGTTCGACCACCCCCTATTCAGGAATTTTGCATGCGTGATACTGACCGTACTCAATCTGGCAACCTCCAGGTTGCCACCATCCTATACGAATTCATCAACGATAAGGTTCTACCCGGAACCGGCATTGCCGAGGGTCACTTCTGGCAAGGCTTTGAAAAAATCATCAATGATTTTGCCCCGCGCGACCGCGATTTATTAGCCAAGCGTGATGAGTTACAAATCCAGATCGACCAATGGCACCGGGATAACCCGGACGGTTTGAGTGATCTCGATGCCTATAAGACCTTCCTGCGTGATATTGGTTATCTGGTCCCTGAGGGCGATGCATTTTCAATTGAAACCAAAAATGTTGATCCGGAAATCGCAAAAACCGCGGGACCACAGCTCGTCGTTCCGGTGATGAATGCGCGTTATGCGCTCAACGCCGCCAATGCGCGGTGGGGCTCGCTTTACGATGCACTTTACGGCACCAATGCAATTTCAGATGATAATGGTGCAGAAAAAGGCGGCAGCTACAATCCGGTTCGCGGTGAAAAAGTCGTTTCGTGGGCGCGCAATTTTCTCGATCGTTCTGCCCCACTAGATGGCGGCAGCTGGAACAATATTGATGCAATCACCATTGAAGGTGGTACTTTAAGCCTTTCAATTGGGGGGAAAACGCATGCGCTTGAAGCTCCTTCACAATTTGTTGGTTTTAAAGGGGATGCGGAAAATCCATCCTCCATCCTGCTGGTCAAAAACGGCATGCATCTGGAAGTTATTCTGGATCGCTCAAGTGTTATCGGCAGCACAGACAAGGCTGGTATCGCCGATATAATTCTGGAATCCGCGCTTTCGACCATTATGGATTGCGAGGATTCTGTTGCGGCCGTTGATGCGGAAGACAAGGCGCTAATTTACAGCAACTGGCTTGGCCTGATGAAGGGCGATTTGAGCGAGCGGCTTGAAAAAAACGGCAAAACCATCACCCGCACGCTCAACCCGGACAGAACATATTCCTCGCCCAAGGGCGAAAACATTACACTTCCCGGCCGCGCCATCATGCTGGTGCGCAATGTGGGCCTGTTAATGACCAATGGGGCCATTCTTGATGGCGACGGCAATGAAGTACCTGAAACTCTGCTTGACGGGGTGATCAACCCAACCATTGCCCTGCACGATGTGGGGCCAAATGGTCGCCATGCCAACAGCCGGAGCGGCTCGATCTATATAGTGAACCCCAAAATGCACGGGCCAGAGGAAGTCGCATTTATCAACGATCTATTTGGTCGGGTGGAAGGCCTTTTATCGCTTGCGCCCAATACCATTAAAATGGGCATTATGGATGAAGAACGGCGCACCACGGTAAATTTGAAAGAGTGCATTCGCGCGGCAAAAAACCGGGTTTTCTTTATCAATACCGGTTTTCTCGACCGTACCGGCGACGAGATGCATACCTCAATGCTGGCGGGCCCGATGATGCGCAAAGGCGACATGAAAACTGCAAGCTGGATTACTGCATATGAAAAATGGAATGTGGATATTGGGCTTGAATGCGGGCTAAGCGGCAAGGCTCAGATCGGCAAAGGCATGTGGGCCATGCCAGACCTGATGGCGGAAATGCTGGACCAAAAAATCGGCCATCTTGAAGCCGGTGCCAATACGGCTTGGGTTCCCTCGCCCACCGCTGCGACTTTGCACGCAACCCATTATCATTCGATGAGTGTTGCCGCGCGGCAAAAAGAACTCGCAAGCCGGGGCCGTGCCAATATCGACGATATTTTGTCGGTTCCGATAACCACCCGCCCCAACTGGTCCCCGGAAGATATTCAGGCGGAGCTTGATAATAATGCACAAGGCATTCTTGGCTATGTGGTTCGTTGGATTGATGATGGTATTGGCTGCTCAAAAGTGCCGGACATTAATGATGTCGGGTTGATGGAAGACCGCGCCACACTGCGAATTTCTTCGCAGCACATGGCTAACTGGCTGCATCACAACATTGTTGATGAGGCGCAAATCGTTGCAACCATGAAGAAAATGGCCGCCGTGGTTGATAAACAAAATGCGGGCGATCCAACCTACGCGCCGATGGCGGATGATTTTGAAGGCTCTATCGCCTTTCAGGCGGCTGTTGAACTAGTTTTGAATGGCCTTGAACAGCCATCGGGCTATACTGAGCCAATTCTTCATCGAAAGCGCTTGGAAGCAAAGGCAAAATAGGATCATGGCCCAGACAAAAACAATCATTACCGTTGCGGGAATTGCAATCGTCCTTATCGGTGGTATCTGGGCCACACAATTACGATCTGAACTTAAACCCGGCGCTCTTTTCATGGCAGACAATAGCCAAGTGGTGGCCAGAGGCCTGCAAATTTACACCAAGAATTGCGCTTCCTGCCACGGCGCAGACCTTAAGGGTGAAGCCAAATGGCGCAGCCCCAACAGCGAAGGACTGATGCCCGCGCCTCCGCATGATAAGTCGGGCCATACATGGCACCATACGGATGATTTGTTGTTCGAGATTACCAAATACGGGCTGGCCAAAATTACCGGTCAGAAGGATTTGAAAACCAATATGCCGGTCTATGAAGGTGTTTTGAGCGATGATGATATTATTGCCGCCCTTAGCTATATCAAATCCACCTGGCCTGAAAACATTCAGCAAAGACACGACCAGATGAATGAGCAAAAGGCCAAGGCGAAAAATTAGATTTTCTTCGCTCACGGCTAATCGAGCTTGCGCCCGACCTCGGCGAGAGCGGTGCATAAGCACCGGGCCAGTTCCGACCTCAAATCGATTTCATCGATTTGCACATCAGGCTCCAATCGTGGCCAGCCTGCTTCCATATAAACATGAAAGAGTCTAGTTTTCCCGCTTATCGTCGGCCTTTAGCCCGCGATAGTTTGTGGTCAGTTCCAACGGAACATCATTTTCATCATAAACGCCGATCACCACGCCGCGCCCGCGAGATTTCGTGCGCATTTCAATAAGTTGCGCTTCCGATCTGGTGGTTCGTTGAGAATTGCGCCGGGCCCAGTGGAACAGCTTGTCATACATTTTACGGATAATTTCTTCATGCGCCTGGCTCTCACCCAGATCGCATAGCTCATCCGGGTCATTTTCCAGATCAAACAATATAGGCTGTTCGAAGCCTTCGCAATGAATGAGCTTCCATTGTTTATCTGCCACCATAAACATCACCGCATCGCGCGGACCAACGCCCAGCTTATCAGCCATAGGTGATGCTGAATAATCATATTCGCAGATCACATAATCACGGCTGGTTTCAACCGCCTTGCCATGCAAAATGGACAATAGAGTCTCACCTTCCAAAATGTGGCAGAGACTAAGGGTTGCTTCTTCACCACCGGAAACATCAACAAATGTCGGTGCCAGATCAATAGATTCCACCAGCGCATCGCTCACCATGCCACGGGTGCAATCGGCCTCTTGCGAGGGGTCATAGATGATCAATGGAACCTTCACCGAAGCATCATGAAAAAACATCTTTTCACCCATCCAGTGGTCGCCGAGAAAATCTCCATGATCCGAAGTTATAACGATCATGGTATCTTCCATGCGGCCCTGTTCTTCCAGCCAGTTAAACAGCACACCCATTTGATCATCGCATTGTTTGATCAGCCCCATATAGGCTGGAATAACCGCCTGACGCACATGCTCTTGCGCAAAAGCCCTGCCCACCGGGCCATCCATAAAGGCCCGCAAAACCGGATGGGCATTTTCATATTCAGCCGTGGAGCGAACGGGCGGTAAAACCTGATTTGCCCCATACATATCGTGATAGGGCTTGGGCACTATATAGGGCCAATGGGGTTTGATATAGGAAAGATGACAGCACCAGGGCTGCTTGGCCTGGGCAATAAAATCCATACCGCGCCTTGTCATATAGGGCGTTTCGCTATCTTCTTCAGCAATATTGGCGGCTTCGCGCGAATTTTTCAAAAACCAGCCGGAAAGCACATTGCCCGCATCATCAAGACCGGAATTGGCAAAATCGTGCCAGGGATTTTCGCCCTCATATCCTTTGGCTTTAAGATAAGCGTTATAGTTTTTTGCACCATCAGGATCGTAAGGCCCGTCATAACCAATTGGGTTCATTCCATCGTCGCGTTCAAATATATCAAAACCGCATTCGGCCACCCGCGCGCCGATCAGACTGTCCGGTTCCAGGCCCAGACGGGCCATGCCTTCCACATCTGCGCGCATGTGGGTTTTGCCGACCAGCCAGCAATCCATGCCCAGTTTGCGCAAATGGTCGCCCATTGTCTGCTCACCAACGTTCAGCGGAATACCATTCCATGACGCGCCATGCGAATGAACGTAGCGGCCGGTATAGGTCGACATGCGCGACGAACCGCATATGGGAGATTGGATGATCGCCCGATTAAACCGAACGCCCTTTTGCGCCAGCCGGTCGATGTTGGGCGTGTGCAAATGCGGGTGACCATAGCAAGAAAGATAGTCCCAACGCAGCTGATCAAACATGATGAAAAGAATGTTCTTCGCTTTGGCCAAACCTGATATTCCTAGTCAATAATCTTGATATTCAGCAGCACCTGACGCTTATCTTTAATCACCACATCAAGCGCCTGTTGCAAAATATCCGGCACATCTTCTGCGCACGTGACTTCTTTGGTCCAGGCGCGTGATGCCTGCGCTGTCAGTGTGAAATCGGGCGATGGCTTTAGTGCTGTCATCGGCATATCATTCGATTTTGCCGCATAGCCATCAGGGTACATGCCTTCAACAGAGGCCCGCACGGCCCCCCATTTCTCATTATTCAGGATAATCACCAGTATCGGCAATTGCATTGCTTCAGCAATTTGATGGCAAACTGTCGGATTTGCGAACATATAGGAACCATCGCCCATTGTAGCCACGCATATCCGATCTGCCTCTGCCAATTTCGCACCAAGGGCTGCTGGAAAAGACCAGCCAAGCCCGCCGGAATGGGGCTCCTGAAACCAACTTTTATGATCACAGCGCTCCAATGTGCCAAGGCTGGTTCCAAGCTCTGAAAACACCGAAGATTTACGGGTTTTCAAAACTTTGCCCAGGCATTTTGAAACATAGGCTTTGGTAATTCCTTGCGCATTTCGGGCAGCAGCGTCGGCCATCAATTCATGGCGATTACCCGTACTTGCCGCATCCAGTCGCGCCATGCGTTTGTCTATCCCGACCTGATCTCGCTCACATTTCTTCATTGCCTTAAACAGGGCCAGTAAGATTGTTTCTGTCTCACCGGAAATTGAAACATCGGATCTGAAATTTCTCACCGGAAACCGGCTGAAAATCGGATCCGGACCGATATTGATTACCTTGGTATCGGGGTTGATCTTGTGCTTATCCGGCCACCAGGGTGCCAGCGAATTGATCACCAGAACAATATCGGCATTCGATAAATATTCGCCTGGATCAGCGCCAATATGGCAGGGATGCTCGGTCGAAATCGCCAAATGGGTCGCCCACCAAGAGCATACCGCTATGCCCCATTCTTTCGCCCAATCAGCAAAAGCATTGAACGCCCCCTCATCTCCGGCCCCGCGTTGGGCAATTACAAGCGGATTTTTTGCTTTAGCCAGCAAGTGTGCTGCCTTTTGAATATCCGCTGGATTGGGCGCGCCGGCAATTGGTGCCATTGAAGAGGACGCATCCCGATCATCTTGTGGAAGTGCCTCACATAAAACTTCGCGAGGCAAGGACAGGTATACCGGCCCTTTGGGGGTGGAATTGGCGATAGCAGAGGCCCGGTTGAGCAAGCCTTTTATTTGTTCGGGGAACCTCAATTCATATTCCCACTTGCAGGCTTCGCGAACCAGCGCTCCCTGATCACGCATTTCCTGCCCCCAGCCAATTGGCACCGTTCTTGAGCCAAAACGACCTTCCTCGGTTACCGGTGTGCGGCCAGACATCAACAAGAGGGGAATGTTCTCGCAGGCAGCGTTAATTGCGCCGATGGCCCCGTTTGCAAGGCCAACATTTGTATGCAGCATCACCGCAGGCATCTTGCCGCTGATCAGATAATAGCCATGCGCCATTCCCATTGCCGCATGTTCGTGGGGGATAATAACCACTTCGGGAACCGCTATATTTTTTACTTTTGCTTCTGCCAGGCCCTCGATGATGGGCGGGAAATCGGTTCCTGAATTGGCAAAAACATACTCAATACCCAGCACCTTCAGCTGCGCAAAAATTGCAGCACCAGCTGTACCCCTTGATGGGTATCTTTTTTCCATCAAACCTCCACCGTTAAAGGATACGCCCAAATGCTAATCGCGCTCGGAATCTGCACCAGCCATGCGCTCCGCCGTATAGCGCTCACCTATAATTGTGTTTTCATTAATCAGATCATTCAATTGAGCGACGGTTTCATTATCCAGCACAATTTCAGAAGCGGCGGCATTTTCCTCCATATATTCAATATGTTTTGTGCCCGGAATTGAAACCATTGTTCTATCCTGACCATGCAAAAGCCAGGCTAAAGCCAATTGCGCCATCGTGCAGTTATTGGCTTTTGCTATTTCACCAAATGGTTCCAGCAGTTTGATATTTTCGGCAAATGCCTCCGGTTCAAAGCGTGGTCTGGCAATAGTACAGCGCAAATCATCCTCATCCAAATGGGTTACATCCTGCGCCTTGCCGGTAAGAAAAGCGCGCCCGAGCGGCGAAAATGGCACCATCGTTACGCCCAGTTCAGCGCAGGCATCCAACACACCGCGCTCCGGGGTTCGCGACCAAAGCGAATATTCAGATTGCAATGCGGCAATCGGATATTCTTTACAAGCGCGTTTGAGGGTATCTGAACAAACCTCCGAAAGGCCGATCTCGCGCACCTTGCCCTCATCGACCAGCCTTGCCATTGCACCAACACTTTCTTCAATTGGCACTTTCGGGTCAACACGGTGCAAATAATAAAGATCAATAACATCGGTGCTCAACCGTTTAAGGCTTGCATCACAGCTTTCAGCGATCACTTCCGGGCGGCCATTAATGCCGTCACGCGACAGGCCGCATTTGGTTGCCAGCACATATTCGTTACGTCTGGAACCGAGTGCCTTGCCAATCAGGCTTTCATTATGGCCACTGCCATAAACCATCGCCGTATCGAGAAACCGGTAGCCCGTATCCAGCGCCTGATTGAGCAATTGGGTTGAAACTTCATCATCCACCGGCCCATAGCCAAATGACATATTCATACAGCCAAGGCCGATGGCCGATACGCTCAGTGAACCAATTTTTCTATCGTGCATGCTGCCCCTAACTTAAAATGCTCAATTCAAGTTACCTGCTTAACAGCAGGGCCGTGGGGGAGCAATTTATTTTGGAAAAGGCGGGATTAAAAATCAACTTCAATGGCGATGCCTTTTGCAACTGCAATATCGACAATGCTGGAAGCCACGGCCAAATCCTGCAGGCCGACGCCGGTGCCATCGAAAAGGGTGAGTTCGTCATCAGATGTGCGGCCTTTGTGATCTCCATTGATCACCGCACCAAGTTCGATAATATCGCTCTCGTTGAGCAGGCCACCGGCCACCGCATGCTGGCATTCGCCAATGGTAATTGACTGGGCAATTTCGTCGGTAAATACCGTGGCGCGCGCCACCAGTGAGGCCTCAACCTCCTGCTTGCCTTTGGTATCGGTTCCCATGCAGGCGATATGGGTGCCACCTGATACATGGGCATCCATCAGGATAGGATCAAAGCTGGAAGTGATGGAGATGATCACATCGGCATCGCTGCCCAGTTGTTCCAGAGATACGGATTCAAACGGCAAATCAAGCTCACTTGCGACATCTTCCAGCCGCGAAAGCATTTCCGGGTGATAGTTCCAGCCGATCACTTTTTTAAAATTGCACTGGTCAACGGCTGCCCGCATTTGAAAAGCGGATTGATGCCCGGCCCCGATCATGCCAAGTGTCTTTGCACCCTTTGGGGCAAGATGTTTGATTGAGACGGAAGAGGCCGCAGCGGTGCGAAGTGCGGTCAAAAGATTACCGCCCACGAGCGCTTTCACTTTACCGGTATCGGCATCAAACAAAATAACGGTTGATTGGTGATTGGTAAGGCCTTTGGCCTCATTGCCCGGCCAGTAGCCGCCTGATTTGAGGCCCAGTGCCAAGCTGGTGCGATCAAAACCGGATTTGAAACCGTAAAGCGCATCCGCATGGCCAATTGCCTCGCGGATGACCGGGAAATTATAGGCATCCTTGCGGGCCATTGCAGCAAATACGTTTTCGATTGCATCAAAGCATTCTGCGCGACCAATCAGTGAGGAAATTTCTTTTTCAGGAACGATGAACATATTTAATGTGCCAATTTGCTAAGAGAAAAGGGCGGGACAGGCCCGCCCCAAATGGAGATGGATTAATAGGCCTTGCCGCGTGCCGATACCGGCCAAAGGGCTTCTACCTTGCCATTACGAACACCCACATACCAGTCGTGCACATTACAGGTCGGGTCGCAATGGCCAGGCACCAACTTGAGCTTGTCGTTTACTTTCAACACCCCGTCCGGGTCACCAACAACGCCGTGCTCATCGGAGCATTTTAGGTATTCAACCTTGTCATTACGACCAAATACGGTTGGCAGGCCAGAATCGACCGACTGGGCTTTGAGCCCCGCATCAACAATGGCTTTATCGGCCTTCGAATGGCTCATCACAGAGGTTAGAATGAACAGCGCGTTTTCCCATTCGCCCTGATCAATCCGCTTGCCTTCTTTGTCGAGGATACGACCATAATCTGCATCCATGAAGGCATAGGATCCGCATTGAAGCTCGTTATAAACGCCTGAATTACCTTCAAAATAATAGGAGCCAGTGCCCCCGCCGCCAACGATGTCGCATTCCAGTCCTTGCGAATTGAGCGCGTTGACCGCGTTTTCAACCATCTCGACCGCAATATCGATTTTCTCCTTGCGATCACTGTAAAGGTCCATGTGCTGCATGGCACCCTGATAGGCCTGAATACCGGCAAATTTCAGCCCGTCGGCCGCATCAATCAGCTTGGCAATATTGACGACTTCCTGCGAGGTGGTGACCCCGCAGCGGCCAGCACCGCAATCAATTTCAACCAGGCATTCAAGTTCTGTGCCGTGCCTTTGCGCCGCCAACGCAAGATCGGCGACATTTTCAGGATCATCCACACAAACCAGAATGCGGGCGCCCAGTTTTGGCATGCGGGCAAGACGGTCGATTTTTGCCGGGTCCCTCACCTGGTTGGAAACCATCACGTCTTTAATGCCGCCGCGCACAAAGACCTCAGCCTCTGAAACCTTCTGGCAGCACACACCAACCGAATTGCCAAGGCGCTCTTGAAGCTTTGCCACGTCGACAGATTTATGCATTTTGCCGTGGGCACGATGGCGAACCCCCATTTCGCTCGCCAGATCGCCCATTTTTTTCACATTGCGTTCGAGCGCATCAAGATCAACCACCAGACACGGTGTTTGAATATCAGCCTCGTTCATGCCGGGAACGGCCGGCACATCATAGCCAACTTCCAGTTCGTCGTAATTAATTGGTGCGTTCATTTCAATTCTCCTGATTTGGGTTTTGACCCTAATTGTTCAGCCAGGGCAAAAGATCGAGATCGACATTGCCTCCGGTAATGATGATGCCAACCCGTTTGCCGGCAAATATTTCTTTGTTTTTGATGATGGTCGCCAGCGGTACGGCGCTGCTTGGCTCCATCACAATCTTCATGCGCTTCCAGATCAGCTTCATCGCATCAATGATTTCCTGCTCCGACACGGTTAGAATATCGGTCACGTGATTGGAGACGAAATGCCAGGTTAAATCTTTCAACGGCACTTTCAGTCCATCGGCAATTGTATCAGGAGCATCATCGGCAATGATATGGCCGGCCCTGAAACTGCGCGCCGCATCGTCGGCCTGTTCGGGTTCGGCTGCATAAATTTCAATATTTGGTGCGAGATTGGAAAGCGTCAAGCAGGTGCCGGAAACCATGCCGCCGCCGCCAATCGGGGCGACCACCGCATCAAGGCCTTCAACCTGTTCAACCAATTCGCGCGAACAGGTTCCCTGACCGGCAATGACGCGATGATCGTTATAGGGATGAACAAATTCAGCACCGGTTTCGGCGACAACTTCGGCAAATGTGGCTTCGCGCGAACTGGTTGATGGCTCGCATTCGATTATTTTGCCGCCATAGCCCTGAACCGCATCTTTTTTGGCCTGCGGCGCAGTGCGTGGCATAACGACAGTGCAAGGGATGTTGCGGCGACCTGCCGCGTAGGAAAGGCTGAGCGCATGGTTGCCGGATGAATGGGTGGCAACGCCTTTTTCTAGCATGTCATCGGCAAGCGAGAATACCGCATTTGATGCGCCGCGGGCCTTGAACACACCGGCTTTTTGGAAATTTTCGCATTTGAAAAACAGTTCTGCACCGGTGAGCGTATTGAAAAAACTCGATGTTAAAACCGGGGTTTTGTGAATATGGGGCTTTATGCGCTCATGGGCAGCGATCATATCGTCGAATGTCGGAATAATCATATTTTTCTCATGCTGCTGCTTGAATGGAGAGAGAATTATCGGATCGGTAATATTCCTGCGCTGCGGCAACGCCGCTACCCAGCTTAATATCAAGGCCAAGGTCGGCCATGCACATTTCAGCCGTGGCTATGCCTGAAAGCGCCATCACATCAGTTAAACTGCCCAGATGCCCGATGCGGAAAACCTTACCCGCAACCGCGCCAAGCCCGCCGCCAAAAGCAAGCCCGTATTTATTTGATGCATGGGCAACAAGCACATTTGCATCAAAGCCCTCTGGTGTCAAAATTGCACTGACCGAGTTTGAATATAGCTCTGGAGAAGTGGCGCAAAGCGGCAAGCCCCATGCGGAAACCGCCTCGCGAACGCCCTGGGCAATGCGGGCGTGACGGGCAAAGACATTATCCAACCCCTCATCTAGAAGCATTGCGCAGGAGGTTTTCAACCCGTTCAACAGGCCGACCGGTGGCGTATAGGGATAGCCGTTGATTTTATAGCCCGCCTGCATATCGCGAATATCGAAATACCAGCGCGGCAGTTTGGCACTTTCAACTGCCGCCATTGCCTTGGGGCTGAAAGCGGTAATTGCCAGACCAACCGGCATCATGAAACCTTTTTGTGAGCCGGTAACGGCCACATCAACGCCCCAGTCATCCATGCGAAAATCCATTGAACCAATGGAGCTGACCCCGTCGACAAACAACATCGCCGGATGATTTGAGGCATCCATTGCGGCG
>JALSIJ010000125.1 GCA_026981655.1 Rhizobiaceae bacterium | reverse complement strand
TTGGCGAAGTTCAAACGTCTAGCCGTCCATTGGCGGCAGCCGATATGGTGCTGGTGCGGTTAACCCATGCGGCTGATTTACCAACACCGGATGAGGCTTTGAAAAAACTTGAGGATGGGGGCACCCCCAATATGTCTGCGCCAAATACCGGCCCATCCGGCAGTGGTGGTGGCGTTACTGCATCAAGTGGTGCAGGGTTTACCGCGCCGGTTCAGGCAAACGTCAATGGCGGCGCGCCAGTTGCACAAAGACAACTTGAACCAACTGCCAGTACATCGGTTGAAACCGAGCCTAACCAATATGCGCAAATCAATACATTTGATGAGCTTTTGGCGGAAGCAGAAAAACGCCGCGAAATTAAGTTTAAACTTGAACTGCGCAACCATATTCGCCTTGTGAGCTTTGCTCCGGGCCGAATGGAAATAAACCTCACCGGCAATCCGCCGCGCAGTCTGGTCAATGATATTTCCAGTAAATTGCAGGCATGGACGGGTGAACGCTGGATGGTGGCGGCAAGCCAGCAAGAGGGCGATGCCACACGCCGCGAACAAGATGACGCCTATAAAAAACTACTGTTGGAGGATGCCAAAAATACACCCGCCGTCGCGGCCGTTTTGTCTACTTTTCCTGGTAGCGCTATTGTTGACATTCGGGTACGCGAAAAAGAGCAGCCACTGGAAGATCCATCACTCGAAGAAGAAAGTGATGACGGATTGGACGATTTTTTCTAGAAACAGAATTCGGAGAGTATTATGAAAGACATCATGGGTATGATGGGCAAGGTCAAGGAGATGCAGGAGAAAATGCAATCCATGCAGGCCGAGCTTGAAAATATTGAAGTAGAAGGTGTTGCCGGTGCCGGCATGGTGACAGTCACCCTTTCCGGCAAAGGCGTCATGAAGGGTTTGTCTATTGATCCAAGCCTGATTACACCGGATGATGTGGAAATGCTGGAAGACCTGATTATGGCTGCTCACAATGATGCAAAAGCTAAATCTGAGGCGACAATGGCAGAAAAAACCCAGGAATTAACTGCCGGCCTGCCAATTCCACCAGGTATGAAACTGCCATTCTAGTGGCTCGTGTTTTGCACATCGCGTCGCTCTACGTACAACATGAGCTAATGACTTCTACTACCAAAGATGCAGACACTCTGCCGTTGGTAATCTCTGCCCGGCAGCTAGTGAAAAACTAGCTGCTTAAGAGATAGGTGCTGCCCACTTTATCAAGGCAAGTCCAGACAGACATTGCCGGTTATTACGGAACCAGTGCGCATGGCCCGTATCTTTATGAGAATGCGCAAAATGCTGTTCGTTATATGATTGAATGGCCGGTCGATAAGTGATCAAGCTTACGCCCTGTGCGGTGCGGTGGCAAATTCGCATATCAGCGCAAATGCCCCTTTGTATTTTTAAATCATAACTCAATTATGGGTCATTCAAAAAAACAGAGTTTATACATAAACATCAGGACTCCAAAAATGAAATTTCCTTCTCCATCACCCTATCCATCGCAACGCTCGGCTGTCTTGGCGAATAATATGGTGGTTGCTTCGCACCCGCTGGCCGGGCAAGCCGGGTTGGCGATGTTGGCCAAGGGCGGTAATGCAGTTGATGCTATACTGGCAGCCGCAATCACACTCACGATCGTGGAGCCAACCGGCAATGGAATTGGGTCGGACGCATTTGCAATTTTGTGGGATGGCAAGGAATTGCATGGGTTAAACGCATCAGGCCGGTCCCCGGCAGGTTGGGCGCCTGAACGATTTGAAAAAATTGGCGGCATGCCAGAGCGAGGGTGGGAGACAGTCACTGTTCCCGGCGCGGTTGGAGGTTGGGTCGAACTTTCCTGTCGATTTGGGTCACTCGCATTTGAGACACTTTTCGAACCGGCAATAAAATATGCACAGGAAGGCTTCTACGTTTCCCCAATTATTGGAAAATACTGGGGCATTGGTTCTGAGATTCTTAAAAACCAACCAGGCTTTTCCGAGCATTTCATGCCCGCCGGGCACGCGCCAAGAGCGGGTGAGCGGTTCACAAATATTAATGGTGCTGCAACATTAATCGAAATTGCAGAAACCAAATGTGAATCTTTTTACCGGGGTGCTTTGGCCGACAAAATTATTGCCAATGCCGAGTTACATGGTGCTGCCTTAAATCACGAAGATTTGGCCGCCAACAAACCTGACTGGTGTGGCACCGTTTCTCAGAAATTCGATGATGCAGAGCTTCATGAAATCCCGCCAAATGGCCAGGGAATAGCCGCTTGCATGGCTTTGGGAATGCTTGCTCATACTCCCATCCGCGATTACGGCCCGGATGATCCGGAAGCACTGCATTTGATGTGGGAAGCGATGAAGTTGGCTTTTCACGATTCGGCTGCATATGTTGCCGATCCAAAAGATATGTTCAATGTAACAGCGGAGCATTTGCTTGATGCTGATTACCTCGCTGTGAGGGCCAAGTTAATCGACCCTTATAAAGCGCAAAATTTTCAAAGTGGGTCTCCCCGTCAAGGGGGGACTGTATGTCTGTCAGCAGCGGACAGTAATGGGATGATGGTTTCTTTTATTCAGTCGAATTATGCTGGCTTTGGGTCCGGAGTTGTAATTCCAGGGACTGGAATTCATTTGCAAAACCGGGGTTGCGGTTTTTCCTTTGAGCCAGGTCATCCTAATCTTGTGGCACCCGGTAAACGACCATTTCATACAATTATTCCGGGCTTTTTGATGGCGAACGACCAACCATGTATGGCGTTTGGCGTGATGGGGGGCATGATGCAGGCACAGGGGCATGTACAAATGGTTTTACGCACCCAATTGTGGGGGCAAGATGTGCAAACAGCCGCAGATGCACCTCGTTGGCGTGTAACCGATGGGCTGGGTGTTTCCTGCGAAAAAGCAATGGATTCAAGCACCCTTCAAAAGCTCTCGACCCTTGGTCATGATGTATTGATTGAAGAACCGGATTTGGCGTTTGGTTTTGGTGGCGCTCAGCTCATTCATTGTTTGGATGGCGGAGGATATGCCGGTGGGTCTGATCCCCGTAAAGATGGTGGTGCTTATGGATATTGACCATCGCAAAGTCAGAATTTCAATGTCTGGTAAAGTCACAATTCAACTGTATCTGTATTCAATTTGTCTGACGTCAGCGCCTATGGGAC
>JALSIJ010000124.1 GCA_026981655.1 Rhizobiaceae bacterium | reverse complement strand
GGTCGGGTGCTGGTCGTGCAGGCTTTTGCCGGCATCCTGCTCCAGATGCAGGCGCTCAACGCCAATTTCAACTTCCTCGTAATTGCCTTTTTTGTCTGGCCCGACACGCACAATAATTACACCCTCACCAACAATCGGCTGGGTGAACTGGGAAATCTGATAGCCCTGCGGCAAATCCGGATAGAAATAGTTTTTGCGATCAAATACCGATTTGTTGTTAATTTGGGCATTCAGCCCAAGGCCGGTGCGCACAGCCTGCGCCACGCATTCCTCGTTGATAACCGGTAACATGCCCGGCATTGCGGCATCCACCAGCGATACATTGGAATTTTGCTCACGACCAAATTCGGTTGATGCACCGGAAAACAGTTTTGACTGGCTTGAAACCTGGGCATGGACCTCAAGCCCGATAACCATTTCCCAGTCATGGTCCTCACCGGGAATAAAGTTTTTTGGATCAGGTGTGCGTGTATCGATAAGTTCTGGTATTGCGTTCATGGGAGTTCTTCTAATGTTGGCTTTGAGCTGGTTATATTCTGATCTGTTTATTCTTTATAGTGGGTTTTGAAAACAGTCGGCATGTCTTTTTTCAAGATCTCCAACAATCCATATATATCAGCTAAACCAAGATCCAATGCAAAGTGAATTGTCTTGCCATCAAAATTAAAACTAACGGAAGATTCGCCAATAGAAGATTTTTGTTTCTGCGAACGAGATAATTTATTTATTTTCATATCGCTGATTTGATCAATGGCAAATATTTTTCTGCTAATTAAAAAAAACAGACGCTTTTCGATCACCAGTGAGCCAGCAGTTATAAAAATCATTTCATAGCCAAATAATTGCCACAAAATCATCAAAATGGCCCCAAGCCAGCTAACGGACCAGATTATCATCCATAGGAGCTGGAACAGATTTTCAGATATTGGTAGACCGCTGAAAAACAGATTACTGCCAGTCATTATAGCGCCGCGGGTCCATAATATCAGCCAGAAACTCAAAAAAAGCAGGGTGAAATAATTAAGATTAGCGGGTATTTCAATTCCCAGGCCATTGGCGGTTTTTTGATATGAAAATCGTTTGCTTGCGGCGGTGCTGGCGTCTGTCATTAGGTGTGATGCCTCTGCATTCTCAAGCCCCGAATTCCATTGCCCGTTAAACTCCAATGATCAACTGTGCCTGCCTCAATTAAATATTGAAGCAGCTTAATGGCATTTTCCCAATGTTGGCTACGTGCCACCTACAAATTGGCTAGCATGGTTTGATTACTCTTATCGAAATGCAGTAGGCATGTCAGTTTTCAGCAATTCCAGCATACGCCTTACATCTGCATCGGTAAGCTGAAGAGCGAAATTTATTACCTTTCCATCATAGGTAAAGCATAATTTTGGTTTATAAAAATTCGGGTTTTTTCTTGCTTCATGATAACCAAGTTTTTCTGTTTTCCTCATGTGTTTAATTTTGTCAATATCGAAAATTCTTTTGAAAATTGGAAAAAACAAATGAAATTCAATAACAAATGCACCGGCGGTCACAAACAGCATTTCATAACCGTAAAGCTGCCACAGAATCAAAAAAGCAACGGCAAGCCAGCCAATGCCCCATCCAATTACCCAGATTGCCTGAAATACACCGACTGAATTTCCAATCCCGTCAGAAAAAATCTCCATCGCAGCAAGTGGCCCACCGACCGACCATAAAACTAACCATATAATCAACAAGCCTATACTAAAATTACTTCTTTTCGCCCAAATTTTTATACCCAATCCATTGGCGGTTCGATGATAGGAATACCTTTCACCGGTTGATGCATCAATTTTTTCCAATGTATAGGTTCCCTTGCTTTGGTTCTTACTCCAAAATCACCCCAGTACCCGTTCAAAATCCGCGATTAGATCGCTTGCATCTTCAAGCCCGATCGACAGGCGGAAAATACCATCACCGGCATATTGGCGATAGTCTTCCAACTGCTCACCCTCAAGACGGAATGATGTTTCCATCAACCCATCAGTTGGCATCCAGTAAATCAAACTACGGTGGTGACCAAGCGATACCGCATAATGGACGACCTGCAATTGTTTGGTCATCACTTCGGCCAGGGCCTCGCCTTCTGCCACGCCACCAACCTGGAAGGTCAACATGCCGGAGAAATTCTGCATTTGGGCTTTGGCCAGTTCATGCTGCGGATGGCTTTCCAGCCCCGGATACATAACGGATGTAACTTTTGGGTGAGCCTCGAGCCATTTGGCAACAGCCATTGCGCCTTCCTCGTGGGCACGCATGCGCAGCGGCAAAGTGGCCGCACCACGGGAAATCAGCCAGGCATTAAAGGGTGAAAGAATGCCGCCATAGTGAATGGCCGCCTCAAGGTTCAACGCCTTAATGTCTTCGGATGTTCCACAAATCGCCCCGCCAATTGCATCACCATGACCACCAATATATTTGGTGATTGAGTGCATGACATAATCAACGCCGAGCTCGGCAGATTTTTGCCCCAAGGGGGATGCAAATGTTGCATCACAGGAGAGTTTAGCACCGGCAAATTTGGCAATTTTTGCAAGGCCAGCAATATCGCTCAACCGCATGATCGGGTTTACCGGAGTTTCCGCATGGATCAATTTTGTATTGGGACGAACGCTTGCCGCCACCGCATCAAGATCACTGGTATTGACGATTGAAACTTCAATCCCAAAGCGTGGCAAGGTATCGCGGGCAAGCTCGGCCACTCCTGCATAGGATACATCGGAAATGATCAGATGATCACCGCTTGAAAGAAGCGATAAGAATATCGCAGAGGCGGCCGCCATGCCACTTGCAAGACAGATACAGGCTTCCGTCCCCTCAAGGGCGGCCAGTTTTTGTTCCAGCGAACGCACCGTCGGATTGGCCCAACGACCATAGAGGAACGGGCTTTTATCGGTTAGTTCATGGGCCGAGAAACCTGCCGGTTCTTCGCTTACATAGGTGGATGACATAACGATATTCGGCGCAGACGCTCCGGTTACCGGATCAGGAACCTCTCCCGCATGGATCGCCGTTGTGCTTTTACCCGAATATGCGTTGGATTTTGCCATCCATTACCACCACTTTTTCGGATTAAAGTGCCCGGCGGCTTGTTCGATTACACCCGCAGTCTGGAACAAGGCTTCTTCGCCAAATGGACGACCAATAAGCTGCAACCCAAGCGGCAAACCATTACCGGTCAAGCCCGCAGGAACCGCAATCCCCGGCAGGCCCGCCATATTGACGGTCACGGTGAAAACGTCATTTAAAAACATTTTCACCGGATCTGCTGCCATTTCTTCATCGCCAATTGCAAAAGCAGCAGATGGCGTTGCGGGCGTCAAAATCATGTCGATACCATCATTAAAGCTGGTCTCAAAATCCTGCTTGATAAGAGTGCGGACTTTTTGGGCACGTAGATAATAGGCATCGTAATAACCGGCAGAAAGCACATAGGTGCCTACCATTACGCGGCGCTGGACCTCATCGCCAAAACCTTCAGCGCGGGTGTTCATATACATATCGGCAATGTCTTCGCCATCTACCCGCAAGCCATATTTTACCCCGTCATAGCGGGCCAGATTGGATGAGGCCTCGGCAGGTGCTACAATATAATAGGCCGGTAGCGCATATTTGGTATGCGGCAGCGAAATATCGACAATCTCGGCACCCGCATCACGCAACCAGTCGATACCCTGTTGCCAAAGTGCTTCGATCTCTTCTGGCATGCCATCAATACGATACTCCTTTGGAATACCGATCTTCATACCTTTTATCGAACCACCAATTGCCGCCTCGTAATCAGGCACCGGCAAATCAATGCAGGTTGTATCTTTTTCATCAGGCGACGCCATGGATTTCAGCATTATGGCTGCATCGCGCACGTCACGAGTAATCGGGCCTGCCTGATCGAGCGAGGAGGCAAAGGCCACCATGCCCCATCGCGAACACCGCCCATAGGTGGGTTTTATGCCAACGGTTCCGGTAAAGGCCGCAGGCTGGCGAATGGATCCGCCGGTATCAGAGGCTGTTGCGCCTGCGCAAAGGTGTGCGGAAACGGCTGCTGCCGACCCGCCTGAAGAACCGCCCGGAACAAGGGCAGCACTTGATTTATCGCCGCCTGCCCGCCACGGATTGGTAACCGGCCCGTAATAGCTGGTTTCATTTGAAGAGCCCATGGCAAACTCATCCATATTGAGTTTGCCGAGCATTACTGCGCCATCAGCCCAAAGGTTGGCGGTCACTGTGGATTCATAACGCGGTTTAAAACCATCGAGAATATGACTGCAGGCCTGGGTATGAACGCCTTCGGTTGCATAAAGATCCTTGATGCCGAGCGGAATGCCTTCCAGCGCACCGGGCTCACCTTTTGCAATACGGGTATCAGAATTTGCCGCCATTTCGCGTGCTTTTTCGGCACTCACCGCCACAAAGGCGTTAAAATTTGAATTATCTTGCTCAATCGCGGCCAGATATGCATCGGTTAATTCGCTTGCCTTGATTGTTTTGTTGGCCAGCTGGTCCCTCGCCTCAGCGATGGTCAGGGATGTGAGGTCTGTCATTTGGTAATTCGCCTATTCAATAACTTTTGGAACCATGAAAAAATGATCGTCGGTGACCGGTGCATTGGCAACAATGTCTTCGGCTTTATCACCGTCGGTAATTTCATCGACGCGCTTTTTCATGGCAAAATCGACAACCGAAGTCATTGGTTCAACACCTTTGATGTCGACCTCGTTCAACTGTTCAACAAAGCCCAAAATGCCATTGAGTTTCCCCTGCATTTCGGAGGCTTTTGCATCACCAACTTTAATTCGGGCAAGGTTTGCCACACGCTTAACTGTATCAATATCTACTGACATCGCACTACTTTCAGATAGTTTGGAAGAATTTGATCACTTCTAATGCTGCTATAAACGTCGAATGCATCATATTCAATGGGGGATACAAAATGGGCCTATATTAGCGTTAAACCGTTGTGCTGGTGCCCGGTTCAAGCGTCATAACTTTAGAGGCATCATCATCCATCGCCTGCAGGAACTTATCCGCATTTTGATCAATAATTGGGAAAGAACCAAAATGGCAGGGCAGAATAGCATCGAATTTAAAATACCGCTTGCAGGCAAGGGCCGCCACCGCCCCGCCCATAGTAAACCTGTCGCCAATCGGCACCATGCCAATCTGCGGTTGGTGCAGCTCCTGAATGAGCGCCATATCGCCAAAAATATCCGTATCTCCCATGTGATAGACGGATTTCTCACCATCAATATGCAAAACAACGCCATTTGGATTGCCAAGCGAATGGGAGGTTCCGTCATCATCTATATGGGCGGAAGAATGCAGCGCCTGAACAAAGGTGGCTGAAAAGCCATCATGCAAGACAGTTCCGCCGGTATTGGTCGGGTCAATATTTTCAACACCCTTTTTTGCCAGCCACATGCAAAGATCGTAATTTGCAATCACCGTTGCGCCGGCATTTGCAGCAATTTCGACACAGTCGCCCACATGATCGGCGTGACCGTGGGTCAATATAATATGGGTTACACCGGAAACTGCATCAGCCTTACCCGCCTGATCAAATGCCGGATTGCCGGTGAAAAACGGATCAATCAACAATTTTGAATTGCCAAACTTCAACCCAAATGCTGAATGACCATACCATGTGAGTTTCATTACGTGCTCCAATTTACCAAATTGATTTTCTATAGTATCAGCCAATAAGACCAACCCGACAAGCAAAAGCTGAAAGACACCTTTGGCCCAATCTAATGAAATTGATGTTATTGAATTATCCAAACGGATTGATGCGGGTCAAAAACTGCTTGGCCTTGATCTTGGAACCAAAACCATTGGCATTGCGGTGTCCGACCTCAGCCTGACTATTGCCACCGCGCGCACGACCATCAGGCGCACTAAGTTTACCAAGGATGTTGAGGAATTGCTGGTTTTAGCTCAAGCTGAAAACGCAGCTGCACTGGTTTTGGGACTGCCGATTAATATGGATGGTTCTGAAGGACCGCGCGCCCAAGCAACCAGGGCATTTGCCCGCAACCTAAAGCCAAAAACCGATTTACCAATTGTCTATTGGGATGAGCGGCTTTCAACTGTTGCGGCCGAGCGGGCCATGCTGGAAGCTGATCTGTCACGGCGGAAGAGAGCTGCAAAAATTGACCAGGTCGCGGCAAGCTTCATACTCCAGGGGTTGCTGGACAGGCTTTCTGACATCCGCAGAACATAGGGTTTTATTGGTGCATATGCTTTTTCAAGATGCGGCGCAACATAGGGAGCAACCGACGGCCACCACATGGCGCGTTTACGATATGCAATAAATGAAAACACAAGAACTGTATCGGTAATCAAGGCGTCGAGTATTATTGAAGGTAATGCTTCTGGTGCAATGCCAAGCAGATTTCCATAAATCGCAAAAACATGATCATGCAACATGCGTGAAAACATGATTGTACCAAAATTCATGTCATTGACAGACAATCCATACCAGATCCCGAAAAGGATAATTGGTAACGCCCAAAGTAGGAAAAGCGCTCTTAACATTATGGGTAAAACTCCGCCGTGAGCTGGTTTCAGATAATTACACAGGCCTATCCCCTCATAGACCCTAGGGTAAAAGTAATGTGCCTCGGTAAAAGGCCAAGCGCAATGTAAACCATTTGTTAAGGTTAATTTTCATCGGCAAATTTTAACTGATTAAATTATCCCCAATAAAAAAC
The DNA here is from genome assembly GCA_026981655.1 of Rhizobiaceae bacterium. Lineage (GTDB taxonomy): Bacteria > Pseudomonadota > Alphaproteobacteria > Rhizobiales > Rhizobiaceae > SZUA-100. The sequence continues at coordinate 13,274 of JALSIJ010000124.1, read as the reverse complement.
ACCCCAAAGGCCGTGCCCGCGGGGTGTTTCAATGTTCCGGAAATTTCCGAATTATGTGAATCACGACAACCGAATTAAAGGTCGCCCAATTGTCCAAGATGCTGCGCAACCAGATAATAAAAGGTCACGCGATTTTTCTGGCGATCGCCTTTCATGGTTTCGCAAACTTTCTTTATGATTTCATCGCACTTGGCATCATCTTTTGCATCGGTATGGCCCAATTTTTTTCCACACCATTTTTCACGCACCCGACCAAGCTCTTTCGGATCGGAACACGATACAAGCGAAGAATCGCGATTACGAAGTGCGATTCCCAAATGTTTTACAATTTTCTGCACAATATCGGCATCAGCCTTGGCATCATAACGCTGAACATCAGCAAGATAATCACTCATTTAATGGTCTCCCCAGTTTACAACTTTTCAATTCAAAAAATTCGGCCAATCGCCGATACCCGCGCAATAGCACACACTTTACCAAACGTCACCTATAAATGCAGTTGTAATGCGGACAAATTGAACCAGTTACGACACTTCCTGTCAATCCGGCACTATTAGGGCTTTTCAGAATGCTATTGGATACCTATATTAGAAATGCCGGTTCGCCGGCTATGGCAATAAATGGCCTGTGTAATAAACCATTCGGACCCGGGGGCGGTACCCGGCGCCTCCACCAAGCTGCTTGTAGTGTTTACTTCAAGTGTCTTGGCGGGGGCGAAACAGGATCGACGAGGGTGTAAAGACTGCGTTTTTGCTCGGCATGGTACCCACCGATATCGGGCCATTTAGTAGTTGCAAATGACAACTATGCGGAAGCACGTCTCGCTGCGTAAGCAGTGTGACGCTTCACATTAACTCCTGACGGTTCGCACTGTCAGGCGGGGTTCGGAGGCACCTGGCAACAGAAGCCTTCACTTTTTTGTTGTGTTAAGTGTTGAGTCGGGTAACAACAGAAATTCAAACGAATAATCATGAGTCTGAGCTATGCCCGATAAACCATCTGAAGACCTCATCCGCTACGATATCCTTACTCAGGATGCAATGCGCGGGGTTGTGAAGAAGATCATTACCGAGACTGCAAAAGTAGGACTGCCTGGCGAGCACCATTTCTTCGTATCATTCATGACCAATTTTCCTAATGTGCGCCTCTCGACCCGTATGCGTGAGCGATACCCGGATGAAATGACAATTGTCATTCAACATCAGTATTGGGATTTAAAAGCCAATGAAACAAGCTTTGAAATCGGCCTCTCATTTGATGACATTCCAGAAAACCTGTCTATTCCCTATGATGCAATAAAGGGATTTTTTGACCCCTCAGTACAGTTTGGACTTCAGTTTGATGTGAATGATGATTTGGATGAGGATGCAGAATATTTAGCGACAGAAACTGAAACCACTGAGCCGGTTGCCATAGAGCCTGAGAAACTCAATACAAAAAAATCAATCGGAAAACAAAAAAGAAGCGCCAAAAAAACCAAAACCGGTTCTGAAAATACTGATAATAGTGACGATAAGATCGGCGACAATACAGAAGAAAAAATCAGTGCCGAAGTTGTCTCACTGGATGCATTTCGCAAAAAACCTTAGGCCAGTTTAAGGCCTGACTGCTATCAGGATTTGGAACGCGGCATGGCAGAACTGATAAATCTGCGGCAGATAAGAAAAAGCAAAGCCAAGGAAATCAAGGCACGCAAAGCTGAGGCCAACCGGGCAAAGTTCGGCCAAAGTAAAGCAGCCAAATCCCGGTCTAAACTATTGTTGTCACGCGAAAAATCACAATTGGATGGGCACAAACTATCAAACCCGGCAGCGTATAAAACAATTGAAATTCCGGACGAAAATAGCTGACAGAATGTGAATGCAGGTTTAGCCCATTTGAGAGAGCGCAATTGTTAAAAAAACACTCTGTTTCAATACGCGGACACCGCACCTCTTTTTCGCTGGAAGACCCTTTTTGGCGAGGCTTGCAGGAAATTGCCCAAATCAGATCGATTTCGGTTGCCCGTCTTGTCATTCAGATAGATGCGGACCGCACCGCAGAGGAAAATCTTTCCTCTGCCATAAGGGTTTTCGTGTTCAATCAACTGACATCGCGGATCAAATAGCGGACTTTTGAATTCTAATTTGAATTTCTGAGTAGATTGCCAATGCGGTCTTCCAAATTATCAAACACACCCGGCAGTTGATTTTTCTTTGAAACTGGCCGTTTTTTTGGTGTTCCTGTGGGGTTGATTGTCCGAGGTTCCGATAATTTTGGTAAATTATCAGCTATATTGGTATTTGCCGCATCTGGTGGGTTGTTTTGGGGTGACTTTCTCTTTTCTCTTGCAGCTCTTTGTTCCTGCAGCAATTTGTCAAACGCCTCCTGCCGTCGCTTTAAATCCTGTCGTTGTCGTTCAAGCTGACGGGTCAATTCCAGTTGTTCCAGCCTTTTGCGCTTTTCAACTTCGGCACGTCGAAGCTCTTCTTCAAACTGCTTTCTTCTGATTGCCTCGCGGGCTTTACGGGTTTTTTCCTCGGCGGCCCTTAATTCATCGCGTAACTTTTGTTCCTCAAGCCGCGCTTGCTCGTCCAACCGATGTTGGGTTTCCTGTTCCAATTCCATTTGGCGCCGTTTTTTAATCCGCTCCTTGTACAACCGCACCATTCGGGTCAGGCGCTGATTTTCCAATATATCTTCTTTTTGCGTTTCATATTCGCGCTCTTTACGCTCTCTGATTCGCATCGCTAAGAAGCTTGAAAAAATTTCGGTATTTCTTTGAACTTCGGGAGCCGCAATGGCACCAAAAACGGCATAATTCACCTCTGGTGCGGCCCCGGTAATCGCATCGTCTCCCGCATCAAACAGGATACGGGAATTTGCATCAATTGTCAGATCATTTAAATTCAGTCGCGCATCTCCCTCAAGCCTGGCTTCTTTTTCTTCAATTGCATAGTTTCCAATCCTCAAATTCCCCCCGGCAATCGAAAATGCCGTTTCTGCATTGGCAAATCTGAATGGTTTGGCACTTACGGCTTCGCCAATAATCTGATCGGTGACCGCGCTGAGGCGCTCTTCCTTAATCTGATCAACCTGTTGCAAAATCAGTGGCAATGCCGATGGATTTAGCGAATGAATGACCCCATCTGAGATAATTATCGAACCACTGCCGGTCAGATTGGAAATGATCTTTGCAATAGAATTACCACCCCCTTCGACGCTGATTTTGGCGTCATATTTTCCAACGATGAATGGTTCATTATTTCTTGACCAGACAATTTCATCAAGCGACGCATTTATTATTTCAATTTTGGAATTGACCAGCACCTCATTCTGGTTTTTTGAAAATGAAATCTCGCCTGTTACCTGCCCACCGAGCCAATCAAATTTGGCGTTTCTAATAGCAATATCCCCGTCACTAAGCTCCAATGTCGCCTTCAGGTTTTTTGCCGGCTGATCATATCCAAATGCAGATGTGGACATATCTGCCGAGCCAATACTCAGCCGCAAATTTCCATCAATATCGCGCAGTGTCGGCAGGGTAAATTGAGCTTCGCTCCATCGCTCTCCGTTCTCGATAGCTGTTTCCCCCATCACAAGTCCGGCAACAAATTCCAAAGGTAAGTGCTGTAAACTAATTGCACCATTTACCTTCATTCTAGGGTTGGCATTTCGATCTATTGTCAGTTTTGCATCAATTTTCTGACCGCCGAGAATTCCTTCAATATTTTTGATGGAAATCCATGAATCAATCGCTGTAAAACTGGCCGAAAGTTGAACCGGATTTCCGGTACCAATTCCGGGGAATGAAAATCCGGCAAGATACAGGATAGGGTCGAGATCTGGTGCATCAAGTTTGATGTCAAAACGACTTCGGTTGGTCTTACCTTTGATTTTGTCGATCTCGCCCTTGCCCGACAAGGTTGCGGTTCCCATCGACGCGTTAAAAACAGCATCCATGCGCTCGGCAGGAACGCCTGAAAGACTGGCTGCGACCTTCAACTCTCCGCCAACATCAAGCGGTAAAACAGGGATTGCCAATTGCTGCAACAGTTTTTGCGGGCTGGTATTTGCCAATGACAATTCAATTGTGTTCTCAGCTTCGCCTGGCTTCTTTATATCCCCTTTTAAACCAAGTGTGAGGTCAATGCCCGTGCCGCCGGCTTCGCCAACGAGCTTCACATCAACCAGCGATTGATCGCCTTGCGCGGATAATTTCAGTTTAGCACTGACATTAAGGTCATCGATCAAAGATGGCGTTTCAAGCAGGTTATCCAGCACAAAATTCGTACCGGAAAAATTTCGAATTAATGCCAGAAACTTACCAGATTTTTTCGCAGAAACGGTAACGGAAAGATCGCCGGACGGCAGGTTCAACACGTCTTTCAATTCACCTTTTAGTGAAATTTTTGCCCCGGCTAAATTACCAATTTCCAATTGATCAATGCGTAAATGTCCATCAATAAGCTTTAATGCGGCGGAAATTTTTTCAGCAGAAATTCCATTGGCGGTGAATGTTTCGCTCAATAAAATTACATCCATGTTGTGGTTTGATATTCGGCCATTTTCGCCATCAGAAACGAACAGCGAAAACAATGCCTGCATGGTTTCATAATCGATGTTATTGCCATCAAGAATGGTGGTAATAGATGGGTTTCCAGAGCTGTTTACCACCCGTTCAAACGCACCCTTGAGTTTGGTGCTTCCCAACACAACCTCAAGCTTCTGCAATAGAACTCTTTTCTCGTTAATAACCACTTTGGCGGAAAACCCGGCATTGGGCAGCCGACGAATGGCCTCATTCACATCACCTTTAAGCCAGCCAGCAAATCCAGATGGCTGTTTGGATGCCAGCAGCAACTGTCCATCGAAGCCCGCATCTTCGCCTAACGTCAAAAGCCCGTGCGCCTGCAAAGTTGTTCGCCCTGGAAGACCCGCTTCAAAGTTAGACAATTGCCAACTGTTTTTGCGAGGTTGAATGTCGACGCCGACTTCTCGAATAACAGTGTCACCGGCGACAATAGCTGGAAGGTAAAGTGAAATCTGGCCCTCGACAGGTGGTATCGGCACCAGCTGAAATATTTTCTGCAATACCTGCAAACGCTCAGAAAGAGAGGGAACAGAGCTGCTCTTAGGCTCAAGTTTCCCCAATCTATCAACATCGATTTGCTGCCCTTCCGCTACTACCTTGAACAAAGAGCGCTCGCCAAAAGCCGCCTGCGCTGTGCCACTAATATTATAGGGATCCTTGGGGTCACCAATGGCCAGTTTAAATTCCTGCAATTTCAATGCATTGGGGCGGGCATCGAACAGGCCACTTACGCGCACCGGCAATGCCTTGTAAGGGAAGGTCAAACCAGCCTCACCAGTTGAAAGAACTCGTTTATTTTGAATGCCGCGAAGTTTGAAATTGCCTTTATATTTCAACGTACCGTCAACAAGGCCGATAGGACCTGAAAGTTCGATACTATAGGGATGGCTGTTTGGCTGAATGTTCAGTCGGGCGTTTATGATGCCGGATTCCTGCAAGCGTCCGGTTTTAATGCGAATATCGGCCCGCTGGCCATTTAAAACCAGATCACCCTTGATGCTCCAGGGGCCGGCAAGGGTGCGCGCTGAAATTGTTGCATTGATATTTTCAGCTTCAAAGGATTGATCGGTCTTGAGGTTGTGTAATCTGATTGAGCCGTTTTTAATCGACACTCGTTCAAGCAGCACATCATCAGGATCGACACCACCGATCTGGCGCGTAGTCCAATCGACCACGCCATTTTCGCCGACCGCTATATTGACCTTTGGATTGTTCAGCTCCATGTCGACAATCAATATGTCGCCTTTGAGCAATGGGGCCAGTTCCACATCAACCCGAAAACGATCGACCACCATCATGGCTTGCCCATCGCTGCGGGAGCCAACGCGAACATTGGTAAATTCTATTCTTGGCAACGGCAGCAAACGGGCACGGGCACTGCCAAGCACCTCAACTTTTTGGCCCAGTACCCTGCCTGCCTGTTTTTCAAATTCAGCGCGGTAATTGCTCCACTCAATATAATTGGGTGCAATCAATGCGGTGATCAATGCGATCACCAGTAAACCACCAAAAAAAACAAACAACTTATTCAGGGTTTCATCTCCACCAATTGGTCAACAAGCCACTTGCCGACCCGCCATTGTTATGAACTCATATTCTTGTTCCGGCAAATTCTCCATTTTTGGCGAATTCATCTACTTTACCGAACTGATAAATATCCGCCCGATAGAATCACATAATATACGCAAACTAAATTGAAAGCTGGTTTTTTGGCCCATATTTACGGATTTTTGATCACCACGACTGAATAAGAAATCAAAGATAATTTATTTGGTCGCAAGGTCACTCTAAAGAAACAACTTTTCCCGGATTCATTATGTTATCGGGATCAAAAGATTTTTTTATGGCAATCATAAGGTCAGCGGCATCTCCATATTCCTGCTTAAGATAACGCCTCTTCCCCTGCCCTATTCCATGTTCGCCGGTACAGGTGCCATCCATTGAAATGGCGCGATTGTTTAACCGGTCAATAAAGGCCTCGACCCGCTCTATCTCATCTGGATCATTAACATCCACCAGGGGGGTCACATGAAAATTACCATCGCCGACATGGCCGACAATAGGGGCAATCAATTGACTGTCTGTCGCATCTTTCATGGTTTCGATCACACATTCAGCCAGCCGTGAAATTGGCACACATGCATCTGTTGCAATCATTTGCGCGCCAGGCCGCAGTGTGGCCATTGCATAGGCGGCATTGTGGCGCGCTTTCCAAAGGCGGTTGCGATCTTCAGTGGCGGTAACCCAATTGAAATCTGCGCCGCCAAATTCTTTGGCTATATCACCAAACAGTTCGGCCTGTTCTTTAACCCCGTTTTCGCTGCCATGAAACTCCACGAACAGGGTTGGCGCCTCTTCAAACCCAAGGTTCGAATAATTATTGCAGGCTCTGATCGCCAGCTTGTCCAATAATTCAATTCGGGCCATTGGAATGCCCGATTGCATCGCCATAATCGTCGTATTGCAGGCTGCTTCAACGCTCGGAAATTGGCAAACAGCCGCAGAAATCGCCTCCGGAATGCCGTATAATTTCACCGTCAGTTCGGTAATAATGCCGAGTGTTCCCTCCGCCCCGACGAGCAACCTCGTCATATCGTAACCGGCGGCGGATTTCTTTGCTCTATTTGCGGTTTTGATCAACCGGCCATCGGGCAAAATTGCCGTGATATTGATTACATTTTCACGCATGGTGCCGTATCGCACGGCGTTGGTACCTGATGCGCGGGTTGCCGCCATGCCGCCAAGGCTGGCATTGGCGCCGGGGTCAATTGGAAAAAACAGACCGGTATCCCGCAAATGAATATTCAATGCCTCGCGCGTAACGCCTGGCTGAACCACGCAATCGAGATCCTCATTATTGACAGAAATGATTTTGTCCATCTGCTGCAAATCAACCGAAATACCACCGGCCGGTGCATTAACGCCGCCTTCAAGCGATGTGCCGGTTCCAAATGGTATGATTGGAACTTTAAACTCCGCGCATGTTTTGACGATCTCCTGCACGTCTCCGGTTGAATGGGGAAAGACCACGGCATCCGGCAATTGTGACGGCAAATAGGTCGTTGTGTGAGAATGTTGCTCCAGCAGGGATTGCGAAGTTTGCAATCGTTCACCAAATCTCTGTTTTAATATACCGACAACAGTATCAATGCCTGTTTGATTTTTTTCCAGCGATATAATATCCGCCAACGCCATATTCATCTCCCGCAGAATTATTTAGTAATGTTCAGTTGATGAAACCCGCCAACTCTACTTTTTTGAGCACTTCACCATTGAAACATCATCCATTTACCGTCACGATAACACAAAGCTATCGAAGTCCCAGTCAATAAACAGGAACTTACATGAACACAAATCTCGATTTAGAGAGTAAAAACGGTTTGATTGTTTCAGAACCGATGAGCATAAAACCCGAATGGATCGACTTTAACGGCCATCTCAATATGGCCTATTACAATGTTTTATTTGATACGGCTTTCGACAGCGTTTGCGTCATATTGGGGTTGGGGCCGGAATATGCTGAAACGCGCAAACTGACCACATATACCGGCGAAATTCACCTTTGCTATCTACGGGAACTGCATCTTCAGCACAAGGTTTATGGCACATTCCAGCTGATCGACTTTGACGAAAAACGCATGCATGTGTATCAGGAATTGCGCCATGTGGATGGGTGGCTTGCAGCAACTTGCGAAGGCATATCATTGCATGTGGATATGCGGGGGCCGAAAGTTGCCCCCTACCCTGAAGATATTTTCTCCAATATTCAAAATCTTGCTGAACGCCAGTCCGGCCTGCAAATCCCGGCAAGTGTTGGACGGAAGATTGAAATTCGGCGGAAAAACACTTAGGCAGGGCAATAACCGAACTTGAAATTTTGAGAACCAAGGCAAAATGCCTGAGATAATCCGCCGCCTGCCAGCCCTGGTTTTCCAATGGGTTCGGCCGAACATATTAGTGTTCATGTCGACGCGACAGCCGCAATTATGGATTGTCGCGCTGTTGATTGGCCTGTGTGTTTCAGTTGCTGCAATAATTTTTCGCGAATTAATTGGATTTGTGCAATTGGCCTGGCTGCTGGATCGCAGTGAAAATGTGGCTACTGCGGCACGAAACATCCCCTGGTTTGTGGTTCTAATTGTTCCAGCCGCCGGAGGCTTATTAATAGGAATTGCACTCACATTTCTTGAGGCAAAGCGCACAGCTGGCGTTGCTGATGTGATTGAGGCACGTGCGCGTGGTGGGCGAAACCTGGCTTTCTGGCCGGGCGTTGGTTCGGCAATCATCACCGCATTTTCTCTCGGATTTGGTGCGAGTGCCGGGCGCGAGGGGCCAATGGTGCATTTGGGTGCAACCATTTCCTCTTCAATTGGCCAGGCTATGCGCATTCCAAACTGGGGCCAGCGCACTCTTTTGGCCTGCGGGGTTGCAAGCGCCATATCCGCCTCCTTCAACACGCCGATTGCCGGTGCATTATTTGCCCATGAGGTTATTCTTGGCCATTACGCAATGCGTTCATTTGTGCCGGTGGTTCTGTCATCCGTTGCGGGTACTATTCTTTCTCGCCTATGGTTTGGTGAAAGTGCCGCCTTTATCATACCAGACTTTCAAATCTCCTCATATTTTGAATTTCCGGCTTTTGCCCTGCTTGGGTTTATCTGTGCAATCGTTGGCGTATTATTTCAGTTTGCACTGATCAGCACGGATTATGTGGCGCGCAATATCGAGATACCCCTTTGGTCACGCCCGGCAATTGGCGGATTGATGATCGGTGCAATCGCCGTATTTTATCCGGAGGTTCTGGGGGTCGGGTATGAGGCCACAGACCTCGCGCTGCACAACAAACTGCCAATAATGATGATGCTGGCCCTGCTGATTGCCAAGACGGCAGCCACTTCCATCACGTTAGCGTCTCGATTTGGCGGCGGCATTATCGCGCCATCACTTTATTTGGGTGCGATGACCGGTGGTGCCTTTGGGTTAATTGCGGCAAGTGTCTTTCCTGAACTCGCCTCAAGTCAGGGAATATATTCGCTGCTTGGCATGGGGGCTGTTGCCGCATCGGTTATTGGTGCGCCGATTTCCACCACGGTCATGATGTTTGAACTAACCGGAGGATACGCGCTGACGGTTGCCCTATTGTTGACCGTATCAATTTCAGCCGGGCTTAATCAAGCCATTCATGGGCGATCCTTCTTCCAGTGGCAATTGGAGGCACGCGGGTTGTTGATTCAGGATGGGCCGCACCAATATCTGGTCAAGAATACCAGGGTCGCTGATTTCATGACATTACTGGATGAAGATGACGAACCGCCTCCAGCCTTTGATTTTGAAAGTGATGCGGCATCTCTATTAGTATCCGATACACTGGAACATGCGCTTAGAGTGTTTGATCAGGGTGGGCATGAACGATTACCAGTGCTGGACAGCCAGGACAAAAGTAAAATTATCGCCTGGGCCATTCAGGTGAATGCACTTAGCTATTTCAACAAGGCGCTGATAGATGCCAGCGAAGAGGAGCATAAATAATTGCGCGAAAACTCAAGTTCTGACCCAAATAAATCTGCGATGCATTTAACGATTGCTTTGTCAATCGGATTTCTCATTGGCGTTCCAAATTCAATAACCTCGGCACTCGCCGCCCCATCGAAAACACAGGTCGAGCGCAGCTTCCAAAAATGGTTGCTTAAGGACATGCGTAATACAGCGCTCAAAGCTGGCATACCTTCGAAAGCCTATGGTCGCGCCACAGCTTCCATCAAACTTGACTGGACACTTCCTGACCTTGCGCCGCCGGGTTCCAAACCAAAGACCGGCGGGCAAAAGCAGTCTGAATTTCGTGCGCCGGGACGCTATTTCAACGAGCGTTCAATAAATACTTTGGTGAGACGCGGGCGCGCGCAGTTGAAACAGTGGAAACGCACGCTTGATAAAATTGAGCGCAGATATGGTGTGCCGCGCCGAATAATCGTTGCAATATGGGGGCGCGAATCTGGTTTTGGCCGGGTCAAAATGCCGAAGAATGCCATCCGCTCGCTGGCAACCGAGGCCTTTATGGGACGACGAAAAGCGCTTTTTCAACGTGAGTTTGTAGCTGCACTCAAAATCGTAGCTGCCGGAGATGTGGCACCAAAATCTATGGGTAGTTCCTGGGCCGGAGCACTGGGGCAGCCGCAATTTTTGCCATCGAAATTTGAACAATATGCGGTTGATTTCGATGGCGATGGTCGCCGTGACATCTGGCGCTCGACACCGGACGCACTGGCATCAATTGCCAATTATCTGAAATTACATGGTTGGCAGAGCGGGCGCGACTGGGGTTTTGAAGTCACCGTTCCCGCAAGCGTTTCCTGCACAAATGGAGGCCCGGATACCCGGTTTTCAATCTCCCAATTGGCGTCAAAAGGCGTCAAAAGGGTTTTGGGCAGGCCGTTTCCTGCGCACGAGACTAAGCAGCAGGGATATTTGTTGTTCCCGGCCGGTCGCTTTGGGCCAACCTATGTCACCACGCCCAATTTCTATGTGTTGAAAAAATACAATGAATCAGATGTTTATGCGCTTTTTGTCGGGCATCTGGCTGACCGGATGGCCTCCAACAAACCGTTTCAAACCAAATGGAGCAAGCTTGGAACGCTTTCCCGCAATTCAGTTCGGATCATGCAGAAAAGGCTGATTGCCAAAGGTTATGATGTGGGCGGAGCAGATGGTTTTATCGGCTATAAAACACGTAGCGCGATTGGGCTTTGGCAAAAGACGAAGGGCAAAAAAACAACCTGTTTTCCAACGAAAGCGCAGGCGAAAAGCATTGGTCGGTAAGCAACAGACTGCTTCACATTTACATGGAAGCATATCGGGCTACTAATTGTGGCCTGACTGCGTCCATGTAAACATGACGTAGTCTAGTGGCACGAATAATTACGGCCGGCGATACAACCAAACCTGCGCGGGGGGGACATTGCGCATAATCCATCCCTGATGCTCGACCACATAGGAACCACGATTTGCCAATACCGGCGACAAAGGCCCATAGGAAAACTGGATAACCGGCCGCCCTGGCTCCAGCCGATCAAGCAGTGATTCAATCAGGCTAATGCGCATTTTTTGTGGGAAATTTAACAGCGGCAAGGCAGAGATCACCGCGTCAAATTTATCAACTTCAATTCCCGCCAATGATTTATCCAGATCGAAAGCATCGCCGTGAATAATGTTAACACCGGGAAAGTTTTTTTGAAGGTCGCCAAGAAAACTCTTCGAATATTCCAAAGCGTACAGATTTTCAGGCTTTACGCCGTGTTTTAAAATTGCGCTGGTAATCGAGCCGGTTCCTGGCCCTAATTCAAGCACTGGCAAGCCGCTGTTAACCCGAATATTCGCCGCCATCGCCCTGGCCAAATACGGCCCGGTTGGCACAATGGAACCTGTGGTTTTCGGACTACCAACCCAGGTTTTGAAAAACCGCAACTCGTTATTGAATTTGCCTGAAATAGCTTTCCCAACAACACTGTTTTTAAATTTATTTTGCACAAAAACATCCAAATTAACGGTGGTGAATCACCTACGCTGAATTATATCGCATTCTACTATAATAGGAAATTATGCTACAATTATAACCAGTAAAGATAATATTTTACAAAACTTAACTTAGGTAACGGTTTAAGCAATGCATCTACCTGCATTACCTATCTTCAAGCGGCACATAACATTCAGGCACAAAGCGCGGAATGCATACCAGTATAATCACCAGATCGTCATCAGATATGTTTTTTATCCGCTGGGGATGGCCGGGAAAGATTTCGATGCTATCGCCGGGACTAACCGCAAATGGTTCACACTCGCCATCATCCATCAGCCCTTGCCCTTTCTCAATGGTGTAGGTTTCGCGCGTATTGGAAAGGCTGTGAAGTTCTGTTGTAATGCCGGGCTTAACCCGGCAGCGGGCAATCGAGTGTTCCGGCACGGCTTCATCATTCAATATTTCTGTAATAAAACAGCGCTCTCGCGTTTCAAACTCAATTGGAGATTTATTCTTTATCAGTTTTAGCATTATGGTATCGCAATCAAATTATATAAGAAATTTGTTTGCCAAATTACCGCTGAAATATCTACTGTCAAATCTGACATTAATAGGAGAGACCGGTTGAGTAAGTTCACGATTTTTGAAAATGCTTTAATTGTTACCTGCAATAAGAGCCACAAAACCATTGAAAATGGCGCGATGGTTATTCGCGGTCGCGAAATTGTCTGGGTTGGGTCGGTTGAAGAATTGCCGCAAGAACAGCGCAGTGCTGCAAAAATCATTGATGTTCGGGGCAAAATACTTATGCCCGGTCTGATCAACACCCATGCCCATTGTGGGGACACCCTGTTTCGCGGACTTGTGGAAGATTTGCCGCTGGAACAATGGCTGCAAACAATATGGAAGGCAGAAGCCGAAGTTCTGGGCGATGCGGAAATTTGCAGGCTTGGGGTTGAACTGGGATTTGCCGAATTGCTCAGTGGCGGCGTTACCAGTGTGATGGATAATTTTTGGCACCCGGACCAGACCTTTTTAGCAGCGCAAGATACCGGCATTCGGCTGGCTACCGGCGGCATATTCTTCGATTTTGATGGCATGGACGGCAATGGCCCGGAAAATCGCCAAAGAGATGCGGCAGAGTTGTTTGATCGATTTGGCGACAATGATGAAATGTTTGTCGGCACC
>JALSIJ010000123.1 GCA_026981655.1 Rhizobiaceae bacterium | reverse complement strand
TATATCTCCAACGCACCTGACTATAACGGCTTCATTCCGCGCGGCGCAAATTCAGCCTATCTCTATACGGCCTGGGAAGGTGCGGGCCGTGATGGTGCAGGCGCTGTCAGCCGCCTTTCGCTCAGCCGGGTTGATGGCAAGTGGCAGGCAGATCTCAAGCAGTCCAAAATGCTCGATCTCAGTTCCATAGATGGCGGGCAAGTGCTGTGTTCCGGTGTGGTCACACCGTGGGGAACGCCATTGCTTTCGGAGGAATATTTCTTCTACAACACCGCTATGTGGAACCATCCAGACAACCACGATGCCGACGAAAAAGCCGGATTTCGCGGCGGCAATGATATTACCTATATCAAACCAAAAAACATGAACCAGTATCTTGGCAAAATGTCCAATCCCTATCGCTATGGCTACATGTTTGAGATTAACAATGCGGCCGCTAAAGACGGGCAGGAACTGGTGAAGCATTACGCGACCGGGCGCTTTAGCCATGAAACTGCAGCCATCATGCCAGATATGAAAACCATCTATATGAGCGATGATGATTCAGCGAAATACAATTCGAAAAAATACAACACCGCATCCGGTGGCGTATTGTTCAAATTTGTAGCAGATACCAAAGGAGATCTAAGTTCCGGTTCGCTATATGGGGCAAAAATGGCGCAGGACGACACCAGCGATCCAAACAAGGCGGGCTTTAATGTGACATGGGTGCTGCTTGGCCATTCCAACAATGCGCAAATTGCAGGCTGGATTGCAGAATATGACGATGTCACCATCGCCGACTACAAGGAAGGTGAATCCAGCTATATCTCTGATACAGACATCAACAACTGGGCAGAAGGTAAAACCGGCAAAGACCTGAATGGTGATGGAACCGTTGGATCGTATAAGGACGATCGTCCTGCATTCCTTGAATCCAGACGTGCAGCCGCAGTACTTGGGGCCACCAATGAATGGGATAAGCTGGAAGGCATTACTTCCTATGGCAACACCGTATATGTGGGGGCGTCATCTCTTTCTTGGACCATGGATAAAAGCTGGGGAGACCCAAATTGGACAACCGGGAAACGCGACGAAACTGATGGCGGGGATATTGCTCTCGACAAGGAGGATTGTGGTGGCGTTTACAAGGCAACCACTGGTGATGATTATAACATCACCCGGCTGGAGCCATACGTGATTGGCAAAACCACAGATGACGGCAAGTGCGATGTGAACAACATTGCAAACCCGGATAATATCCTGGCACTTGCAGACGGCATTCTGCTGATCGGCGAAGATGCGGGCAAGAAAAAGCACCCGCTGGATATGTTGTGGATGGCTAAATAGGCCACACCACTTATCTGTAGATAAAACTAAACCCGCCGTACAATTTGTGCGGCGGGTTTTTGTTGGTAATATTTCATTCGCTCATATTTCATTCAATCAATTCACTCAATGCTTATGTGAAAGCGAGTGAATAACGAGCCGCCACCGTCGTGGCGCGAACTCGCAGGCTCGGTGCAAGGCATCGAAATAGCCGTGAGAGAGATAATTCAGGATAAATATCTTTGATATTTAGCCCAACAAGGAACCAAGCTGCATGGCAATGCCCATGTCGCCATCAATTTTCAACTTGCCAGACATGAACGCCATTTGAGCATTCAGATCACCGGATGCAATTTCAGCAAAATCTTCCATGGAAACACCGATGGTGCAATCAGCTTCGCCAGCCTCATTGTCAACCACAGCATCTGCACCGGTTGCATCAATGCGAATTGCGCCGTCATCGCCAAAATCAAATACAACGATCTTGCCATCAATCCCGCCTTTTTCCGCTACGCTTTTTTTCATTCCTTCGGTGAGTTCTGCAAGTGACATTTCAAATTCCTTCAGGTTCAGTGGGGTTACAATCTGGCATTACAAACTATCATGCCGTATTTCTATTTTGTTCAATTACCGCCCTATTAGCGCAGTTTACGTAAAATGCCAAACGATATGATGGAGAAATCTTATTTGGTGATAAACTTTACCAAATTTTTGATCTCTCCAGCCAAAGGTCAAACCGCGAGAAAATCAAATACCAGTTTGATATTTAATGCGATCACCAGAACCGCAATCAGTGCCGCAAGCACAAGCATCCATGCAGGTGCTCTAAAATTCTTCATTTTCTTGCGGTCGGCAGAGAACATCACCAATGGCACAACTGCAAACGGCAATTGCAAGGAAAGCACGACCTGGCTGAGGATCAATAATTCGGTGGCACCGCGCTCACCGAAATACCATATCATCAAGACGGCAGGTATGATTGCAACTCCGCGGGTAATCAGCCTGCGCGTAGCAAGCGGCAACCTGATGCGCAAAAAGCCCTCCATGACGATTTGCCCTGCCATAGTTGCTGTGACAGTCGATGAAAGGCCGGATGCAATGAGCGCCACGGCAAACAAAACCGGCGCGATGGCCGCGCCCAGCAGTGGGGCAAGCAGTGCATGGGCATCACCCAAATCCTCGACCACCCCCTGCCCCCGATCATAAAAGGCAGCTGCTGCCAAAATCAGAATTGACGCGTTAATAAACAGGGCAAACCCAAGGGCAATTGTAGAATCCAGCGTAGCAAAACGGATTGCATTTCGTTTGCCCGCATCATCAAGCTCATAGGCTCTGGTCTGGACAATGCCAGTGTGAAGATAAAGATTATGCGGCATTACCGTTGCGCCCAATATGCCCAATGCCAAATAGAGCATTCTTGGGTCGGTTACAATTTCAGGGGTTGGTAGAAAGCCCGAAAGAATGCCACTCATCGACGGCTGCGCGAGGATTAGCTGACCGACAAAACAAACCGCGATCACCAGAATCATCGTAACCACAAAGGCTTCGATCCAACGAAAACCGCGTGATTGTAGATAGAGAATTAAAAAGACGTCAAATGCGGTAATGGCAACGCCCCAGATGAGCGGCAGCCCAAACAGCAATTGCAGGCCAATTGCGGTGCCAATAACCTCGGCTAAATCGGTTGCAATTATTGCAAGTTCCGCCAGGACCCACAACGAAAATGATACGGGCCTGGAATATGAATCGCGACAGGCCTGCGCAAGATCACGCCCGGTGGCAATAGCAAAGCGCGCGCACAATGCCTGCAGCAAAATCGCCATAAATGACGATACCAATACGGCGGCCAATAAAGTATAGCCAAACTCTGATCCGCCGGCGATTGATGTTGCCCAGTTTCCAGGGTCCATATATCCGACTGAAACCAGAAAGCCCGGCCCTAAAAATGCAAAGAATCTTGAAAAGAACCGACCATTAGTCGGCACGGCAACCGAGCGATAGGACTCAATCATCGACGGTGTATCGATGGATGTATGAAACCCGTCATCGGTGTTTTTGTCTTTGGAAGTTTTTAAGTCCAACTGACCGCTTTCCAACGTAAAACGCATGAATGTCTGACTGCAATGCCGGACAAAACCTCACCCCTATTTATTGCTAATGCAAATCATTCGCAAAAGCAACTACCTTCATTAACATTCTAAAAAAACTGCCTGATTGAGCGGCAAGACCATATTTTCAACCACACTAGAACGGTTCACGGTTTGATTGAATCGCTCCAAATGCTTTCGCTCACGGCTAATCGGGCTTTGCCCGGCCTCCGCGTGGGCGATGCATAAGCACCGGGCCACTCTTAGTGGCCTGACTGCTTCCATGTAAACATGAAAGCGTCTAAACGCCCCCCGACGGCTGGGCGGCGTGGCCAAGATCTTGAATATTCTGGATTATCTGATTCACTGGTTGAAATATTTGCGCCCCTAAGCCATTCTGCCAAAAAACCACACCCAACCAAAGGAACTCTCCCTTGCGCGAAGCTCTCATTGTCTCCACTGCCCGCACCCCGATTGGTAAAGCCTATCGCGGTGCCTTTAATGCCACCCCTTCCCCCACCCTTGCCGGACATGCAATTGAACATGCGGTCAAACGAGCCGGCGTTGAGGGGGCGGAAATTGAAGATGTGGTTTTGGGTGCTGCTCTGCAACAGGGCGTTCAGGCAAGCAATATCGGCAGATTAGCGGCCCTTCGCGCAGGCTTGCCGGTCACCGTTGCCGGTCAATCTGTCGACCGGCAATGTGCTTCCGGCATGATGGCCATATCAATTGCCGCAAAACAGGTAATTTGCGACGGCATGCAAATTACCGTTGGCGGCGGGGTTGAATCTGTCTCTATGGTTCAAACCGCTGAAATGCGGGTTGGTGTTGATCCTTCCCTCGTGGCCATGCACAAGGATGTACACATGCCAATGCTGCAGACCGCCGAAGTGGTGGCTGATCGCTATAATTTATCCCGCGATGTTATGGATGAATATGCACTTCAATCGCAGCAAAGAACGGCTGCCGCCCAACAGGCAGGCAAGTTTGATGATGAAATTGTACCGCTTGCCTCAACCATGATGATGAAAGACCGGGAAAGCGGCGAGATTTCCAGCCACGATGTCACCCTTGAAAAAGACGAGGGCAATCGCCCTTCCACGACATTGGAAGGCTTACAGGGCTTAAAACCGGTACTTGGCCCGGATATGAGCATCACCGCGGGTAATGCCAGCCAATTATCCGATGGCGCTTCAGCTGCTGTTGTGATGGAAGCCAAAGAAGCTGAAAAACGCGGTCTCACCCCGCTTGGCGCCTATCGCGGCATTGCAGTTGCCGGCCTTGAACCGGATGAAATGGGCATTGGCCCGATTTATGCTGTTCCAAAACTGCTTGCGGCCAACGGGTTAAAAATGGACGACATCGGCCTTTGGGAGCTCAATGAAGCATTTGCAGTGCAGGTTTTGCATTCGCGCAATGTGCTGGACATTCCCGATGAAATACTCAACGTCAATGGTGGGGCAATATCCATCGGACACCCCTATGGTATGTCCGGTGCGCGCATGGTTGGCCACGCACTGATTGAAGGAAAACGCCGGGGCGCAAAATATGTAGTTTGCACCATGTGCGTTGGTGGCGGCATGGGTGCTGCCGGTCTGTTTGAAGTGCTTTAAGGATTATTATTATGACCGCTGTTGAAATGAACCGCGAGGGCGATGTTGCTGTCCTTTTGATTAACAACCCACCTGTGAATGCGCTTTCCCACGCGGTGCGTATGGGGCTGAAACTAGGGCTTGAATTTGCTGATGGTTCAGGTGCAAAGGCTGTGGTTATCGCCGGTCAGGGCGGCACTTTTATTGCCGGGGCTGATATAAAAGAATTTGGCCTACCGCCAAAGGAACCCGGCCTTGGTGAAGTGATTGATCTGATTGAGGCCTGCTCAATACCTGTTGTTGCAGCCATTGAAGGAAATACACTTGGTGGCGGGTTGGAAGTAGCACTTGGCTGCCATTACCGGATTGCCAATGTCAAAGCCCGGGTTGGCTTGCCCGAAGTTACGCTGGGCATTTTACCTGGTGCTGGCGGCACACAAAGGCTCCCCCGGCTGATAGATGCGCCCGAAGCGCTGGCGATGATCACATCCGGTGCGCCGATAGACGGACGAAAAGCCAAAGCAATCGGATTAGTTGATGAAATCATTGAGGGAAATTGCGTTGAAGCTGCCATTGCCTATGCGCATTCGATCGCTGACAAACCATTCGACGACCGCAGGCTTTCCAAACGGGAACTGTCATTGAGCAAAGTAATATCTCTACAGTTTGAAGGGGTCGATGCCCAGATCATCAAACGTGCTCGCGGGGCGATTGCACCACTCAAGGCGGCCGAATGCGTAAAAGCCGCCTATACCCTGCCCTACGCGGAAGGCATCGCCAAAGAGCGCGAAACATTCATGGAGCTTGTCGCCTCTGACCAATCAAAGGCGCTTCGACATATTTTCTTTGCCGAGCGGGCCGCTGCAAAAGCCCCTTCCGATGTTTCAGGCACGCCGCGAGATGTTGATTCTGTTGGCATTATCGGCGGTGGCACAATGGGCGGCGGCATTGCCATGACCTTTGCCGATGCGGGCATTCCGGTCACCATTATAGAGATGAATGATGAGGCATCAAAACGCGGCATCGCGATGATGGAGAAAAACTGGAAGCGAAGCGCATCACGTGGGCGCATTTCAGAAAAAGATGTGGAGGCCCGGATGGCGCTGGTCACCGGCTCCACCTCCTATGACAGCCTTAAAGAGGCTGATCTTATCATCGAAGCCGTATTTGAAACCATGGACATTAAAAAGGACGTATTTGGCAAAATTGATGCGGTCGCCAAGCCGGGCGCGGTGCTTGCCAGCAACACCTCCTATCTCGACATCAACGAAATTGCCGCAGCGACCTCGCGCCCGCGCGATGTTTTGGGCATGCATTATTTCTCACCCGCCAATATTATGCGATTGCTTGAAATTGTGCGTGCAGACGAGACCGCTGACGACGCGCTTCTAACCGCACTTGCTGTTGCCAAACGCACCCGAAAAAATGCAGTTGTGGCCGGTGTGTGCCACGGCTTTATTGGCAATCGCATGTTGACCCCCTATGCCCGACAGGCAGGACTGTTGTTACTGGAAGGCGCTTCACCCGAGCAGGTTGATAGCGCACTGACCAAATTTGGCTTTGCTATGGGCATCTTTTCCGTTGGTGATCTTGCCGGTCTCGATATTGGCTATAAATCCCGCAAGGACCGCCAGCTAGAGCCACACGAGGTTCGTGTGTCGCTGATTGCAGATCGTCTGGTAGAAGCAGGCCATCTGGGACAAAAAACCGGCTCTGGCTATTATCTCTACGACAAGGAAACACGGGCGCGCAGTGAAAATCCGGCGGCAACTGAAATCATCAATGCGGTGCGCGAAGAACTTGGCATTACACCACGTGCAATTGACGACGATGAAATCATTCAGCGCACCCAGTTTGCCCTGATCAATGAGGGCGCGCATATTCTGGCCGAGGGCATTGCCCAGCGTTCCAGTGACATAGATGTGGTCTATAATCATGGCTACGCCTATCCGCGCTGGCGTGGCGGACCAATGCATTACGGCGACAGTATTGGCCTGAATACGGTTGCTGATGCGGTTGTTAAATTTGCCGAAGGCGATGGCGCGCTATTCTGGAAACCGGCACCGCTGCTTTTGGAGCTTGCCGAGAATGGCATGACCTTTTCAGAGCATGACCGGATTAATCAATAGGGCTACCGGGCCAATGAATGCAATTGGACAATTAGAGTGCTTTCGCGGTTATCTAAATCACCTCAGCGATCTATCTATTTGTTTCTATACACTTCTCATCCGAAAACCGGCTACCACTTTTCGGGAAATGCTCTAGCCATCCGTATTAAAATGGCGACAATATACTCTTTAGATACGGTTTGTGGTTGCAATTAAAAAGGCGATGGTTTATCGGCATGGCGCGGCATTATTTAATGCCTGTTGCAAATCACCTGCACCCGATAATTGGGGCTTTTGAAATTGCAAAGACAATGCGTAATGATGAGTTTTACCAAACTCAAGCGCCTTGGCCCCTATAGCTCAGCTGGTAGAGCAACTGATTTGTAATCAGTAGGTCGGAAGTTCGAATCTTTCTGGGGGCACCATTTTCTCGCTCACGCTGTCGCCCTTCTGGCTGCGCTCCGCGGGGCGGGCAATAGCCCGGGCCACACTTGTGGCCTTTGGTGTGCCGTGCTCGAGGTTTCTCAGACACGCCGCACTATTTTTAGCAGGGTCCATTCTTGTCACATGCTTTACAATTGATACCGGAGAAATGGTGACCCCTGCTGGATTCGAACCAGCGACATCCAGCTTAGAAGGCTGGCGCTCTATCCAACTGAGCTAAGGGGCCATTCTTGCGGGGAAGTATATCTCCCCATTCATCTGCGCAGAACTATAACAGATCATCATCAGCCTCAAGCACAATGATGGTTTTACCGGCTGAATTTACAAAATTTGGCAGCCGAAAGTTTCATCTCGACTGCCAAATTTGCATTTTAGCCTAATTCATATCGCGTTCATTGGTATTCACTCAATAAACCGGTTTCCATTTTTAGGAGACAAGCTTTAGAAAAAACTCTGGCGCTGCCACCAGCCGCCCTTTTTCTTTTTCCCATCATCTTTATCTGATTCTTCTGAACCTTCATCGCTCGAAGTCTCAGCAACATTTGCCTCCGCAACAGTTTTTGAAGCTGCCTTGCGCTTGGTATTTCTACGCGGTTTTGCAGGCGTTT
This sequence comes from Rhizobiaceae bacterium, assembly GCA_026981655.1. Taxonomy (GTDB): domain Bacteria; phylum Pseudomonadota; class Alphaproteobacteria; order Rhizobiales; family Rhizobiaceae; genus SZUA-100. The sequence continues at coordinate 11,921 of JALSIJ010000123.1, read as the reverse complement.
TGTCTTCGTCAGTTGTAATTTCAGCTGGTGCAGTTTCTACAACAGAATCAAATTTTTCCGGTGCAACCTCGGTTGCCTCTGTTGCTTCGACTGCCTCTTCGGTCTTTTTCTTGCGCGGTCGCCTGCTTGTCCGACGTGGTGGCTTCTTGGTATCTTCAGCCATAACTTCTACTGTCTCAACAGTATCAGCTGTCACTTCTTCCGCCACATCTGCGGTATCATTAGCCTCAACTGGAGTTTCTGCTGGTTTAGCCTTTCGGCCACGGCCAGGACGGCGATTACGGCCCGGCTTTTCTTCGGCCGCCTCAGGCTCAGCAGGAACAACGACTTCAACAGTATCAACTATTTTAGCAGCGTTTACTGTGCTTTCGGATTTTTCGTCGCTTGATTCGGCAGATGTTGCTTCATCTGAATTGCTGTTGCGACCACCGCGACGCCCACGCCGACGGCGCTTTGGTTTGGCTTCACCTTCATCTAAGGCTGCAACTTCAACAGCTGGAGAATCATCTTCAGCAGCAACGGTTTCTGCCGCTTCAGCTGAAACGGTTGCTTCGTTTGAATTTTCCTCACCCTGATTTGATCTTCCCCGACCACGCCTGCTTCTGCGCCGCTTGCGTTTTGGGCGAGTTTCATTTTCGTCTGCATCAGCGCCATCAATCACAGCATCAGGTTCATCGGAGGCGGCATCATCCGCTTCAGGCCAGAACGAATCAGGTTGAACATGATTTTCCACCTGCGCGCGCGGTGTGGCAAAATCTCCGCGTTCAATTAATAAAAATTGATTACCAATAGTCGGGTCAATTTCAATGGTGATCAAAACACCGAAACGGGTTTCAAGGTCGACAAGATTCAACCGCTTGTAATTAAGCACATATTGCGCCGTTTCAGCCGAGGTTTTGACAACCAGATTGTGCCTGGAGGCTTTAAGCAGATATTCCTCTGTCGTTCGTAACACATGCAGTGCAATGGAAGAAGGTGAGCGTACATGGCCAATACCATCACAGGTTGGGCAGGTCTTAGTAGTGCTTTCCAAAACACTGGCGCGAATGCGCTGGCGCGACATTTCAAGCAATCCGAAATGTGAAATACGACTGACCTGAATGCGGGCACGATCGTTTTTTAAGGCATCTTTCAGGCGTTTTTCAACTGCCCGATTGTTACGCTTTTCTTCCATATCAATGAAATCAACAACAATCAGACCGGCAAGATCACGCAGGCGAAGTTGGCGTGCAACCTCTTCGGCGGCCTCAAGATTGGTTTGCGTTGCCGTATCCTCGATTGAATGCTGGCGCGTTGAACGACCGGAGTTCACATCAATGGCGACCAGTGCTTCGGTCTGGTTTATTACCAGATAACCACCGGATTTCAGCGTCACCTGAGGTTGCAGCATTTTGTCCAGCTGCGCTTCAACGCCATTGCGGCTGAAAATCGGCACCCGGTCTGTATAGCGTTTCACATGTTTGGCATGGCTAGGCATGAGCATGCTCATAAAGCCCTTTGCCTCGTTATACGCCTCTTCGCCGGAAACAAATATCTCCCCGGTATCCTTGTCATAAAGATCGCGGATGGAGCGCTTGATCAAACTGCCTTCTTCGTAGACCAAACATGGCGCTGTCGACTGCAGGGTTAAATTGCGAACATTTTCCCATAATCGCAACAGATATTCGAAATCGCGTCTGATCTCAGGCTTTGTGCGGCTTGCGCCCGCTGTGCGCAAAATTACGCCCATGCCTTCAGCAACATCGAGATCACCGGCAATTGATTTTAAACGCTTGCGGTCGGCCAAATTGGTAATTTTGCGCGAAATACCACCACCACGGGCCGTATTGGGCATAAGCACAGAATAACGCCCGGCGAGAGAAAGATAGGTTGTAAGCGCTGCGCCCTTATTTCCACGTTCTTCCTTGACGATTTGAACAAGAATAATCTGGCGGCGTTTGATAACTTCCTGAATTTTGTAGTGGCGGCGTTTTACCCGGCGAACAGGAACTTCTTCCAGCGCATCTTCAACGCCGACAGATTCAACGGCATTTTCATTATCATCGCCGTTGTCATCGTAATCACCATCATCCTCGTCACCATCATCGTCGTCGTCATCGTCTTCACCGGCCGGTTCAGATATTGTGTCGCTCTCGTTATCGGCGGCAATCGAATCCGGCTTATCTGAGGCATCAGAATCAGTGGCCTCATCTTCATTTGAAGCCATTTCTCTTTCAGTTGCAGGCGCGTCCGCGTCTTCCTGAGACTTAGCCTCAGGAACCAGGCCTTCACCGTCTTTTTCGTTTGAGCCTTCTTCAGTTTCGCCGGAAGCATTTTCTTCTGCGGATTCTTCGGACGCCTTTTTGGCTGATGGTTTACGGCGCGAACGGCGTCTGCGCTTGGCGGGCTTCGCCTCTTTTTCTTTTTCTTTTTCCTCTTCAGCTTCTTCTTTTACCGCAGCCGCTTCCTCTTCCAGCAGCGCCTGGCGGTCTGCAACTGGAATTTGGTAATAGTCAGGGTGAATTTCGCTGAAGGCAAGAAACCCATGACGATTTCCGCCATAGTCGACAAATGCTGCCTGTAAGGATGGTTCTACGCGGGTAACTTTTGCTAAATAGATATTGCCGCGAATTTGGGTTTTGTTCTCTGATTCAAAATCAAATTCCTCAACCCGACTGCCGCGGACCACCACAACCCGGGTTTCTTCCGGGTGGGAGGCATCGATAAGCATCTTATTTTGTGCCATTTAGTATTCTTTCCACGATTCCATAGCTGAATGTCAGGGCTTTTCCCCTGCCCCATTTTATCGGGAACATAGCCATCGAAATCGAATAACTGGTGCGTTTGTACCGGATCACTTTCAAGCAGACGATGGCACACACCGGAAAACACCCTTTTGGTGTCCGGGCTGAATATCAAGGCCACTGGCTGCGCGTTTTGCGCAACTGGCGTGATATTTTGTGACTGTATCGAATTGGCTCTCATAGATTCCGCAAACGAACTGATTAAAAATTTCACTCACCGGCATTGCACCTGATGAATGATGTGAATTTGCCTTTTGGGCGGGCATCTCAATGAAAATCATAAAGAAATGCCTGTAAAATGTGGTTCTGTAACAAACAGCATCCACGAACTCGTAAATCGGACCTGCTGGACTATCAGACGTCGGATGGCAAAAACAATTACTTTTGAATTGCATAAACTATTGTAAGGATTAAATAAATACAGTTCACTGCCGAACTGAACTATGCCTTACCGCCGCATTTCAATTTTGTTTTTGCCTGTGTCCCGTCAAATCGCAACCAGGTTCCGTGCAATACACATATGCCTGCATTGAAAATAAAACAAGCAATATTACTGCATATTCAGAATCATAGAACAATTTTAAAAACATTCGATTAACTGGGTGTGATTAATTGACGAATGCAAGATATTGTTAACCATAGTTCAACCAGCAGCGGTCATTATAGCGACATAAACCAATCCAGCGGATTCAAAAACAATGTCCAGGCGAGTTCATAACCAATGGTCACGTATGTTTGCAATGCTGCGTAATTTATGCGTGGTCATTGCATATTGCGCGGCAATATTTCTGCCGGAGACTGCTCTTGCCGCAAACAAAGCTGTACCCGGCACGAGCGAGCAAACTGCAATTGCATTTGCGGCGCGGATTGCGGGAGATTCCAACAGAACCCGGCTGGTGGTCGATTTTGATCGGAAAATCAGCTTTAAATCTCTTTTTTTGGAGAACCCCAACCGGCTGGTCATTGACCTGCCAGATACTATTTTCAGTTTCGGTGATAATCAACAGATTCCGTTGTTTGGCCTGATTGACGGCATCAGGTATGGGGCAATTGCGCCGGGGCGATCCAGGATTGTGCTGCAAACCAGTTCCCCAACGCGTATTGATAATTCCTCTTTGCAGCCGCACGGTGACAAAGGTCATTATCGTCTACTGCTGGATATTGTGAAAACAGACAGGGAAAGTTATCGAAACGCAATATTTCTGCAGACCGGCGATAATGGAAATTCGGGCAATGTTGCCTATAAGGGCGATCGAATCAGGCGTAAAGACAACACAAACAACAAAATCATAGTGGTCATTGACCCCGGTCACGGCGGCATTGATGGCGGCGCAGAAGGAATGCGGGTTGGAGCGGAAAAAAACATCACACTGAGTATCGCATTGAAATTAAGAAGTGAATTGGAAAAATCCAGGCACCTCAAAGTATTGATGACCAGAACTGCCGACACGTTTGTATCGTTAAATGAGCGGGTCAGCATTGCGCGAAGAAACCAGGCTGACCTGATGATCTCGCTTCACGCGGACACATTGAGTCAGAAGCAAGTCAGAGGCGCCACGATATACACGCTTTCGAAGGAGGGCTCGGATGAATTGGCGAAAAAACTGGCTGACAAGGAAAACCGGTCCGATCTGGTTGCCGGACTTGCCCTCCCCCAACAAAATGCAGAGGTTGCGGATATTTTAATCGATCTCACAAGACGGGAAACCAAGTCATTCTCACTTCAAATCGCACGAATACTGGTTTCGCAATTGCGCTCCCAGATAAAATTGATAAAAAACCCGTTGCGGTCAGCCAATTTCCACGTTTTACGAGCACCAGAGGTGCCATCGGTATTGGTTGAGCTTGGCTATCTTTCAAACACAGCTGATGAGCAACAGCTCATTTCGGACCTTTGGCAACAAAAAGCAGCGGAGCAAATGAAAATCGCTATAATGAATTATCTGCGCCCTAAAATTGCCTTACGCGGAAAATAGACTAGAATTCAATATTCGCGCGAATAAAGAAATTTAATTATATCAAAATTTTATGCAGCATATCAGAATTATTGATTCAAGGCACTTATTGATACAAACTGAAACAGAATTTTCGAGATATACCGAATCATCGAAAATTATAGAATTCAGCTTCTCTCAGCCCTATTTTGTACACAGTGTTTTAGTTTATCCACTTGAATCAAATGTGGAGATTTACTAGGTGAAAGCTTAACGCTATGGATTACGCTAGGTAAGACCAGATAAGTTCGCTAAATTAAGATTTGGGTGCGATTCGGGTAAAACTGCCTTTTTAGGAAAAAATGAATGTTTTTGAGAATTGTTGGCTATCTGTTTGGTATTGGAACGATGCTTGGGCTAATTGTAGCTGCAGGGGTTGCCTGGTATGTATCGGACCTGACGAGCGATCTACCTGATTATGAGGTGCTCAGCCGATATGAACCACCGGTGACCACCCGCGTTCATGCGGTTAACGGCAGCCTGATGGCCGAATACGCCCATGAGCGACGTTTATACCTGCCAATTCAAGCAATGCCTGAGCTTTTGAAAGAAGCTTTTCTTTCGGCCGAAGACAAGAATTTTTACCGCCATAATGGAATATCCCTAACGGGTTTGGTGCGAGCTGTTGTCATTAATGTTCAAAATTACGGCTCGGGTAAAAGGCTTGTTGGTGCCTCGACGATTACCCAGCAGGTTTCAAAGAACTTTCTATTGTCAAACGAGCGCTCAATTGACCGGAAAATTAAAGAAGCCGTTTTGTCGCTGCGTATTGAGCGCGCCTATTCCAAGGATAAAATTCTGGAATTATATATGAACGAAATTTTTCTTGGTCTTGGTTCATATGGAGTTGCCGGCGCATCGCTTGCCTATTTCAATAAATCGGTCAACGAATTAAATTTGCAGGAGATCGCATATCTGGCGAGCCTGCCAAAAGCGCCGAACAACTATCATCCCTACCGATTTACAAAACGGGCCATCGAGCACAGAAACACAATTCTTAATCGTATGCTCAAAAATGGTTATATAACTCAGGATGAGGCTGATCAGGCCAAAAAGCAACCACTTGGCGTTAATCCTCGTCCAAAAGGTTCGTACCTGTTTGCTTCGGAATATTTTACCGAGGAAGTACGCCGTGAAATCATTCAGCGTTATGGTAGCGATGCCTTGTATGAGGGGGGATTGTCTATCCGGACAACTCTTGACCCGCGGCTGCAGGTTGCTGCGCGTAGTGCGTTGATAAAAGGGCTGATGAGCTATGACAAAAAACGGGGCTATCGTGGACCGATTACAAAATTAGAGCCAAGCTCAGATTGGGGAATTAGCCTCAATAAGGTCAAACCACTTAGTGATGTACCGGAATGGACACTGGCGATAGTTTTGTCGGTTACTGACAAAGAAGCGCGGGTTGGATTACGCCCCCCTACCGGGGTTGATGGTAAAGTTGCTTCTGACCGGACTGAAGTGAATATCATTTTGAAAAGCAATAGCTGGATTAGAAAAGTAGCAATAGAGGACCAGAAACGCCGCACAGCAAAAACTATCGATAAGATTCTCAACATTGGCGATGTGATCTATGTTGAAAAATCCAAGGACGAAAAAAATCCCGGGTATTTGCTGCGTCAGCCTCCTGCTGTCGGCGGTGCAATTGTCGCAATGGACCCGCATACGGGCCGTGTACTTGCCTTGGTTGGTGGCTTCTCGTTTGCGCAATCCGAGTTCAACCGCGCCACTCAAGCCTATCGACAACCCGGTTCGGCCTTTAAACCTTTTGTATATGCGGCGGCACTTGATAATGGATACACGCCATCTTCGGTGGTGTTGGATGGGCCGATCAAGGTTAATCAAGGTCAGGCGCTTGGTGTTTGGGAACCAAAAAACTACGGCGGCAAATATGCAGGGCCATCAACCCTTCGTCTTGGCATTGAAAAATCCAGAAACCTTATGACCGTTCGACTGGCCCAGGATATGGGCATGCCGCTGGTTGCTGAATATGCAAGGCGCTTTGGTATCTATGATAAAATGTTACCTGTCCTTTCCATGTCGCTCGGCTCTGGAGAGACAACCGTAATGCGTATGGTCAGCGCCTATTCTGTGCTGGCTAATGGTGGCAAACGTATCACGCCATCTATGATTGACCGAATTCAGGACAGGTATGGGAAAACCATATTCAAGCATGAGGAGCGGGTTTGCGAATCATGCAGCGCGACCGAATGGAACGGGCAGGATGAGCCTGAGCTGATCGACAATCGTGATCAGGTGCTTGATCCGATGACAGCCTATCAAATCACTTCAATGATGGAAGGGGTGGTGCAACGCGGTACTGCCGCTCGGCTGCGAACCATGAACAGACCAATTGCAGGTAAAACCGGCACCACCAATGAGGAAAAGGATGCATGGTTCATGGGCTATTCAACCGATCTTGCCGTTGGGGTGTTTGTAGGTTTCGACCGACCCAAGCCGATGGGCCGTGGCAGCACCGGCGGCGGATTGGCAGCCCCCATTTTCAGAAGTTTCATGGAAGTTGCGCTGAAAGATGTACCACCGGTCAAGTTTCGTGTTCCGCCCGGCATTCAGCTTATTCCGATTAACCGGAAAACCGGCCTTCGCGCTCGGGCCGGATCACCGGGTGTTATTCTCGAAGCGTTTAAACCTGGCACCCGCCCACCGGATACGTATTCAGTAATCGGCTTTGAAGCAGATCTGGCGCGCGGTTCTCTTACGGTAACGCCGCAGGCAAATCGGGCGGTTGTTTCGGGCACTGGTGGATTGTATTAGCGGCATCTGATCACCGGCACTTTACTTCCCATAATCTGCAGCGTAATTTCATTTCAAAATTACCCTGCCTTTTTCTGATGCAGGGCAATACCCCTGAAAAAGGAAGTAGCTTTCTATGCGCGCTGAAACGCAAAGTCTTGTTGACGAAATTAAACAGGCAATCAGCCTTCTACGCCGCCACCTGGATTGGGACAAAGCGCAAAAGCGCCTGATCTTCCTGAATGAAAAGGCCGAGGACCCCGATCTTTGGAACGATTCGGATAATGCTCAGAAACTCATGCGCGAGCGGCAACATCTGGAAACCAGCATCAAATCGATCAACGATCTCGAAGTCGAGATGAATGATAGTCTCGAATTGATCGAAATGGGTGAAGAGGAAGGTGATGCCGATATTGTTTCCGAGGCCGAGGCAACAATTCAAAGTCTACACAAGACCCTGGGCAAGCGGCAGGTTGAAACGCTGCTTTCTGGCGAGACCGATGCTAATGACACCTATCTTGAGGTTCATTCCGGAGCCGGTGGTACAGAGAGCCAGGACTGGGCCTCAATGCTGCTGCGCATGTATATTCGCTGGGGCGAACAACAGGGCTACAAGGTGGAGATACAATCATCGAGCGCAGGTGATGAGGCCGGTATAAAGTCGGCCACCATTTTAATCAAAGGCCATAATGCCTATGGTTTTGCCAAGACAGAATCCGGCGTACATCGGCTTGTTCGCATATCGCCATTCGATAGCCAATCACGGCGACACACTTCGTTCTCATCCGTATGGATTTATCCGGTTATTGATGACAATGTTGAGATTGATATTCAGGACAAGGACATTAGAATTGATACCTACCGTTCATCCGGGGCTGGCGGGCAGCACGTTAATACCACCGATTCGGCCGTGCGTATCACCCACCTGCCGACCGGCATTGTGGTGCAATCATCAGAAAAGTCACAACATCAAAACCGCGCCAACGCCATGAAAGCGCTGCGGGCGCGGCTTTATGATATCGAGATTAAAAAGCGCGAGGAAGCCACGCAATCGGCGCACGATTCCAAAACTGATATTGGCTGGGGCCACCAGATCCGCTCCTACGTGCTGCAGCCCTATCAACTGGTGAAAGATCTGCGCACCGGGGTAGAAAGCACCAATCCAAACGCGGTGCTCGATGGCGATCTCAATCAGTTTATGGAGGCAGCCCTTGCCCATCAGGTGACAGGTGAAGACAAGGTTGTGGAAGATATCGAGTAGGGCAATCAGTCGATAATTTTCGATAAATCAATTTCCATGGATATTTGCACCACCTGCAGCCATCAGCACATGATGGGCCTGATGGTGGGCGCCGGTTGCCATTACCCCAAAAAAACCAAGCGCACTGATCTTTTGCAAATCCTTTGGATTGGCTGAATTTACTGTCATAATTGCCCCTGTATCCGTCACCTCAGCCTTAACATTCCAGCTTGTGGTATTTGAAAGCACGCCCGCATGGGCTGGCACCATATTGTGAACAGCTTTTAGCGCTCGCCCTTCGGCGGAAACCGTAAAAATTACGCTGCTATCCGAGGCGCTACTGGTGGCACTCGCATACAAAGTAAGCTCATTCATATCGACCAGATGCTCGCGCAGTGCTGAAATGTCAACCTTGCTCCAATCTGTTTTGGGGTCAGCGTTTAACAAAGCAACGATCTCGGCAATTGCTGCAAATCCGCCCTGCCCCGGCTCACTCGCGATCGGCAATTTTGCCCCGCCCTGCTGCATCATTTTGCTATGGTCCATGCCCGATTGATGTTGCATCTTGGTTTGGGCAAAAGATGTGCCTTGCATTGCCAGCAAAGCCACAAATGCCGCGATCAGTTTAAGGGTTGAAAGTTCTGCCATAATTCATCTTTCCAAATATTACATGGGGGATTTACCTGATGCAGACAATGCCATATCCCCACTCTAGTAGATATGATTTCAGTCATAAGTGAGCAAAACATGCTTCCAGATCTGTTCCAGGCAATTCCCACGAATGCGATGCGCCATTTGTCTTTGGAAAAAGGCCAGCATCTTTTTCACCAGGACCAGAAAACCGGTGGGCTTTTCTGCGTGGAGGAAGGATATATTGAATTACGGCGCGCTACTCAGGCCGGAGAAATACTGCTGGTTCATCATGCGATCAAGGGTGAAACATTCGCAGAAGCATCGCTGTTTTCTGATTTTTACCATTGCGATGCGGTTGCGACGCAGGAAAGCACTTTATTAATAGAGATCGACCGAAAGCACGTTTTGGAACATCTGCAAACCGACCCCAATTTTGCAATTGCAATGACCAAACATTTAGCCCGTCAAAATCAGGTTTATCGCCGAAAACTGGAAATTATGGCGATCAAAAGCGCGCCGGAACGCGTATATTCGGCCCTGAGCGATGATATGTTAAAAGGCGGTATCATTGCGCTTGCAGCAGAAATTGGCCTCACCCATGAGGCAGTCTATCGCAGTTTGCGAAAACTGGTGAAGCAGGGCCGCGTGGTGCAGACTGGCCGGGGGAAATATTCGATAAAATAGCGAAATTCGGATTATTTTAATCCATCCCAATTACCCAATCGTTCAATCGCAATCTCAATATCTGATTTGCTTCCAGCAAAGGAAAAGCGAATATAATTTGGGCCTCGCACGGGGTCAAAATCCAGCCCCGGGGTAATGGCGACACCGGTTTCGCGCAACACACGCCTGGTAAAACTCATGGAACTATCGGTAAAATTTTCAACCGATGCATAGGCATAGAACGCCCCATCAATTGGTAGGATGTTGGTGAAGCCGAGCTTTGGCAGTGCGTCGAGCATTAAAGTACGGTTTTCAGCATATCCGGCCTTCACCTGTTGCAATTGCTGTTTGCCTTCAAAGGCGGCAGTTGCTGCAATCTGCGATAATTCCGGTGGCGAAATATACATGCTTTGGGCAATCCGCTCGACAGGCCGCATGAGGCATTCCGGCAAAATCATCCAGCCGATGCGCCAACCGGTCATGCAATAATATTTGGAAAATGAATTGATGATGATGGTCTGATCGCTGTATCGAAGCGCTGTTTCCTCCTCAAGCCCGGTTGCATCGCCATAGGTCAGGCCGTGATAAATCTCATCCGAAATCAACCAGAGACCAAGTTCTTCGCAAATATCGACGATTTCCTTCAATGCCGCCGGTTTCATCATGGTGCCGCTTGGGTTGGCAGGACTTGCAATCAACACGCCCTTTAAGGGGGATAGCGCGTGCGCCTCGCGAATTTGATTTGCGGTCAGCGCCCAGCGGGTTTCTTGGTCAGTCTCAATCTCAACCGGCTCTATTGCCAATGCGCGCATGATATTGCGATAGGCAGGATAGCCCGGTGTTGCTATCGCCACCCGGTCACCGGCATCAAATGCCGCCAAAAAAGCCAGGTTAAAGCCTGCGGAAGACCCGGTTGTGGCAAACACCCTGTCGGATGACAATTCTATTGCGTATTGCTCATTGTAATGTTCGGCCACCCGGCGGCGAAAAGGCTGAGTACCGGCCGCATCGGTATATCCCAACCTGCCGCTTTGCAAAGCTGATCTTGCGGCCTCCAGCGCCGTATCGGGAGCAGGCGCACCCGGCTGGCCGACACAGAGCGAGATAATATCCCTTCCCTCTTGTGCAAATGCATTGGCCATTGCCAGAATGTCCATCGCATGAAACGGTTCCACATTGCTGCGAATGGCGGCCTTCGGCTTGCCAGAATGAGGGGATGCGGCCATTTTGTTACCTTATTGATGTTGAATTTGATTAGCGTGCGACCATCGTCTAAACAACAGGTATTCAACCAGTCAAAGGGACATTGTCAATTGAAGAATAAGCTTCTTGGTATATTCGTTGCATTTACGCTTGTTGTTACATCCTCAATTTATCCGGTCAATTATGCCGATGCGCAGGGTCGCAGGGGAATATCTCTCATCCGCGATGCAGAAATAGAAGCGCTGCTGCGCGACTATGCCCGCCCTATATTCAAGGCTGCCGGGCTGCGCCGTGGTGCGGTCGAAATTTTCATCGTCAACAATCAGCAATTCAATGCATTCGTGCTTGGCAGGCGGTTGTTTATCAATTCAGGCGCATTGCTGGAAGCAGAAAGCCCGAATGAGATCATCGGGGTTATCGCCCATGAGGTGGGGCATATTGTTGGCGGGCATCAGGAAAGGATGGCAGACCAGCTTCGCACGGCTAAATATATCGCCGGGTTTGCCACCCTGCTGGGCGTCGGCGTAATTGCGGCGGGTGCGGCTTCCGGCAATCGGCAGGTCACAGGTGCAGGCTCTGGCATTCTGCTGGGTGGGCCAACTCTGGCCATTCGCGGATTACTATCCTATCAACGCGGAGAAGAAGCGGCAG